>JAYSVR010000434.1:0-41739 GCA_043718445.1 Acidobacteriota bacterium | reverse complement strand
TCACGGCCAGCCACGCCGCGCCGTAACCGTGCAGCGTCGCTACGATTAACGGACTTAGTTTGATTAGTAATTCTAGGTTCATCGTTTCGCCAACGTTTTTTTAGATACGAAATTACTCTATCATCCGCTCGCCTTATTTTCACAAGTTCAATTATGTTAATCCAATCAGCAAAACAAGCAGGGCACGACTGGAATGAAACGCGCATTCGCGTTCGTTATGCCGAAACCGATCAAGCGGGCGTGGTCTATCACGCGAACTACCTCGTCTGGTTTGAGGTAGGTCGCGTCGAGCTGTGTCGCGCTTACGGGTTCAATTACCGCGATATGGAAAAGGAAGCCGACGCGTTTCTGCCCGTGACGGAATGCCGCGTGACTTATCGGCAGCCTGCGCGTTACGACGATGAATTGCGCATTCGTTCGCGCGTACTCGCTTTGCGCAGCCGGGCCGTTAGTTTTGCGTATGAAGTGCGTCGCGTTGCGGATGACGCGCTGCTGGCTGAAGGCGAAACCCATCACATCGTAGTGAACGGCGCTGGGCGCGTCTGCGCGTTTCCGCCGAAGTACGCCGCCCTAATGCGTGGCGAAAGTTAATTCTTTGGCAGCGTAATTTGGTCGGCGTGCTTGACGCGCTCGAACGGTTGATTGGCTGCATCCATCACAGTAACGCGCAACTTCGCCGCCGCCCGCTTGCGTTTGGGCGCATCGAAACTCAGCACGTAACCGCTCCGCAAACGTTTTAACAACAATTCCAACGAAGGCACGATTTCATCATTCGTGCGACAGAATTGCGCGGCTCCGCCCGAGTCGTTGGCGATGCGTTCGAGTCCGCTTTGATAGGCGAGGTTCAACGTGTCGGCGCGATATTCGAGATGCAGCATGAAAAAAGGAATCGTGAAGGCTGATAAATCCTGCGCCATACGGCTCATGCGTTCTTGCACGGCGCGGTCGGCGAAGCGGCGGCTGAGATCGCCCGTGTCGCTCGAATTGACTACGGGATTGAGCATGTCTGCGCGGTAATTGGCTACGCCGGTGTCTGTGACGTAAAGCACGCTCACGCGTACGTTGGCTTTCTGTTGCATGCTCACGGCGAGACGGGCTACGGGTTCAAGGGTGTCGAGCAAGCCCGCGCGTCCGTTGACCTGAATCGCCGCGATCTTTTCGGCGAGCGTCGTGCGATTGGCTGTCGGTTCGAGCAATACGTTCAAGCCGTCCTGCGCGGTGAACAAGCTGACCCAATGATTTTCGGGCAGGTTTTTCAAGGCTTCGGTGACTGCGTGGCGGGCGAGTTCGATGCGGGTGAGGTCAACGACGGTGTCGAAGACGACCAGCAAGATCGTGCCGCTCGTGGGGCCTTGCAGGTTCTTGAGCGCAACTTCTTGATCGTCGAGAAAAACCTTGAACGATTGCCGCTTGCCTTCGAGCCAGAACTGGTTTTCTTCGGTCTCAATCCAGACGGGAATTTTGAGTTGGGGTTTGTTGGGCGGGTTGGCAGGTGGAGTTTGCGCGAATGAGGCAACGGAAAAAGCCAATGCCGAAAAAAACAGTAACGTGAAACGGTGGTATTTTTGAGCCAGCAAAGTTACTTCCTCAAAACGGAAACAGATTGTCTTGTGATTGCGAACTGTGACGAATGTGAATGATTTCAAGCAGGTCATCGGATGACTGATAGAAAATCAGATATTGCTTCACGATCAGGCAGCGTAACCCCAATAGCAGATCGTCGCGGGCGATACCCAAGCCAGGAAACGACGGGAGTAAATCTATCTTCTGGCGCAGCATTCTCATGGTTCGAACAGTGGCAGCAGGGCTGTGTTGCATCAGGTAATCGCCAATCGCCATCAGGTCGTCCTCCGCATCGGCTGAGAGGAAAACCCGTTTCATTGAGAACCGCCATTCTGCCTTTGCTGCGCCCGCTGTGCGATCTTGGCCTCAATGTCATCCATCATCGCGTCAACCGAGGGATAGGCTTGGTAATTTCCCTGGTCCATTTGAGCGCGCACTGCCTGCAACTTCTTACGCAACAACTCAGTTTCTTCAGCAGAGAAATTTAGCTCTGCGTATTGCTGCTCAACCATCGTGCGCAAATACTCATCTGTCGTATGGCCTGCGGCAGTGGCTCGTTGATCTATCGCCAGTAAAATTTCGGCGCTCAACCCGGTGATTTCAATCGTACCTGTTTGTAAATTCATCAGAGACTCCTTTGGTTGCGGATGTTCAAGGTAATCCGCTATTTCTTTGGCAGTAAGTTTCGGAGTACCAGAATCGTCCAGTGCTTTCATCAACGATAGTAACTTAGTTTGCCATTCCGTTTGCGGTTCAGGCCAAACGATGGTCTGCGATTCGCTAGCTGCAATATTTTCGACTTTCATCTCATAGCTCCTTTCATTGAGACATTCGCATTCTAGCGCACCACTCTCGATTCCGCCTCAGAACAAAATCCGCAACCCCATCTGCATCACCCGTCCGCCTGTCGAACCGATGATGCGGCCTGCGTTTGCGTTCGGACTCGCCGCCGGGCCGATGCGCGTATCAGGTTCGTTCAAGTTGGCGTGATTGGGAAAGTTGAACGACTCAGTTACGAATTCGAGCGAAGTGTCGGAGGTGATTTCGACGCGCTTAGTGAGCGAGAGGTGATGATATTGTTCAATCGGGCCGCGCAGCGTTGGGTGCGTGCGACCCGCATTGCCCAACGTGAAATCGTCGGGTTGCGCAAACGCCGCCGGATTGAACCATCGTTCGGCAGTCGGATTTTCAACGTGTGGGTTGACGCCCGCGACGACGTTGGCGCGCAAGCCCCCAACCAACGTAGCGGTGCGATTAAACAGCGGGCGAATGCTCAACGGATTGCCGCCGACTACGGAAGTAATGCCGCTCAGACTCCAACTGCCGAGAACGTTGGCAAGCACGCTGCCGTCGTTGAGAAAGGGTTTGGCTTTGCCGAAGGGCAATTCATACGTGTAATTCACTGACAGCGTATGCGTGATGTCACCCGTCGAAAGCGACCATTCTTCGCGCAGGTTGTCAGGGTCTTGCGGCAAGCCCGACGAATAGTTGTCCATCAGCTTGCTGAAGCGATAAATCACCCGACCGAACAAACCTTGCGACAAACGCTTGTCGAGTGTGAGGTTGAGCGCGTGACCTTCGCTGTCACCCGCCGGATAAAGCCCGCCTAAATCGAAGCTGCGATAGTGCGGAAAGGGGCGCAGCGAATTGCGAAAGGCGTCGTCATATAAACGCTCGCCGTATTGCAGCAACGACACGCGATAGGGGTTCACGCGAATCAAACTATCAACGTATTGCTGCGTGCCGCGCGTGCCGGTGTAACGCGCTTCGAGTTGCAGCGCGTGCGGCAGTTCGCGTTGCACGCTGAACGTCCATTGCTGGTCAATCGGCAGCGTGCCGTTGCGATTGATGAAATCGGGTTCGGTGCCGTTCGCGGCGGTCGCGTCGAGATCAGGCGGCAAACGAAAGTTAAGCGGCAAGCCCGCACGCAGTTGAAAGACGGGCTGCAACTGTTCGTTGGGCGAAATGAACACGGGCGAAGCGTTGAAGCCCTGCGTACCGAAATGCCGCGCCGCGCCTGTCACGACATAGCTTTCATAATTCAGGCTGTAACCCATACGCACAACGGTGCGGCGGTCGTTGAACGGATTGATGCTCAAGCTGGCCGACGGTTCCAAGCGGGCTGTCGTCGGTTGCAAGCCGCGTCCGACGCTTTGCCCCATGTTGGCACGTCCGGCAAAGATCAACGCGCCCGGTTTGCCGTTTGCAGGATTGATGCGGTCGAGCGCGACAGTGGATTGCCGGTCGTATTTCTCAACGCGCGGCGTAGAGATTTCAAAACTCATGCCAACGTTAAGCGTCAAGCCCTGACGCACGCGATAGTCGTCAGAGGCGTTTAGGTCAACGAAATTGTTCCGCCAATAAGACGGATGCAGCACGATGGTTTCTTCGGCGCGCGCGACCTGCCCCAGCAAAAACGTAGCGAAGCCATTGCCCGTGTTGCGCAAACCCGGCAAGCCCGTGAGCGCCGTGTTGAAGGTCAGCGAACCGGCGGGTGAAGTCGGACTGAATACGTTGGCGAAGTAGCGGCGGGCTTGCGCGTTGATGCGCAACGTGTGCGCGTCGCGGTTGATTGAGACACCTGCCGTCGCGTTGTAATTATACGAACGGTCACGAAACACCGGCTGGCGCGGGCCTAACGAAAGGTAATTGCCGCTGAAGAAAAAACGCGGCAAGGCTTTTGAGAATACGCCAGAGAGATTGAATTGCTTGGGATAATCAACCGCCGCATCGCCTTGCGCTATCTTTTGTGTGATAGATGTCTGGCTGTTGTAGCTCGTGCCGAGGCGAAAGTTCCATACGATTTTGGGCGACGCGGTGTAAGTGTCTTGCACGCTGATCTGACCGTTTTCGTAATCGTAACTCGGCGCTCCTGAATTGCCCGGCCCCGAAAAGAACTCAGGTGAGAGGCGGCGTCCGCGCGAAGCGTTCATCGAAAAACTCAGTTGCTGTTTTTCATTCAGCCGATGATCGAGCCGCGTGATGACGCCGTTCGCGCGATTGGCGAAGGGCGAATTGATCGTGTAGTTGTTCTGCAAAAACGGCCCGATGGCGATGTTGGCTTTGGGATAAAGCGCCGTGAGCGCGCGCGCCGTCGCGTCCATGCGATTGTCGGGAATCACGTTGCCCGCGAACGTATCGCGCAGGTATTGCAGGTTGTTGAGCGCAATCGCTTTCGTCGGATCGAAGTTCGGATTCACGCGCGTCGTCGCCGGATCGTAAAGCGTGAGCGGTTGTCCGGCGCTGTCAACGAGATCAGAAAAGTCGCCGAGACGCTGGCGGTCAGTCGGCACGGTGAACAGATAAGATTGCGCGATGCGTTCGCGCGTGCCTTCGTAAGAGAAAGAGAAATAGGTCTTGCCGCGTCCGTCATAAAGCCACGGCATGCGCACTGGCCCGCTCACCGTGAAGCCGAATTGATTGCGCCGCAACAGCGACTTGGTCGTGCCGCCGCGCTGGCGCACCTGATGCGGAATCGCGTCGAACAAATCGTTGCGCAAGTTTTCATAGACGCGCCCGGTCAAAGCGTTCTGACGTCCGGCGGCTTTCATGCGTCCGGCGGTGGTGACGCCTTTGCCGTTGGTCGAACCCATCTGAACGCGAAACTCTTCTAACGCTTTTTGCAATTCGCTGGGCGGACGGCGCGCCGGTGTCGGTGTCGGCGTAGGTTTAGGTGCGGCGGGCTTGGATTGCGGGTCGGCGTCGTTAATGGATTGCCCATACACGGCGCAGCTAGCGAGAGCTAATAAAAAAAATGCCAGGTACTTCATTATGGTGGTGGAGAAAGCAGCCAACGTGAATTGACCAATACGCTTTGCCTGAGAGGCCGGATACGAAAAATTACTCTGCCGTCCAGCGCAAGGTGAACTGATAAGGCTTGCCGCCGTTCTCGCGCGTATCGTCAATCCGCACGATGGTCGTGTAACCATTGGCCGCCGAAGGTTCCTGAATGATCGAAAGGTCGCCGCGTCCGGTTTGATTGAGCAGCTTCACCACCACGGGCGCACGCGGCACGGGCGCGCTAAACGAAGCACGCGGTTCGCGGATGGCTTCGCCGCTGCGATGACGCACTGAAGCGGAACCGCCGGTGATGATGATTTCGTCCACGCCGTCCACGATGCCGCTCCACGCGACGGTGCCAGAGCGCAAGGTGCGCGGCGTGGTTGGCGCTGTTGCGGCAGGCGCGGGTGTCGCCTCAACTGCGGCGACGCGCGGGCGTTCGTTGTTGTCGCTGGCCTTGTCGCTAGGACGCCGCTTTTGCTCTTCTTCGCGAAAGCGTTGGAACTCGGCTTCGCGTTGGCGCTGGGCATCGGCTTCGCGCGCGAGGCGCTGGCGTTCGGCTTCGAGCGCGGCTTGCTGGTTGGCGAGATTGTTTTCAGTCGTCGGCGTTGCTGTCGGTGAAGTCGTTTGGTTATTCGATGCTGTGTTTGTGGCTGGCAAGCCTGCGGCGGCGGCTAACGCATCGGCTTTGACCGTCAGGTTATTTTTGAAATCTTTGATGCCCGCGACCATTTTGACGACGTTGCTGACGCCGTCTTTTTCGGGCTGATTGTCGGCAGGGCCGCTGATGGTGACGACGCCGTCTTTGACCGCGACCTGATAGCGCGAGTGATAAATCGGGTTGTAAGCCGACAGCACTTTTTTGACTTCCTGATAAAGCGCCTGATCGCCTTCGACCATCGGCGCGAGTTCAGGCGTAGGGCTGGCACTCGACATCTCCACCGTCGGCGCAGCGAGCGGCAACAGCGTTTGATCGGTGGCGTTTGCTTGCCCCACTGCGTTGGGCGTAATCATCACGCCGCCTGAATCGTGTTTTTCGCGCGACCACACCAGATAGCCCAGCACCGAACCCAACGCGAGCAGAAACAAACCAGCGAGCAAGAGCTTCCATTGCGCAGGTGTGAACAGCGGAAAGCGCCGCACTTCATCAGGCGGCGACATATAAATCGTGTCGGGCGGCGGCGCGACAGCGGCTTCATCAGTCATCAAGGCACGGCGACGCTGGCCTTCCATCGGTACGACGCTGGTGCGTGCTGTCGTATTGGGCGGCGGTTCGGAACCCCAGGCATTGGCGCGAAAGGGCAAGGTACCCATCGTAGCGCCCGGCGGCGCGGAAGCTGGCCCTGAAGCTGGCCCTGAAGCTGGCAGATTCGTATGGCTTGTCATTAGCGGTACGGTCATCACTGGCACGTTAGCGTTTGGTGCGACGGGCGCGATGTCAGGCGGCGCTGGAGCGGCAATAGGCACAGGCTCAAGCGGCGGCGTAGCGCCGGGGCGTTCCATGCCGCAACGCGGACAACGACTCATAAACGGCCTGAGCGTAATGCCGCATCCCGGACAGAAAATCGTATCGTTTACCATTGAGGCCATAGGCGATTGCTTCTTGCTCCTTTTCGCAGCTTGCCTGTGGCACAAGATGGTATCTTGTGCCACATCGAAAAACGCCTCACTCACAGCACAAGATACCATCTTGTGCCACAGCTTAAACCGTTCGCTTGCGTTCCAGATTCAGCGGACGCAACAAGACTTCGCTCATCCATGCTTGCGGCGGTTGCGCGAGCATCGCCACCATGACTTCGGCGACTTCGGCTGCCGTCAGCGCGTAACCAATGTCGTGCGTGTTGGCTGCTTCATCCATTCGTCGCGCCGTGTTGGAAAAATTCGTCGCCGTCGAAGCGGGCAGCAGCACTGCGACGCGAATGTCATCGTTGCGTACCTCGTGCGCCAGCGATTCGGTAAAACCGATGACGCCGAATTTCGCCGCGCAATAAGCCGCCATGTGCTTGATGCCGTTGCGGCCTGCGCCCGATGAAAGATTGATGATCTGTCCGCGCAAAGGTTCAGCCGCTTGTTGCAACATAAAGGGCAACACCGCGCGGCAACATAAAAACGTACCCGTCAAATTCGTCTCGATGACTGTGCGCCAATCGTCGAGCGCGTAACCGTTCACCGCGCCGTTCAAACTCAAGCCCGCGCAGTTGATAAGCGCGTCAAGGCGTCCGAAGCGTGCGTGCGAAGCCACCATCGCCGCGTTGACCGATGCTTCATCGCGCACGTCGCAGCTTTGAATGAATACGTCCGCCACGCCCTGTCGCAGGGCGGCATCGGCGATTTCGACGAGCCTCTCAGTCGAACGCGCCAGCAAACACAGCCGCGCGCCGCGTTGTGCCAAAGCCAACGCCGATGCCGCGCCGATGCCCGATGAAGCTCCGGTAATGACGACCACTTGATTTTGCAACATAAGAAACTGTGCGGGAAAAGCAGCGAAACTATAGCCAGCAGTTGGCGAAACGCGCAAGCATACGTGAAGTTGGCGTTCATCCGGCGGTTTGCTTTCGCGTTAGGCTGTCTTCAATAATGCCCAACATTATTGCAAGCCACTTTCTCATTCCCCCCAGCTTGCACTTACGAAATAAATAAACGGTGAAATGCGTTTTTGACTCTGACTAGCTTTGCACGGCTGAATCTCGAAGCTGAATCTCGAACAACCCAATTACCGAAAATTTCTAGTGGAGTTATCATTATGTCGAAAAATCGTATTTTCAAATTAGCGCTGCTGTGCTGCGCTTGCCTGCTCGTCGCGCGTGGAGCCAAAGCCTTTCCCGATTACCTGAAGGTTTATAACGCCGACCCGCTTGCCAAAGCCGAAATGAAAGGCAAGTGCGCTGTCTGTCACACCAACCCCGCAGGTGGCGGGCCGCGCAATGCGTTCGGTCAGGCCTTTGCGGCAGCCGATCACAAAATCACCGACGGCTTGCGCAAGCAGTTTCCTGATTACTTTGCTTCAGCGCAGGATGCGCCCAACGTCGCTTTCACCGGCGACAACGAAGCGACGGTCGAGATCAACGGCAAGCGTTACGTCATCAACACGCAAAGCAAAACGGTGAAGGCGGCGGAAGGCGCTGCGACGATGGTCGCCAAAGCCGAACCGAAACCCAGCCCGACCCCGGATGATGATAAAAAGCCCAATGTATACAAGCCGATTGACGTGCGCGTCATTTCGCTGCCCTCGGCAGTAGCGATTCCGAAAGGTTCGCTGTGGACTGATTTCACGCACCGTTTCCCCTTCGGCGAACCGACTGACAAGGCCGGATTATTTGGCTTGGACACGATTGCCTATCCGTCGTTTGGCGTAGTTTACGGCGTGACTGATCGCATTCACATCGGCGCTTATCGTTCGCCCGGCGATTTGGGGCGCGCGATTCAACTCACTGCCGGAGCGCAGCTTTTGCAGGAAAGCAAAGGCGATCCGATCTCTTTCCAAACGCGCGTCGGGTTGGAAGGCCGCGACAATTTTCAGCGTAATTTCGCCACGAGTTTCGATTTCACCTTTGCGCGGAGCATCACAAAATACGCGCAGGTTTACGTCACGCCGACGATTACATTGGGCGACCGTCCGTTCACGGTTTCACCAGAAAGAAATGCGAAAGGTACGACGGCTTATGCGCTGGGCGGAGGCTTGGCCGTCAAGATTTTGCCTTCGGTTTCGATCATGACCGAGATCAATCATCGGCTGAATAACGAGTCGCGCTATCGTGACGGCGACGTTGGCATTAACCATCCTGTCTTTAGTTTTGCGATTCAAAAAGCCAGCGCCTCAAAACGGCACGGCTTCGCGCTGGTGTTCAGCAACAGTCCCGGCACAACGATGTCACAGCGCTCGCAAACGCGCGGCTTGCAATTCGCCGATGACCGCATTCAAGGCGTGACGATTGGCTTCAACATCGTGCGGCGTATTTTTTAACGACTCGTTTTCTCGCCGTGCCTGCGCGCGCTCGTGTGCAGGCACGGCGAAGAGAAAGGATTTTCCCTTTGCATCATCACAAGCTCCCAGTTCTTTTATTATTGGCGCTCGCGCTTTTCGTTGCGACTCCGGCGTTGGCCCAGAAAGGCAAGAAAGTCGTCAAGCCCGCCGCCAAAGGTATCAAGCCGCGCCTTGAACCCGCCGAACCCGCACAGCCGCCGATCAATCTGGCCGCCGAAGCCGCGCTCGTGGCTGAACAAATCAAACTCATCACGCGCTTCACGTTTGTTTATGGCAAGGTGATGAACAGTTTAGAAATGGCTGCGGAAGAAGAAAAGAAAGGGCGTGCATCTGCCGCTGCCATTGAGCAAGCGCGCAAAGGCCGCGAAGCCCTCGTCGCCAACATCGCCGATCTCGCCACCGGACTCGACAAAGTCGTAGCCCGCTTGCAAGCCAACCCGCGCTTGCAGGTGCAATACCTAAAGGTCTCTTACGCGGTTGAACCGCTCTCGAACGCGCGGCAAAACGCGACAGCAGGTCAACTCAACGAAGCCGGCAAATGGCTCGTCCTTTCGGTCGAACGATTGACTGACGCTCTGTTGGCGTTGCGTTAACGTCGTGGCGTGCGGTTGGCTTTGCGTTCGGCGGCGGCTTCGGCTTCAAACTCCGCGTCGAGTCCGTTCATTTTTTCCTGCAAGTCATAGAGCTTACCGTTTTCTGCGCCCAGCAAATTGAGTAATTGCGCTTCGCGTTCTTTTAATTGATTTTCGCGCAGTCGTAACGGCCCGACTTCAAGTTGCGAGATGCGGTATTGCCGATCCAGCTCAGCCCGGCGCATCGGCACCGATTCCTGCCGAATCTGTATCTCGAACTCTTTGGCGATCTCAGCCAGCTTCGCTAGCTGTATCACTACGTTGCCTATTTTATCGCGCGTCTCGTCAATGTCGGCGGCGACTTTGTCTACGCGGCCTTGTTGCAAACGGATGCGCTCGCCCAGCAATTGAATGCGCTTGCTGTTGGTGTTCACGGTTTGCAGCGCGATGCGCAACATACGCACTTCGAGCAGCAAGGCATTGACGGTGCGTTCGTCGCGGTCATTGGCCGCCGCTACGACGCGCGGCGCAACTTCTGTTGTCGCGGGTGATGTCGGGGGTGTTGTCACGGGTTCAGTCACCTGCCCCAACGCGAACGAGGCGGCGGTGACAACGACACACAAACTAACGGCAAATAGCTTCAGCTTTTTCATTGGCTTTATTCCTCCTGTTATTCCGATGCCCACGCGGACGGCGGGCGAGTAATGCTATCGAGTAATGCTATCGAGTAATGCTATCTGGCTAACGCGCGATTGCGCGTTACGGTACAAAAAAATATCGCGTCAGGTGAAAGAAGATCGGCGCGGCGAAACTGACTGAATCCAGACGATCCAGCACGCCGCCGTGGCCTTCGATCATGGTTCCCCAATCCTTGACGCCGAGGCTGCGCTTGATGGCCGAAAGCGTGAGGCCTCCGAGAAATCCCATCAGCACAATCACGAACGACATGCCCGCCGCTTGTTGCGGACGAAAAGGCGTCATCCACCACAAGGCCGCGCCCAGCAACGTCGCGCTGAGTCCGCCGCCGATGAAGCCCTCGACCGTTTTGCCCGGACTCACCAACGGCGCAACGGGTGTCTTGCCGAACAGCTTCCCAAACACGTATTGCAGCACGTCGCTCATTTGCACGATCAGCAGCAGATACATCAACAGCAAGAGGTTTTGCCCTTCGTAACCGGGAATCTTGAGCAACAGCAACGCGGGCGCGTGGCTGATGCAATAGACCGCGAGCATTACGCCCCATTGCACCTTGGCGATGCGCGTCAGGAAGTCGTCAAGGTCAGGCGCACGCACGACGGTATAAGCGGGTACGATCAGAAAGCCGAAGACCGGAATGAAGATCGAAAACAAGCCATACCAATCAATGCCAATCAAAAGATATTGCACGGGCAGGATGATAAAAAAGCTTAGGAACAACTGCCGGTAATCGCCCGGTTTCGTAGGCGTCAGCGTCACGAATTCGCGCAAGGCCATAAACGAAACCAGTGCGAACAGCACCAGCACCGCCGGTTTGTTCAGCCAAAACGCGAAGCCGAACAGCGCGATCATCGCCCACCACGCGCGAATGCGTGCGTTGAGATTGGCGACGGTGTTGCGGCTCGTTTCACTTTGCGCACGCCGTGCCATCAGCCAACCGATGAAGGTGGCGAGCAATAAAACGGCGGCGATTCCGGCAAGCGCCCAATAAAAAGTTTGCTGTGGATTCATGTGGTTTGACTCGCAGTGTTAATCACCGCCGCACGCGCGCGGGTGAGGAAGTCGCGTTTCGTTTCGTCATCATCGCGCTCGACCACCGCCCCGAAACGCACCGAACAAATCAGCGGCACAGGCATCGGCGTACCTTTCGGCATGCTGCGATAAAGATTTTCGAGATAGACCGGCACGAGTTCGGCTGCGG
Organism: Acidobacteriota bacterium; assembly: GCA_043718445.1. Classification (GTDB taxonomy): domain Bacteria; phylum Acidobacteriota; class Blastocatellia; order RBC074; family RBC074; genus JACPYM01. The sequence continues at coordinate 29,942 of JAYSVR010000434.1, read as the reverse complement.
GGAAGCGTTGCGCCAGACGATAAAGCCCGCCCTTGAATTCGCCGGGCAAGGCTTCGTGATGGCGCGTGCCTTCGGGGAAGAGAATCAACGAATCGCCGCGCGCCAGCACATCTGCCAGCGGTTGCAATGGATCGCCGTCCGAGGCTTTCGGCTTGCGCTCAAGAAAGACGGCGTTGAATCCGTTCACGGCCAGATGACGACGCCACGGCGTCACGTCCCAATAATCGCGCGCGGCCACCGGATGCGTCTTGCGCCGCAAGGCCGGAGGCAGCGCCGCCCACAGCGTCAACGCATCTAGATGGCTGGAATGATTGGCGAAATAAATGCGCTGGCGTTCGTGGGGCGCGCAACCCTGCCAGCGCGGATAAGCGCCGATCAAAAGTTTCACCGCCAGAATCATTCCGCGCGAAATCAACATCGGTTTACCTGGTCTCTTTGAGTTGTTGCGCGATGGCGCGCGTACGCGTGAAGCACGTCAACACTGCGCCAACGGCAATGACTGCGGCGGCGGTGCGCAAAGCGTAACGCGAACCGTTCAACATATTTTCAAACACGGTGACAACACAGGCGACGGTCAGCACGGCCATGCGATGCTGCTTCGCCATCGGCCCGCGAAAGTCCTGCGCGAACCCCAACGCGCCGCCCGATACGCGCACGTAAGCCGTGAGCGCCGCCGCCAATGCGCCAAACCAACCGAGCCACGACCAGCCGCTCGCATAACCCAATGCGACCAACAGCAACGAATCGGCTACGCGGTCAGGGAATTCGTTGTAAAGCTCGCCGACCGCCGACCGCTTGCCGCCCTCGACCGCGACCATTCCGTCAAACAGATTGCACAGCAACCGCGCCTGAATGCACGCCGCGCAACCCAGCCATCCCATCAACGAAGGCACGCGCCACAACAGCCCCGCACCCAACGCGGCAAAGCCGATGCTCGCCACTGAAATTTGATTGGGCGTAATGCTGCGTTGCGCCAGCCAACGGGCGAAGCCCTGCGTCCACGACGCAGAGCGCGCTTTGATCGGACGGCGATTTTCAGCAGTCGAATTCATAACTGAGTTTGGTTGTTGGTTTCATGGTTTTGAGGCGATAACTTTTTGCGCAAGCCCAGCGCCAACGGTTCATAACCCAGACTCGCCCAAAACTCGCGCGCTGACTCGTTGGCGTATAGCACGTGCAACTCGCTCGTCGCCATGCCTTTTTCCCGCAACCAGTTTTCTGCCGCCGCGACGAGCGCGTGACCGGTGTGCGAGCGCCGCCATTCGGGCAGGACGAATGCTCCGGCAATATAACCGCCCTGCGGTGTCGCATTCGCGCGCGGGCGTTGTAACGAAGCATCAATGACACTCTTCGCCCAATGAATGAAAACCGTTTGGCCCCAGTGTCGCCAGCCCATTTCGGCGCGCGTGAACGTGGCGTTATGCAATACGACTTTGAGATAACCCACCAACACGTCGCCTTGCTCGGCCCGCTGTTCAGCAACAAAAAAGCGCGTATCGGGTTGGCGCAATTGTTTGTGCAGTTCGGTCTCGTTGGCCGCCCACGGATGCAGGTCGTAAGTGGCATTGAGCGCGCGTTCATGCGCGAGCAACGCGCGCGCCAACTGCGCGAGTGCCGCGGCATCGGCGGCGTCAGCGAAACGAATGTGGGCAGGTGAGTTCGACATACAGTGATAAGAAACCGTGCTTGACCGGCGAAAAAAGCATACGCCATAATCCGAGGCGGCTCCAAATTTTTCAGGCAACCAGCGGTTTTACGTTATGTTTCACGTTATGCACAGGCAGTTATTCATCGTCATCATTCTCGCGTTTGGTAGCCTCACCGTCATTCCCGCCCAATCCAAAAAGATTTATTACGGCCCGGTCGTATCGGCTTATCTGACCAGCTTGCGCGAAGAGTTGAGCGAGTTGGATTACCAATGGCAACACCGCGAAATCACCCGGGAAGAACACACCTTGAGCAAAGCACGCTTTGTGTTGTTGCGCCGCCTCGTGCAGGAACGCGCGCAAAAAACCCACGTTGATTTCGTACCCGAACTGCAAGCTCTGACGCTGGATGAGTTCGGCATGGTCGGCCTCAGTCAGCCGCCTGAACCCGACAAGTTGCAACTGGGGCAGGTCTTTGATGAAAGCTGGCAGTTGGTCAGCATCGAAGCGACCAAGCCGCAATTTTTTGTATTCGAAAAAGTTCAACTCGGACAAAGCACGACGAGCGAACGCATGATCGAACGTCCGCCCAGCAAGTCGTTTGATCCGGCGCTGGTGATCGAAATCATTATTGTGCCTGATCCGCCTTACCTGCGACCGGCAGCGTCGCGTCCGCGCAAAGCGAGCGGCAATGAATAAGCTGCCTTTGCTCACTGGCCTCACGCGCAAGTGGCAAACGTCTTTTTCGCCGCAACGTCGCAAGTTCATCAAGCTGTCAGCCGCGACAGTTGCCACGGCGGGCGCAGCGAGTTTTGGATATGGTTACGCCGTCAGCCATAACGTAGCCATCTCGCACATCAACGTCGCCATTCGCCATCTGCCGCCTGAATTCAACGGCTTAACCATCGGACATCTCAGCGACATTCATCACGGCATTTATACGGGGGCTGATTATTTGCGCCGCTGCGTTAATTTGCTCAACGCGCAACAACCCGATCTCGTAGCCCTGACGGGCGATTTCACTTATGGCAGCCGCACTTATATCGAACCTTGCGCCGACGTGTTGAGCGAACTCAAACCGCGCATTGGCACTTATGCCGTGTTGGGCAATCACGATTATTATCAAGGCGCAGGCCACGTCGCGCGTGCGCTGCGTCGTGTGAATATCAACCTGTTGCTCGACGAACGCGAACGCCTCGAATTGCGCGGCGCGAAACTTTCGCTGCTCGGCGTAGACGACCTTTATTACGGCTCAACGGATGTGCTGAAACTGCTGCGCGACATCCCTACCGACGAGCCGAAAATTACGCTGGCGCACAATCCTGATTTCATCGAAGAGTTCGCCGTCAAAAATGCGCACGTTGACCTGATGATGTCAGGCCACACGCACGGCGGACAGATTCGCATTCCGCTGTTGGGTGCGCCGCATATTGATTCTGATTACGGGCAGCGTTACGCCATTGGTATGAACCAATGCCGCGCGATGCAAATTTATACGACGCGCGGCATCGGTACGATTGGCATGCCGGTGCGTTTAGATTGTCCGCCCGAAATTGTTTTGTATAAGTTGCAACCCGCTTGAGAACCTATGGCCTTGCTCACACTGACTGAAGTTTACGACGAAATTACGCGCGCCCAATCCGCCGGACGCAAGCTGGCGATTGCCAACATCGTGACGACCGCAGGCTCTACGCCCCAAGGCAAAGGCGCGAAGCTCATCGTCCACGAAGACGGTCGCATGCAAGGCACAGTCGGCGGCGGTTGCGTCGAAGCCGACGTGTGGGCCGAAGCCAAAGAAGCCCTTTACGAAAACGCCGCACGCCTGTGCGCTTTCACATTGCGCGACAACCCCGACGTACCGCCCGACGAAGAAGGCATGGTCTGCGGCGGCGAGATGGAAGTCTTCATCGAAATCTGGTCACCCAAGTTTCAGCCGGTCTTAACCGCGCAAGCCACCGCCGAACATTTGCGACAAGCCGAAGCGCAAGGCGAAACGCTCGCATTGATTTCGCTGCTCACATGCGACGCCGAAGCCTTGCCGCAAACGCCGCATCTGATCGTCAACGCGCAAGGCGCAGTCATTGCGGGTTCTTTGGGCGGTTCGTTGAACGATGCGACGTTGAATGAATTCGCCGCGCGCGAAGCCGTCGCGTTAATCGCTGACGAACGCGCCGAGTTGGTGGTAAACGCAACACACGAATCCCGCTTGCTGTTTGAGATTGCGCGGCCTGCATTGCAACTCATCATTTGCGGCGGCGGTCACGTCGGCCAGGCCGTAGCCAAAGCTGCGCGCCTGCTCGATTTCAACGTGACGGTGATTGATGACCGCGCAGAGTTCGCCGCGCGCGACAAGTTTCCTGATCCGAACGTAAAGCTGCTGGCGATGGACTTTATCGAAGCCTTGCGTTCGTCGCGCATCACGCCCGCGACGCACGTCGTCATTGTCACGCGCGGCCATCGCCACGACGAACTTTGCTTGCAGGAAGTCATTGATAAGCCCGCGCGTTATCTTGGTATGATCGGCAGCCGTCGCCGCACCACCACCATCCGCGAACGCCTCAAACGCGAAGGCGTCGCGCCCGCTTTGTTGCAACGTGTTCACGCGCCCATCGGCCTCGACATCGGCGCGCAAACGCCCGAAGAAATCGCCTTCGCCATCATGTCTGAAATTATTATGGTCAGACGCGGCGGCACGGGCGTGCCTAAAAGTGTTGAAGGGCCGATGGCGAAGACAAAGTGAACAGTTAAAAGTGAAAAGTGAATGATCGCCAACAATCACTTTTCACCTTTCACTTTTCACTGTTCACTTTTCACTCTCTTGGTCGTTGGCAAGGCGCATGGCTTTCGAGTACTATCCCGCGCGAGTTCGTGGGGACTCGGTGCCGGAGCCGATTCAGGTGTCAAACAAACAATAAACCAATTCAATTACAAAAAAGAGAGGGGCAATTTAAGCCGATGGAAACTCAGAATTCGCAAAACGTACAAGATGGCTTCCTCAACACTATCCGCCGAGATCGCATCAATGTGACGATTTATTTAGTCGGCGGAGTCAAACTAACAGGCAAGATTCGCAGCTTCGACAAGTTTTCGGTCGTACTCGAATCGGGCAATCTCGAACAGCTCATTTTCAAACACGCAATCTCAACTATTTCCGTACCGCGTGGCGTCGTCACTCATCCGCGCGGCGATTATCAACGCGAACACGCTCCGACCGGAGCGCCGTCCGCCACTGCGCCCGCCAACGCTCCGGCTCCGGCGGGTGACTAAGTTCGCCTTTTTCTGGCATGGCAGCCGCAAATACCTCGTCTTTTGCGGCTGCTATGCACAGTTCCAAGCTGCATCATTTCTTCTTCGCCGCTATACGTTTACAGCATGACCACACGCGGCAAATTCATCACATTTGAAGGCATTGATGGTTGCGGCAAGTCTACGCAATTGCGCTTGCTTGAGAGTTATTTGGCAGAGCGCGGCTTGGCGTGTGTGGCTACGCGCGAACCCGGCGGCACAGCCTTGGGGCGCAGGATTCGCGCCGTGTTGCTGGACGTTACTGATGAACCCGTCGAACCGCTGACGGAGCTTTTGCTCTTTGCCGCCGACCGCGCGCAACACGTAAGGCAATTGATTCAACCCGCGCTCGCCGCCGGAAAAATCGTCTTGAGTGACCGGCATTTCGACGCGACGATGGCCTATCAGGGCTACGCGCGCGGCTATGACCACCAGCTCGTACAGCAACTGATTGACCTCGCCACCGGCGGACTCAAACCCGATCTCACGCTGCTTTTCGATCTTGACGTAGCCACCGGCTGGCAGCGCGTTCATCAACGCAATGCACCATCGCAAACAGCAGAAGCTCCCGACCGGCTTGATCTTGAACCAACGGCGTTTCACGAACAGGTGAGGCAAGGCTACCTCGCCATCGCCGCGCAAGAACCTGAGCGCGTACGCACCATCAACGCCGCAGGAACGATAGACGAAACCTATTCACTTATGCTGGTTGAAGTGGAAAGACTCATTACTCCGCACTCCGCACTCCGCATTCCGCACTCGTTATGACTTTCGCGCAACTCATCGGCAACGAACGCAACAAATCCGTTTTGCAGCGATTGCTGCTGGCGAATCGTCACGCCGCTACGTTGATTTTCGCGGGGCCTGAAGGCATCGGGAAACGGCAGTTCGCCTTGGCGATGGCAAAGGCCGTGAATTGCCAACAACCGCGCAAAGATGCGACCACGTTCGACGGATGCGACGTTTGCCCGGTCTGCCGCCGCATTAACACAGGCGTTTATGGCGATGTCGTCACCGTGCAACCCGACGGACAGTTCATCAAGATCGCGCAAACGCGCTCGCTGGCCGATGAGATTTATACTCGTCCGCGCGAAGGCCGTCATCGCTTCTTCCTGATTGACGAAGCCGATCACCTGCGTGAAGAAGCCGCCAACGCCTTGCTCAAGACGCTCGAAGAACCCCCGTCCACCGCGACGATTATTTTGCTGACAGCTCGGCCTGATGCGTTGCTGCTAACGATTCGCTCGCGTTCCCAACGATTGAATTTCGCTCCGCTGACCACGGCAGAAATGGAAGATTACCTGAAAGCCAATTTCACACGTCCGCTGCCCGACAATGTATTGCTCGCGCGCCTCACCGAAGGCCGCATCGGACAGGCGACGGCTTTTGACCTTTCGGTCTATCGGCAAGAGCGCAACGTATTGTTGGGTTTGCTGGACATTCTCGCGGCAGGCGAGAACCGTTATCGTTTGCTCAAGGCGGCTGAGTACCTGGGCAAAAAGGAACGCGACGAGTTTGAACGCGAACTGGATTTGTTGAGCCGCTTGTTACGCGACATCTTTTTGCTCGCCGCCGGACAGCCCATGTCAGTCTTAGTGAATGCCGACGTAGCCGATAAGCTGAACGCCTTGGCCGAGCGCATCGGACTCGCGCGCGTTACAAAATGGATCGAACAGTTTAACGAGTTGCGTGCCAGTTTGCGTTTCAACGTCAATCGCCAAGTTGCCACCGAAGCTACGTTACTCAGCCTGATCGAGACGAACTGAGATTTACTTACTGATGTTACGCAGGCAGCGGTTGCGCTTTGAGTTTGACAAGCTCGTCATAAGCGGAGCGCAACGCTGCCATATAGATCTTTGACTTCAAGGAAAAATGGTTATGACCGGTCGTGAGCTTCAAGCCTTCGAGCTTGAGGTACGCACACAGACTGGAAAAAAAGTGATTGCGTTGAGTCGTCTCTGTGCGCGTCGGCGACTTCTCCAACGAAGCGTTTTGTTTGAGCGATTTGTGATAAACCTCGACACTCCACCGTTTTTTGAAGAGCGTCGTGATTTGGTCGTAAGTAAGCGTCACATCGTCTGTCACCAGATAGCGTAGCCCCGTCGAACCGTCTGCCTTTGTGAAGACTTCTTTGGTCAACAGGAGCGAAAAGACTACGTCCTCCAACCAAATTTCACGGGTCGTACCTACGGGCAAGTCCAACATACTGACTGCCACGAACTGACCTTTTTGTTGCTCTTCCCGGCTCAGAGCCATCTTGCGATTCTCTTTGACGGGAAGCACAAAGTGTTTGTGCAAACCATGATGGATGTACTTCATATTCTCTGCGGAAGCGTACCAAAGGTCGCTCAACACATAGGTGAACTGCACTTGGTTATGCACACAGATATGCAGCAACATCCGCGCTCGCTCATTCTTGCTGATGGTACTGCGTCGTTTCGGTTTACCGGTTTTGGGATCCACATAGGATTCCGTTTTCGTGACCAGGTCGAAGGCGAGCGGTATTTTGATCTTTTCCGTCGCATAAAACGCGGTCAGAAATTGAATCCCTTTGACGGAGCGATTCTGACTATGATCCCAATGCCAGCAGATCAGTTCATTTTCATCGGTGTAAGGCTTCTCTTCGATGCTGTCATCGATAATCAGAACGCCTTGCGTGTTCTCTACCTGCCGCAGCAGCGGCTTGGCTTGACGCCATAAGTCGGCGCTGGTTTTAGGCGCAGAAGCCAGAAAGCGAGTCACTTGATCGTAAGTGATTTCGCCTTCCAACAAGCGCCCTAACCCCGTTGCTGACGTCTGGCTACATGAACTAATCAAATAATCGGTGTAGAGGTCCAATAGTGACTTTTCCATGCGTCAAGTCTACTACTGGCCTCGTCACTGCGTAACGTGAGTTAATCACACCGATCTGCACTGCCCACCTGCCGCTCCGCTGGAGCCACAGCGAGACGCTTGCAATCTCTATAAACATTGCGCTCCGCTGGAGCGGGGACAGTTTGCGTTGAAAACGAATGACCGCTACATCCTTGCGGCCAATAATAAAAGCCGTACAGCGTTCCTTCTGTCAGCCTCTCGCCTGACGAACACTTGGAATAAGGAAGGGGCTGCGTGACTTCTCAGATAGCCCGCAGGATGCGCAGAGGGCAAAGTGTTCGTGAGTTCGTGAGAAAGCTGCTGGAAGAGTGAATTTATATTGTCGGCGGATGCCATCCGGCGCGCACCCAGTTCCGCCGCACCACCAAAGCAATTTCGTTGTTGAGGTTCAACGCCACCACCGTAGCGCGTCCGCTGGCGGTGCGACCAATGATTTCAGTGCTGTCTTCGCTCCATTTGAAATGACGGCTCCAGCGTTGCGTGCGCGGGTTGAAGAGTTTGACGCGCCTGCCGGTAAACGGGTCGCGGGCGTGCGTTTGCGTAGCCTTGGCGTTATTGCACAAGCGGCAAGCCAGCCAGAGATTTTCTTCCGCGTCCTTGCCGCCGCTCGCACTCGCGATTAGGTGTTCCACTTCCAGTACGAGCAGCAGGTAAAGTTGTTGGGCAAGGCAATAGCCGCAACGATGACCGGCTGAAACGCGAACACGGGCTTTGACCTCTTCAGGGATTTTGCTGCTCATGGCTCCAAAGGCGGGATCAACTTTCGTTCAACAGCTTCGGCCAGTGCTTGCGATTGTCTCAGGAGTCTAAGTTCGTAAATACGCATCAGCGCCGCCAGTTCCGCACCATCGCGGTCGTCCAGTTCTCCAGCTTGTTGATGATCAAGCAGTTCGCTCAAGCGGCGATCCGCCTTCGGCTCCATACGCAAGGTGGTCAGCACCAGCACTTCACGATCAGGCAGCTTGGCAATGCCATTGAGTTGATTGATGGCATCCGACGAAGGCAACGCGGTGGCGAGCGTTGCGGTAAGCACTTCAGTTAGATCGCGTCTAGCATAGGCCGCGAATTGCGCGGCGCGCCGGTAAGTGTCTTCCGGCAAATTGAGTACGAACTGTGTATTCATAATGGGAGCGATTGTATTCGCCTCTGTGCGATGACTCAACGTCGTGTGATAGAAGCGCGCATTTTAGCGCCATTGCCGCAACCACTCAGACAGCGCGTGCAATTGGTCTACGTGATCGGGAGCGCTATTGCCTGCGAAACCGTAAAGCTCAAAGTTGCCCTGTTTCGCTTCGCTGAGTTGTTGCGTACCCAACGGCCCCCATTTCAATAATGGCTTGCGCGTTAGTTGCAGTTCGCGCAACAGCCAATCCGCCGTCTCAGTCGTACTCGCAAACGTACCCGGAAAAATTTCTGTATGCGTGATGAGCATCTGTTTACGTTCGGCGACGGCTTCACGCGCAAAGCGTAAAAACACCGCGAGCTTGTCGGTTTCGAGTTGCGATTCCTGCGGCCCCGGCGTGCCGTTCACGTAACCCGTATGCAATCCGTCAAGCAGCAACACGCGTTCAACGCGGGCGAAGTTTTCCGGCACGGTGAGGATTTCGCGTACCGCGCCATAACCCGCGCTCCACGCCGTGAGCGTCAGTGGCGCGAACTTGCATTGCGCTTTGGCTTCGGCTTCAGCGAGCAAGTCGGCGAAAGCTTTGGGATCGAGAAAGGGCTTCGCATAAACCGACGAACCCGAACCCAGTTGCACCGTGATAACGGCGGTGTCTTTCAATTCAGACGCTGCGGTTTCAGCCATCCACGCGGCTCCATGAAAGTGAATGAACAGCGGCACGGTCGCTTTGCGCTTGAGCGTTTCGGGCAAATACAACGCACCGAAAGTGAGCCGTTCGCGCTGCCCCGGCGGCGAAGTTTGCGCGCGCCGTTCGTGGCGTCGCGTGTGTTCGACCATCGGCGATGGATTCTGGCCCAAAGGGTTTTGTGCTTGTTGCGCAAACACGCTGCCAGCCGCTAACGTGAGCATCGTCACGACAAACCACAAAAATCTATGGAACCAATTTCGCATTTTTTTTACTCGCATCGTTTGAAGCTGCAATTTTGGGATTACGGCACGGCGGGCAAGCCTACGTTGTTGTTGGTGCATGGCGGACTCGACCACGCGCGCAACTGGGATTGGGTCGCGCGTGCGTTGCGCGAAGACTTTCACGTCATCGCGGCTGACTTGCGCGGCCACGGCAACAGCACGCACGCGGCGGGCGCGTTGTATTCCGTTCCCGAACACGTGCTCGATTTATCGGCGCTCGCCGATGTCGTCAACGCTTTTCCAGTTTATCTGATCGGACATTCTTACGGCGGCATTATCGCGTCGAGTTACGCCGCAGCCTATCCCGAACGCGTCAAAAAACTGATTTCCATCGAAGGCCTCGGCTTGCCTCCGCAACATCGCGCGTTTAACCCTGCGTCAAAACGGCTGCGTCGTTGGATTGAAGAAATCCGTCAAATCGAAAAACGCGAAGCGCGTTCATACCCTACGCTTGAGACGGCTGTCGCGCGCATGCAAGAAGCCAATCCGCACCTCTCAGACGAACAAGCGCGGCATCTGACCTTGCACGGTACGAACTGGAACGCCGACGGCTCGCTCTCGTGGAAGTTTGACAACTTCGCGCGCCCCTTTGCGCCACAGGGCTTCAGCTTCGCCGATCAACTTGAACTGTTCAGCCAGATCGTAGCGCCAACGTTATTGTTTTGGGGCGAAGAGAGTCCGTTCCCTGCGCCCGATGCTGACGGACGTTTGGCAGCACTGCCCAAAGCACGCTTCGTCAAAGTGCCGCGCGCTGGGCATTGGGTTCATCACGATCAATTGGAAGTTTTTCTGGCTGAAGCAAAACCGTTTTTGTTGGCCGACTGAGGCAAATTCATTCGGCAGCCTCTTCTGATTCTCCATCCGTTCCGCCTTTCACCTTGTTCGGACGTTTAATCTCGAACTTATCCAACCGATATTGCATCGTTCTGAACGACAGCCCCAACAGTTTGGCCGCGCGCGTAATGTTCCAGCCGGTTTGTTCCATCGCCTGAATCAAGAGCGAATGTTCCAACTCTTCAAACGAGAGGCCTTCGGGTGGGAGTTTGAATCCGGCGACGCCTTCGGTGGGCATGGTCGCGCGGATTTCGAGTGGCAAATCTTCGGCAGTGATTTCGTCGGTTTCAGCCAATAACAAAGCGCGTTCGATGGCGGATTCGAGTTGGCGTACGTTGCCGGGCCAGGTGTAATCGAGAATCAGACGGCGCGCATCATCACCTAATTTCATGGGGCGTCCGGCGTTAGCGCTGTGCTTGCGCAAGAAATGTTCGGTCAGCACCTTGATGTCGTCGCGGCGCGAACGCAGCGGCGGCACGGTGATCGGAATCACGTTGAGGCGGTAATAAAGGTCTTCGCGGAAGCGTCCGTCTTTGACCATCGCTTCGAGGTCGCGGTTGGTGGCGGCGAGTACGCGCACGTCAACCTTGATCGAACGCGTGCCGCCGACGTGCGTGACTTCTTTTTCCTGCAACACGCGCAACAGCTTGGCTTGCATGCTGACGTTGATTTCGCCGATTTCGTCCAGAAACAACGTACCTTTGTCGGCAATTTCAAAGAGTCCTTTTTTCTCGGCGTGCGCGCCAGTGAACGAACCTTTCTCGTGGCCGAACAATTCAGATTCAAGCAGGTTTTCGTTGATCGCCGCGCAATTGACGGCCTGAAAGCGTTCTCCGATGCGCGGGCTGGCTTTGTGGATGGCGCGCGCGATGCGTTCTTTGCCCGTACCCGATTCGCCGCGAATCAACACCGTTGACGAAGACACCGCGACTTTGACGATCATCTTTTTGACGCGCTCCATCGCGTCGGATACGCCGATGATTTCTTCGTCTACGGCGCGCATTTGGGCGACGGCGTTGGCGACGGTCGAGAGCAGCTTCAATCGTTCGAGCGGCTTTTCTAAATAATCAAACGCGCCGCCGCGCAGCGCTTCTTTGACCGTATCAATCGAGCCATGCGCCGTCATCAAAATCACCGGCAACGAACTGTCGAGCTGCGAGATTTCGTTGAGCAGTTGCAAGCCATCCATCCCCGCCATCTTGAGGTCGGTCAACACCAGATCGAACTTCTCGTTCTTGAACTGGCGCAAGGCTTCTTGCCCGTTGCTGGCGGTCTTGATGTCATACAACGTATTGCCCTCGGCATCGCGTTCGCCTGAGAGAATCAGTTGCAGGATGTCGCGTTGGTTTTTTTCGTCGTCTACGACCAGAATGCTTTTCGCCATTGCTCGGAAACCTTTTCTGCCAAATATGAGTTCAGCGGGGTGCGGAATGCGGCGGTAAAGATAGGCAAGAGCAATGATTTCCGCAATCCTCGCTCTCGAAAGCCAGAAGCTGAATTTCACAGGATTCACAGGATGTTCAGGATTCACAGGATGATGGCAAAGGTTGTCATTGCTCGCCTTCTTACTTTATCCCGTCAATCCTGAAAATCCTGTCAATCCTGTCAATCCTGTCAATCCTGTGAAATTCTCTAAACGATGAACGGCAAACCCAAAAAAGAACGGCTCGACAAACTGCTGGTTGAACGCGGCCTCGTCGAGACGCGCACCAAAGCTCAAGCTCTGATTCTCGCGGGACAGGTTTTCAGCGACTTGCAACGCCTCGACAAAGCCGGACAACTCGTCGCCGTTGACGCTCCGCTCACGATCAAAGAGACGATGCCTTATGTCAGTCGCGGCGGATTCAAACTCGCAGCGGCACTGGATCAGTTCGCGGTGGATGTGACTGACAAAGTTTGTTTGGACATCGGCGCGTCAACCGGTGGATTCACCGATTGCCTGTTGCAGCGCGGCGCGGCGCGCGTCGTAGCCCTTGACGTAGGCCACGGCCAACTCGATTGGCGCATCCGCAACGACCCGCGCGTAAAAGTGCGCGAACACGTCAACGCGCGTTATTTGCAACCCGCAGATTTCGCCGAACGCTTTGCCCTCGTCGTGATGGATGTGTCGTTCATCTCGCTGTCGAAAATTCTGCCTGCGCTGCCTGCACTGCTCGCTGACGAAGCCGTCATCATCACGCTCATCAAACCGCAATTTGAAGTTGGCCGCAGCGAAGTCGGCAGAGGCGGCATCGTCCGCGACGAAGCTGCGCAACAGCGCGTAGTCGCTGAAATTTGCGCGTGCGCTGAAAGCCTGAATTGGAAAGTAAAAGGCGTGATGGATTCGCCGATTTTAGGGATGGATGGAAACCGTGAGTTTCTCGCTTGTTTTGCGAATCGTTAATCAGCAGCACTCAGCATTCGCATTCACAAAACCAACTTCGTGTGCGGGCAGCGGCTGTTCAAACACTTTACCCGGATTCAGGATGCCGTTCGGATCAAGCGCCCGCTTGATCGTTTTCATGAGATTTATCGTCGGCGCATCAATCGCCAAATCGAGGAAGGGTGCTTTGGCGTAACCTACGCCGTGTTCGCCTGAGATCGTGCCGCCGAGTTCGACCGCTTTGGTGAATACTTTTCTCACCGTCGCCGCGCCGCGTTTGCGCGTGTCTTCTTCACGGTCAGGCAGCATCACGTTGACGTGCAAATTGCCGTCGCCCGCGTGACCAAACGTAGGAATCAAAAAGCCGGATTCAACGCTCAACTTTTCTAAAAACGACAACATTTCAGGAATACGCGAACGCGGCACGACCGCGTCGTGATTGAGTTTGATGACGCCGGTGCGCGCAACTGCCGGAGACATCTTACGGCGCACTTCCCACAGCGCATCGGCGGCGGCGTCATCGGCGGCTTGTTTGAATTCGATGGCGTGATGCTTGAGGCACAGCGCGCGGACGATTTCAGCTTCGCGTGTGACGGCTTCGGTGAGGCCGTCCACTTCGATCAACAACAAAGCTCCGGCAGTTCGCGGCAAGCCCGACGGTTCGTAATCTTCAATCGCGTTGATCGAAGTGCGGTCGAGCAGTTCGAGCGCGACGGGCAAAATGCCGCAACTCGTGAAATCAGCCACGAGATTGCAGGCGTCTTGCGCCGATTCAAAAATCGCCAGCGCCGTGCGGCGCGCTTCGGGCTTGGGCAACAGCCGCAACGTAGCGCGCGTGATAACGCCCAACAGGCCTTCGCTGCCGACGAGCAAACTTTCGAGATGAAAGCCCGTAGCGTTTTTGGGTACGCGCCCGCCCGCCTTGATGATCTCGCCCGTCGGCGTGACGAAATCCAATCCTAAAACGAACTGTTTCGTGTTGCCGTATTTCACGCAACGCGGCCCGCCTGCGTTCAGCGCGATGTTGCCGCCGATGAACGATTCGCGCCAACTCGAAGGGTCGGGCGGATAGAAACAGCCTTGCGCTTCGACGGCTTGTTGCAAGTCGTAATTGGTGACGGCGGGTTCGACGATGGCTACGAGATCGGCGGGATTGATTTCGAGAATGCGATTCATACGCGCGGTCGCCAAGACAATGCCGCCGCGAATCGGAACGGCTCCGCCCGTGTATCCCACACCACCGCCGCGCGCCGTGACGTAAAAAAGCTGTTCGTTGGCGAGCTTGAGAATAGCGGCGATATCTTCGGCAGTGCGCGGAAAGACGACAGCATCGGCGCAAAAGACCTGCTTCAATGCGTCCTGCGAATTCGCCACGATCACGTCGTTGGTGGTCGAGACGTATTGCGCGCCGACGATGTGGGTGAGTTGTTCGAGAATTTCAGCCGTAACCATAGTTCAATGATTTGATGAATAAGGAACAGTATAAAATGCATCTATCGGGAGCTACTCAAAACTAAAGAGAGATTTTCTTCGCGGCTCCGCCGCAGTGATGTGCGGAAAGGCTGTGCCTTTCCGAGAGAGCTTTCATTGATTATGGGGCTACGCCCCTAATGGTCACTTGGCAATCTCGCCCACTGGCTTTTGATTTATTGCCTGACCGCCGACTGCTGGGGGCGTAGCCCCAAAACCTAGCCAACGTCACGGAAAGGCACAGCCTTTCCGCACATCACTGCGGCGGAGCCGCGAAGAAAAATGTAATCACTGATAAAGGTATCTTGTGCCTGTCATTGTTTCGTTATTTCAATGCCGTCAAAAACTTTCTTACCTGACTTTTGATGTCGGGATGGCTGTCGAGCGTCAGCTTTTTCGGCCACGGATACAACGCCGAAATCACGGCGATGCTGTCGGCTCCGGCGGCGATGACTTCAGGCGCGCGTTCGATGGTGATGCCACCGATGGCGACAAGCGGGCGATCAGCCAATGCCTTAGCGGCTTTGACGAGTTCGAGACCTACGACGGGGTCGGGATTCTCTTTCGTCGTCGTCGCGTAAACCGGCCCGACCGCGACGTAATTCGCCGACGTTTTGAGCGCCGCGTTGAACTGCTCCAACGAGTGCGTAGACACGCCGATGATCGCGTCGTCACCGAGAATCTCGCGCGCTTCTTCAACCGAAAGATCGCCTTGTCCGAGATGGACTCCGTCGGCGTTGGCGGTGAGGGCTACGTCTACGCGGTCGTTGATGATGAGCTTGGCGTCAGCGGCGCGCGTGAGTTCGAGACAGGCCCGCGCTTGGTCGAGCAACTCTTTTGACGAAGCCTCTTTGTCGCGCAGTTGAATGAAACGGACTCCGGCGGCGAGCAAGCGTTCGACCATTTCGACGTGCGTGAAATTGGAAAGTTGCGTATCGGTAATCGCGTAAAGTTTCGGAAGTAGCACCATAGCCTCAACCTTAACAAAG
Source organism: Acidobacteriota bacterium (assembly GCA_043718445.1). Classification (GTDB taxonomy): domain Bacteria; phylum Acidobacteriota; class Blastocatellia; order RBC074; family RBC074; genus JACPYM01. Next base: position 14,390 of record JAYSVR010000434.1, on the reverse strand, counting down.
AATGAGGCGATTGTAATGACCCAATTGAGCCAAGCTGGTTTACGCGCGCGCCGCGATAGATATAATGCGCGGCGTCGAAAGCGTAACCCCTTTCGCTCCCCTTCGACGCAACTTTAACGGGATGAATTTTGAAGGAGGAACGATGATGACTCGCATCTTTACTATTACCGCTTTGTTGGCTTGCACGCTTTTCCTAACGGCCTGCCCGCAACAAACCACGGTCAGCAAACTGCAAAACGATCCGGTGCGTTACCGCAACAAAGAGGTCGGACTCGTCGGCAATGTGACGAATAGTTTTGGCGCGTTGAATTTCGGCGCGTATGAACTGAGCGACGAGACCGGCAAGATTTGGGTGTTGACCGAGCGCGGCGTACCGTCGAAAGGCGCGCGCGTGGCTGCGGCAGGCAAATACGTTGATGGCGTTTCGTGGGGCGGACGCAAGTTCGGCAGCGCGTTGCAAGAGACTGATCGGCGCGTGCGTTAAAAAAATGTAGCGCAGGTTCTCAACCTGCGCTACACGATGTATCAAGAAAAATGTGGTGCAGGTTACGAACCTGCACCACATTTTTTATGCTGCCGCAGCCATCGTGGCTTTCGGGCGTCCGTGAATTTTGATCGTGTCGTAATCCTCAGCCTGCACGGTGAACTCATAGCCGCGTGCCGGCGTGAACTTGCCCGTCATTTCGTTGAATTTCACGATCATCGGTTCGATGAAATCGTGCATCAACGCGCCTTCTTCGACGACTTTGTGTTGTGTGTGTGCGATGTCGTCTTTTGAAATACCGACGTGATGTAGCAAGCGCAAAGGCAATTTGGCAGCTTCCATAATGCCCGTGTCTACGACGTAATCGGCCCCTTTTGCTTCGAGGTCCGTCAGTTGGCGATAGAAAGTTTCGCTATCCGCAAAGGTCAGTGGTTGTTCCATAAGCTCGTCATCCTCCTTAATTTCATCAACGAAAAAGTGGTGAATAACGGCGGCGTTTTCCGGTGAAAGCGCCGTCGCGCTGAAATCGCTTTATCCGAAATGTATAAAGCCGGAACGTATAAAAAGTAATCAGCCGACAATGTGCGGAAAATATGCCTGCGCTGGTGGAATGTCAATTTTTCCGGCGAACACATAGCCCTAATCCCAGCAAGCTCGCGGCTACGCACAGCCACGCGAACCATTCGCCGTGGCGAGTATAAAACGTTTGCGTGCTGCGCGTACGGGCTTGCCAGCGTTGCGTCGCTTCGCTGCTGGATGGCATTGCGTCCACGATGCGTCCGTCGGCGGTGAGCAAGGCCGAGATGCCCGTGTTGGTGACGCGCACGACATCGCGGTCGGTTTCGATGGCACGCATCAGCGTATGCAACAAATGCTGTTCGTTCTCAGCCGTCGTGCCGAACCATCCGTCTTCAGAAAGGTTGACGAGCAGCGTCGCGCCTTGTTGCACGTAGCGCCGCACGTGTCCTGGAAAAGCCGCTTCGTAACAAATAAACGCGCCCGTGCGAATAAAACTCGTGCTGCGTTCGATGCCTGCTGCGTCTTCAGAGGTAACGCGCTCTCGTTGCGTTTCAAGCCGCAAGTTATTCACGACGGCGGATGTGCCCGGCGTGAATTCGCCAATCATCGCGGGTACGAAACGCCCCAACACGGCGCGCAAGGGGACGTATTCGCCAAACGGCAGCAGCCGCATCTTGTCGTAGCGGCGCAACGCTTCACCTTTGGGCGTGAGCGTGGTCACGCTGTTGAAATAGTGATTCGCTTCATCACGCGCCGCCGTATTCACGATGAGATGCGCGTTGGTTTCTTGCGCCAACTGGTTAAGCCGCGCGCGCGTCTCGTCTTCGTTTTCATAAAATAGCGTGAGCGGACATTCCGCCCAGACGATCAAATCGGGGTTAGTTTTGGCTGCGCCGGAGCGTGTCAGTTGAATGGTCTTGAGCAAATAACGCGCGGTGTCGCCGAGTTGAATGTCTACGGGAATGTTGGGCTGTACGCCGAGTACGTTGACCGGCACGCCGCTCACAGCCGCTGGCGGTTGCAGCGCGGGCAGCCAGAACGACACTGCCCCGAACAAGAGCAACCCAGTTGAAGCCCAGCGTACGTGCGGCTTACTCATTTTGGTGAACATTACGAGCAAGGCGCTCGCGGCGATGATAAGCGCGCTCAACAATGCTACGCCGCCGTATTGCGCAAGGCGCGCGACAGCAAAGGTTTTGACCTGCGTCATGCCCAGCGCATTCCACGTAACGCCCGCGATCAGCGCGCGTGCGAATTCCGTCGCCGTCCACACCAGCGGCGCAAGCGCCAACGCCCACACGCCAAAACGATTGAGCAGCGTAGCGACGATGGCGGCAAACAACGCGGGAAAGCAGGCGAGAATCGCAGCGAACAGAAACGCTACGGCGTAGGCTGCGACTGCGGGCATGCCGCCATACGTCATCATCGGATAGGCGATCCAGTTCGCGGCGAAAAACGTAAACAGCAAACCAGTCAGCCAGCCCAGCCACAGCGCACGCGTCCAGCGCACGCCGTCACACAGCCCATAAAGCAATGGCGCGAATGCCACCCACGCCAGCCAACTGATGCCGAAGGGCGGTACGGCCAGCAGCCACAGCAACGCCGAAGCCGTCGCCAAACCAGATTGCCAAACCAACCCTGCCGGCGCAGCCGTGAAATAGGACAACCATTTGTTTGTGTTCATTGAAACGATTTCGAGAATAGCCAAATCGCACCGATGACGATGATCGTGTAAATGACGACGACCGCATAAACGCGGTTCCAGTGCGGGTATTCTTTTTCTTCCTGTTCCATTTCGTTTGCTCCGTAATCTCTCAACCTGTCAACGCTCGCAATACGCGCTCGTGCAAGGTTGGCACATAAGCCAAATGTTCGGGCTTCATCAACACGCTGCGAAAAACGGTCAGTTGTTTTTCATCCCATTCAATGTTGTGTCCTGCCAGCAGGCGCGGCGTCAGGTTGAGCTTGGCAAGATAGAGCGGATGCGTTTTGTCATTCATCAATGATTCAAATACGCGATGCGTCACGCCACTGATGGACGAAGCCTTCAATCCTTCATTCACCGCATAAAAATTCACGATGTCGAGCGAAGGCGGCGTAACCAACCGCAATTGCTCTGACGCTTCAATCAGCTTCGTCCACGTCAGTGCGGCTTCGCGTGTCTTGCGCAAGACCGCGCCGAGTCCGTCAGCCGTCAGCGGAAAGCATTGCAACGTCGCCCACAAGGCCGCCGCCGCCGCGCCCGCGCGCGAACATTCCAAACTGATTTCGCCTAGATGTAAATCGCCAGACGTGAAATAAGTGTAAGGCGAATCGTGTTGATAAAACCGCCCGACCAACGAGTCTTTGAATAGCACCGCGCCACATCCGTAAGGTTGCAAGCCGTGCTTGTGCGGATCAATGACGATGCTGTCGCACTTGGCAATGGCACGAAAGGCGGCGGCGTCTTCTTTATTCAACGTGCCTTCGACCTCAGCCAACAAACGAAAGAATCCGCCGTAAGCCGCGTCGCAATGGATGCGAAAGTTATAAGCGCGTTGCAACGTGATGATTTCGTGAATCAGATCAACTGCGCCCAACGCCGTAGTCCCCGCCGTCACGACGACCGTGCCGATGCGTCCGGTTTTGAGATAAGTCCGCAATTCGTCAATGTCTAAACGGCCTTGCGTGTCGGTGCGCAACTTGACGTGCTTTGCGCCGATGACTTCGCACATGCGTCCGTGGGTGTAATGCGCCTGATCGCTGAACGCTATGGCTTTGTCAGGATGCAACGAACGCGCGACCCACAGGGCTTCGAGATTGGCGATGGTTCCGCTCGAAGTCAGATGGCCGAGGTGTTGCGCGTAACCAAACATTTTGGCGAGCGCCGCGACGCACTCGGTTTCCATCTTCGCCGTCGCCGGGCCGCCATCCAGCGCGTGATTGTTCGGATTGATTTGCATCGCCAGAAAATAAGCCAGCGAAGCAATCGCGTGCGGCGGCTTCAACATTTGCCCCGCATAAGACGGATGAAAAAACGGATAGTTGTCGTCTAACCGCGCGAGCAATTCGCTCAACACCGCGCGGGCTTTGGCTTCGGGCACATGCAGCGTTTCGTCTGTGTCATAAGCATGCCAGCGTTCGCCCTGCCACGCGGCAAATTGTTGCAGCGCGTCAGGCAGCAGCTTTAGCAAGTTGGAATGTTCAGCGGCCAAATGCCAGCGCGGGTCGTTCATACATCTTTATAAAGTTTCAGGGTAAAGTTTCAAGCTGCCCGAATTGACCATCAGCAGTTGCGGTGCGATTTCGAGTTGGTCTTGCAAGGTCTCAAACGCAAGGTCTTCGATCAGGCGGGCTTCGATTTCAAACGGTACGTGCCAATAAGCCAGTTCGTGATTCATGCCATTGCGCCGATTGCGCCAATAAGCGCGCAGGTATTCCGCGCGAAAGCGCCACTTCCCCAATCGTTCGTATTGCTGACAGTGCGCAATCTCGTGCGCCAGCAAGGCCAGCCCCTGCGTCGTATCGGGTTGAAAGGCTCCGCGTTGCAAATAGATCACGTCGCCGTCGGCATAACCCAACGGATCGCCAATCACGTAACGCGGAATGCCTTCGCGGATACACACACGCGTGAGATCGAACGCGGGAAAGAACGGCTGCAACGCGCGGATGGCTTCTGCGGGCAAAACGAATTCGGCGCGCTTCATCGTCAAGACTCCGCGAGAGTACGTTGCAACATCTCGGCGAAAAACTCGACTAGCGGTTGCGTCAGCAATTGAAAGGCGCGTTCGGTGACGGAATTAAACCGCGCCGTCGTGATGTCGTCGTGATGAATGAACAGCGGCGGCCAGCCTGCGCGTTCGATATAAAAACTCGCCGCGAGCAGCGCCGTGGCTTCGTTTGCCGCTGGGAAAGGATATAAATCAAGCAGCCGCAAATAGACGATGGCGGCTTGTTCGATGGCGTGCAACTCGGCGAAACCTTCTGTTGAAAACCAGTCAAAAGCATTGTCCAAAAAGCGCGGCAACAACACAGCGGGCGTAGGGTCGTGTACCACATTGACCGGCTTCGGCTCGGTCGTGCGCAAGGCGTCAGTTCCGGTCAACGCGCGCTGCAACGCGCGCAGACGTTCGAGATTGAACGTCGCGTTCAGTTCGCTCGCCCACGTTGAAACGAGTTCGGCAGCGGCTTGTGTGTGCGCCGCATCAGCGTGTTTGGCGAAGCTGGCGACTTGCGCAGCGCGTACCGTCGGCAAAGCGTTCGCGCGCGCGTCAGCCCATTGCGCTTGCACTTGCGCAGCCAGAGTCGTCCACGAACCCGACGATTTGAGGTTGTCGTTGTATATCGGTAATTCCATAAAAATTTGGTGTGCGGCATCGTAACACACGTAGCGCAGACTTGAGTCTGTGACCCGTAGCGTGGACTTCAGTCCGCGCGTTAGCACTAATTGAGAGGCCGCGCAGGCTGAAGTCCACGCTACGGGCCACAGACTGAAGTCTGCGCTACGTGCCAAGTTTGCTGACTTCAGAAAGGCGTCGCTATAATGCGCCGCGTTTAATAACTAACCGAACAACCTCCTGCAAAAACTTATGTCACTCGACTTACAAGGCGTATTCGCCGCACTGACCACGCCCTTCAACCAGCAAGGCGAAATAGATCACGATCAACTGCGCCGCAACATCGAGCATTACAACCTGACCGACTTGCGCGGCTATGTCGCGTTGGGTTCGACGGGCGAATTTCCGCACTTGTCGAATGATGAAAAGATCGCGGTGATCGAAACGGTACGCGGCGCGATGGCGACCGATAAGCTGTTGCTGGTGGGCACGAGCGAACTCTCTACGCGCGAGACGATCAAGCTGTCGCACAAGGCGCACGAGTTAGGAGCCGACGCGGCGCTGGTCGTGACGCCTTACTATTACAAAAAAGTGCTGCACGACGAACAGCACGAAGCTCACTTTTTACGCATCGCTGACGCCGCGCCGATGCCTGTGATGATTTATCAGATTCCGCAATTTTCCGGCGTCTACCTGCTGCCCGAAACCGTAGCCAGACTCTCTGAACATCACAACATCATCGGAATGAAAGAAAGCTCCGGCGATTTGGCCGCGTTGAAAGATGTGTTCCGCGAATTGCCGCAGGGCTTCGCGTTCGACATTATGCTCGGCGCACCCGGAATTTTGACCGAAGGCTTTGACATAGGTTGTTTAGGCGCGATTCTCGCCGTCGCTTCGCTCGCCCCGCGCGCAGCAGTTGCCGTCGAACAGGCTTATCGGTTGGGCTACCACGAACGCGCGGCAGAATTACAAAAGGCTTTGTCCGCGCTGGCGCGCAAGACGACCGGCGGCGGCGTAGGCGGGTTGAAATACGCAATGGATAAAGTCGGGCTGTATGGCTTCTTGCCGCGTTCGCCCCTGCCCGCTCCGCGCGAAGACGAGAAGGCCGACATTGACGCGGCGCTCGCTGAATGCGGCTTTTTTGAACGCAGCGAAGACGGCACGACTTGGGTCGAACAGACGCCGAACATTCATCAAGATTACGCCGACTGATGTGGCGCAGGCTTCAGCCTGTGACCCGTTGTGTGGACTTTAGTCCGCTAGTAATAATGCGGCGTGAGTCGCGGACTAAAGTCCACACAACGGGTCACAGGCTGAAGCCTGCGCTACGTTTTCAGGAAAAGGACATCAATGACCGAACAAGCCATCAGCTTTGGCAACATCCCCAAAACGTCACGGTTGTATAAAGATTTTCTGTATGACTTCGCCCGCGTAGCGCCGCGTTTTTATGAACCGGAAGGCCGCGACCTGGCTTCGCTCGTAGCGCGTGCTCCGCGTGTGTTGGCGCAATCGTTCGCACGCGATGCCGTCGCCGATGTGTTGAAAGAACAAAACCTCAACGCAGGCGCTGGTGAAGCCACACTGGCAAATCTCGAACGCCTCAGGCAAAACGATGCCGTCGTCGTCATCACTGGGCAGCAAGCCGGAATGTTCGGCGGGCCGCTGTATACGGTCTTCAAAGCGTTGACCGCGCTCAAGCTGGCCGAACAGTTGCGCGCTGAAGGCGTCAACGCCGTACCCATGTTTTGGATTGCCGCCGAAGACCACGACTTTCAAGAGGTCAATCACACGCGCCTCGTCAATCGCGAAGGCCAACTGACGACCGTCACTTATACCGCGTGTTCGCCCAAAGAGGGCAAGCCCGTCGGTCACGTCGTGTTGTGCGATGAGATCGCGCAAAACATTGACGAACTCATCGCCGCCTTGCCTGATTCTGAATTCATACCGCAACTCAAAGCTGATTTGACTGAGGCTTATCAACCGGGCACGGATTTCGGCGCGGCTTTCGGCAAGCTGATGATGCGCTGGCTGGGGCGCTTTGGCGTAGTCCTCATCAATCCGCTCGACGACCGCTTGAAACATATTTCCGGCGAAATTTATCTGAACGCGATGACGCATCAGTCGCAATTCGCCGACACGCTAGTTAAAGAAAGCGCCGCGCTCGAAGCCGCAGGCTATCACGCGCAGGTTTATACCAGCGCCGAAGCCGTGCCGCTGTTTATGATGGACGAAGGCCGTCGCACCGCGATGACGCGCCAAGCCGACGGACGCTTTCACCTCAAAGGCAACGGCAAAAGTTTCGCGGCGGATGAGTTGCTTGATACGGTCAAACGTTGTCCGAACTGCTTCAGCCCCAACGTCACGCTGCGCCCAATTGTGCAGGATTTTCTCTTGCCGACTCTTGCTTACATCGGCGGCCCGGCAGAGATCGCATACTTCGCGCAACTGCGTCCGAATTACGCCTTGCTCAACCGCGTACCGCCCGTCGTATTGCCGCGCGCGAGCTTTTCGCTAATTGAGAGACGCCAAACCAAGACGTTTGAAAAATACCATCTGACGTTCAACGACTTGTTCAACGGCCTCGAAGAAACCATGAAAAAAATCGTCGAACACGGCCCCGATGCGACGACGATTGGCGCATTCGACGACACCGAAAAGCTCATTGACGAACAACTCGAAAAGCTGCGCGCCTCGCTCGCCGCCGTAGACCTCTCGCTCGCCGACGCGCTCAAAGGCGGACGCGAAAAGATCGTTTATCAACTCACTAATTTGCGTACGCGCTTCGTCAACAACCGCAGCAAGCGCGACGAAACGATGAACCAGCACATCGAACGCCTCTTCGCCGTGCTTTATCCCAACAAAGGCTTGCAGGAACGCGAACTCAATTTCGCTTATTTTCTGGCGCGGTATGGATACGACGTGATTGATCAGATTTATGCTGCGACGGAACCGGGTTCGGGCGAACACAAGCTGATTTATTTATGAAAGCGATCATCAATCAAGCAGCGTTGCAGCGTCGCACCTATTGGGTAGAAGAAATTCGTAAACTCAGCGACCATTTCGGCAACGACGTAGCGAAACTGGAAAAGAGTTGCGTGCTGAAATCACGAAAGATGTTTTAGCAGCCTTGCTCGACCACTTGCGGTTGTGCGGATGTTTGCCGGAATCTTATCGGTACGACTCAAGCGAAGAGAACCTTTATTCGAAATATACCGACATTCTGTTGGCAGAATCTTTAAGCGAAAAACAAGCCGCTGTCGAATCCATCGTGGCAGCCAAAGAAGAAGTATTGACTGACATCGTGTAAAAAAGTTGTGGATTTGCCCGTAACCTCCTGTTGAAACAATGAGCTACTGCCGTAAACTTTGGTTTCATCCAATCATGCTCGCAGGGGGAGAAGAAAATGAACGTGCCTGTCTTGCACCCTGCGCCGGTCGTGCGCAGTTACGCGCGGAATTTTAAGGACATCTTTGCCAATCAGCCCGAGTACGAGCATTGCAAGAACTACCTGGCTGGACTGTTTGTCGCCGAACGGAAGAACTTCGCGCAATTCGCGGCCTATGCTAGACGCGATCTAACTGAAGTGCTTACCGCAACGCTCGCCACCGCGTTGCCTTCGTCGGATGCCATCAGCCAGCTCAATGGGATTGCCAAACTGCCGGATCGTGAGGTGCTGACGCTGACGAAATTGCGGATGGAACCCAAAGCGGATCGCCGCTTGAGCGAATTACTTGACCGCCAACAAGCTGGAGAACTGGACGACCGCGATGGCGCTGAACTGGCGGCGCTGATGCGCCTTTACGAAATCAACCTGCTGAGACAATCGCAAGCCCTGGCCGAAGCCGTCGAACGAAAGTTGATCCCGCCCCTGGAATCATGAGCAGCAAAATCCCTGAAGAGGTCAAAGCTCGTGTTCGCGTTTCAGCCCGCCATCGTTGCGGCTATTGCCTTGCCCAACAACGTTACATGCTGCTCTTCTTTGCGGCTGCGCCGCAGTGATGTGCGGCAAGTCTCTGACTTGCCAGTAGGATGACCCTTTGATTTGGGGCTATGCCCCGCACGTCATCTGGCAAGCGGTTTACTGGTGAGCAACGACTTACAACCAATCACACCTTCAGCCGAGTGCTTGTGTGTATTTCAATACGACCAACCTCACTGACGCTTGTGGCATAGCCCCGGAGATTGAGACTATCCCTCCGGCAAGTCAGAGACTTGCCGCACATCACTGCGGCACAGCCGCAAAGAAAATTTGGTCTTTCGCTCCTTCGGTAAGTTACAGACTTGTCGCACACCAATGCAGCCACAGCCGGAAATTTGGAACTACTGGTTCTTCGTCTGGAACCAAATCCGCGACGCCTGGATACGCACGGCCTCCGGCGTGCAGTCTCGGCATAGCGACGCAGTGAGTGCAACGGCGTATTGTGGCTTTCACCTTTCGCAAGGCCAGATGCTGGGCGCAACGGCTTCCTTGGCTTTCATCACTCGTCCTCCCGAGACTGCACGCCAGAGGCGGTGCGTACCCAGGCTTCACTCTTCCAGCAGCTTCCCCGCGAACACCTTCTGCCCGCCCAGCGACGTGTGAAAGGCGTAGATTGCCAACCCAAGCAGAAGGGCGAAGACCAAAATCGTATTGCTTGCATACCAAGCAGAAAGGTTTGAAGACATCATCCAAGCTATCTCACTAAAGGAAAGCGCAACTGAAGCCAATAAGCCATAGCGCCAAGCCACAAGGATAGGCACACTACTCAGAAGCAGTGTGTATGCTATGGCAGACACTCCAAAATAACCTGCACCAGGAAGAAAAACGCCGACACCAAGTAAAATCAAAACGCCGAGCCCCAGCCAATCACGCCGGAATAAAACGCAGGCCATAAAAACTAGGAAAAAGGTTCCTGCCGCGTAGTAAACAGAAGATGAAAGCAATCTTGCTATGAAACTAACGGTGTAGGTTGTGCTGATAATTTGAGTCATTAAAGTGACCGTGGCAGGCGAGCCGCCATATTTGAAACTTGATATGGTTGAGAGGCAACTGATTATGATTGAACCAAGGCCAGCCAACAATCCTATCAAAATATCACGCCCCACCACGGGCTCACGCCATTTGCCTTGCAGAACAAGTTGCAACCCAATGAGTGTTTCAGGCCACCGACGACGAGCAAAAGGTTCAAGTGAAAGGTAAATGACCCAACTAAATGCGCTTAAAAACAATGCATCAGCGAGCGCGCGGTAAATAAAAGCAATCTCTTGAGGTAGTGGCACATGTCCCGCGTTGATAGAAGCTACGATAGAACCAAAAAATACAAACCCTGCTAATCGAAGAGCGCCAGCACGGTCGCCGCGTTGTAATCGCCAATTACGCTTCGCTAGCAAGACTGCTCCAAGCAACATGGCTAACAAAATAATTGCCATAATCGTTGCGGCTATAGTTTGTTTCGTTGTCAGATTTGATGCCGTGAACTGTTTTTGCTTTTCCTTTAATAGCTCAACCATTTTTGTTTCGCTGCAATGGAAGTAGACAAAACGCCCTCTATATGTCGCAGCTTCTATATGTAACGAAACTTCGGGCTGCAATGGGTGCGGCCCTGACCAAGCTGCACGGCTGTCATAGGGAGCGCGAGGCGCGTCAACCTGTTCTGTCGGTTTAAAATTGTTGAAATCAAGTCCCGCAGCAGCGAAGGCCATTTTCCAATCTATTTCATTGGCTTGAGTTGAGGCGTTATCAATCGCATTTGGCATTGCCTCAAAATATCTCAAGCTGCCAGATGAATTGAGTTTCAGATATGTCATTCCCCCAAGCGTTCGTGGTGGATCATCTCGTTCCACTTCCGACAACGAGTGCGGAATCAAGTATTGCGGAGATTCTCGATACCAAAAACCATAAGGTAGCCTTTGTTTACTTATCAAATTATCCCAGTCACTGGAAGATTTGGCAGTTTCTTGAAGGTGTTGCATTTCAGGGTTATTGCTATAAATAGCCCCAATAATTCCGTAAGCAATATCGGTGGGCCTTTCCGTCCATCCTAATTGCGCAGTAATTTCGCGCGACTTCTTAGCTAACATTTCAGGCGATTGATCGGCTGGCATGCGATGGAACAAGCTAATTTTGGGGATAAGGAAAGGAATGGTAATCAGACAAGCCAGTATCGCCACCAAACACGCCACCGCATACATCGGCTTCATTCCTTCTTTCGAGCCTGCCGCTGCGACCATCTCCGGCGAAGGCGTTTCACCCAACGCCAGCGCCGCCACCAGCGGATCGCCGCCCGGCAAGGCATCCGAGACTTGTTTGGCTGAAGCCAGTCGCTTTGACGGGTCTTTTTCCAGGCAGCGCAGAATTACACGCTCGACCAGCGGATCAATGTCTTTGACCCAGTTCGAGGGATTGGTCGGCGAACTGCTTTCGTGCATGCGTTGCAATTCAGCCAGCGAACCCGCTTCAAACACGCGCTTGCCCGTGAAGATTTCGTAGAGCACCAAGCCCAGCGCGTAGATGTCGCTTTTGGTCGTCACCTCTTTGCCCGCGAACTGTTCGGGCGACATATAAGCTGGCGTCCCCGCCATCACTTCGCTGCCTTTGATCTGTTCGGCAAATCCAGCCAAGCCGAAATCGGTGATGCGCACGCGGCCTTTGCCGTCAATCATCACGTTGGCGGGCTTGAGGTCGCGGTGTAGCACGCCCGCTTCGTGCGCGGCGGCGAGTCCGGCGCAAAGCTGATTCGCAATCTCGACGGCCTTGTCGGCGGGCAAACGACCGATGCGGCGCAGTAGTGACGACAGGTCTTCGCCGTCAACGTATTCCATTGAGAGAAAATGCAAATTGCCCGAAGAAGTCGTCACGTCGCCGATGTCGTGAACGCGGCAGACATTGGGATGCGTGACGCGGTGCGCCATCGAGACTTCGGTGTGAAAGCGCGCGAGCATGGCTTTGTCCTGCGACATTTTTTCGGTGAGAAATTTGAGCGCGACCGGCTGGCCAAGCTTTAAATCATCGGCGCGATAGACTTCGCCCATGCCGCCGCGTCCGAGCAGGCCGATGATGCGGTAGCGCTTGTTCAACGTAGTGCCGGGCGTGAAGCGTGCTTTGGCTTCAGACGAATTCGGCAACAGTCCCGTCGCCTCTTGAATCGCGCCCTCAATCAAACCGCCCGCCGCCGCTTGATAAACCAGCAGCGATTCGACTTCGTGGCGCAGCGCGTCGTCGTGGTCGCAGGCTTGATCGAGATAGGCCGCGCGTTCGGCGGCGTCGAGTTCGAGGGCGGATTGGAAGAGGCGTTCGACTTGTTGCCAACGCTGCGGCGAAAGCGGCGCTTGGTTGTCAGAAAATTTGCGCGTCGCGTCTTCGTGCCCATCGTCCTGCCAAGACAGCAGGGCTTCTGCGCCGAGGCGCATGGGCAAATCGTTGGCGCAGGATTGCTGTAAAAAAGTTGAGCGCGTCGCGGCGTCTTCAGCGATGGCGGATTGGACGAGTTGTTTGATCTGTTGCCAACGTTCAGGGTTCATCATTGGTTGCTCCTGTTTGTGGAGTGCTGCGGCTTGACGCAGCTTTTGCATTCGCAGTCGAGCGTCCGGTTTTCCGCAAGGTTTTCGATTACGAACGAAAAGCGGTGTCGAGCCACCGCACTCCAAGGTTCACTCCTTCTGCATTTGCCGCCCCAGCCACGCCTCGGCCATCCGCAAGTCGCGCCGCAACGTAGCCACCGACAAGCCGGTGACTTCGGCGATTTCTTCCATGCTCAAGCCGCCGAAATAACGCAATTCGATGATGCGGCTTTTGCGTTCGTCGAGTTTTGCCAAGTCTAGCAAGGCGTCATCAAGCGCGATGAGGTCGGGCGTTTTGTGGTGCAGCACTTCAACAGCGTCGTCGAGCGCGAGTGCAGCGACGCCTGCGTTGCGTTTGTCGGCGATGCGGGCGCGGGCGTGGTCTACGAGAATTTGGCGCATCAGGCGCGCGGCGATGCCGATGAAATGCGCTCGGCTTTGCCAATCCACTTGAGGCTGATTGATCAGTTGCAGGTAAGCCTCATTAACCAGCGCCGTGGCCTGCAACGTATGCCCCGCGCGTTCGTGTTGCAGGTAGCGCGCCGCCAATCGCCGCAATTCGTCATAAACGAGCGGCGTCAGGCATTCGAGAGCTTGCGCGTCGCCGTTGCGCCACGCCAATAACAGATTGGTTACTTCGTGCGTTGCGACAGGTTCCATATTTGCCTTGCTCTGAGCGGGCGGAGCGATCACCCACTTGGCGACCCGACCGCCCAGCCAGCGTCCGCAAGGTGAGTTAGTGTTGGTGAACGAATGATGCAACGACATATCGCCGCGAGCCTCTCAACTCACTAATGCGGAATGCCTGAACCAAATCGCTCACGCGCTGAAAAATAATTCGGGCTAAGTATGGAGTGCTGCGGCTTGACGCAGCTTTTCGTTTGCTGATGACGGACTAGGGAGAACCGTAAGCTGTTCGCCGCGAATGAAAAGCTGCGTCGAGCCGCAGCACTCCATACTCAGCCCTGATGCGGTTCGCCCTTGATGGCGACGCGATACCATTTCAAGGCCGAGCCGATGATGACGATGACGAGGCCGATCATCAGCGAGATCGTAATGCTCGCGTTGAGCCAAAGTTGTTTGGGCAGGTAATTCATCGTCAGGTTTTGATAGCCCGCGACCAGTTCGATTACGGTGAGGAACGAAAGCGGCAACACCGTAACCCACATATAACGCGCCTTGCCGCGATTGACGAGAAAGGTCGTGCCGATGCACAGCGCGACACAAGCCAACATCTGATTTGCCATGCCGAACAGCGGCCAGATGGTCGTGATCGAACCCGTTAAAATCAGGTACGTCCACGGAACGACGGCGAGTATGCTGGCGATGATTACGCCCGGCCACCAGTCGGTTTGCGCGAATTTCTTATGCGCAAGGCCGAGCGTCTCTTGCATCATAAAGCGCGCGACGCGCGTGCCTGCGTCAACGGTCGTCAAGATAAACAGCGCCTCAAACATAATGGCGAAGTGATACCAATAACTCATCAGCCCCGACATAAACGGGATGCGCGAAAAGATTTGCGCCATGCCTAC
>JAYSVR010000433.1:0-13789 GCA_043718445.1 Acidobacteriota bacterium | reverse complement strand
ATCGTCGCGTCACAACCGTTGACGGTTGCTACGGGCCAGCGCGTTGACCGACTCAAAGTCGCGTTGCAACCCGTGCTGGATTATCACGACCGCCGCCGGATGCCGATTTACGTCGTGTGGTCAGAGCAGCCAAAAGCCTATCTGGTCGAATGCGCGGCGCTTTTCATCACGACACGTATGATGACGATTTCGACGGATGAAGAAATACGCGGCATCGTGGCGCACGAACTGGCACACGAATATGTTTGGCAGGAACGCTTCAACGCGAAACAAGCGAAGGACAAGTCATTGATGCACGAGTGCGAAATGTTCTGCGATGTAGTGGCGGCAGTGACGTTGAAAGAGATTGGCGATGACCCGGCCAGCTATTACCGCATTCTGGAACGTATGACGATCATTGGCAGCGCCAAAGGCAGCGCGACGCATAAAGAATCCGACACGCATCCCTCGCTGGACACGCGCAAAAAGCTGAATAAGTTTTTGTGCCAACGGCTCAACTGAGCTTGGCGGCGCGGTGCGGGCGGGCACGTTGCCAGCGGTTATGGCGCTTGCCAGTCGAGCGCGTAAATATCCTGCGTGCCCACGTCACGCAGCATCATTGGCGCATCATCCGGGGCCAGCCCCATCCAGGAGCCGGCAACCCCGGTGGCGCGGCGCAGTCCCTTCATGTCTGCCACGGGTTCAACTTTTCCATCGCTGATGCCCACGCGAAACACCTGATCTTTTGAGTAGCAGTAAAGGTATTTTCCATCCCGCGACCAGGAGGGGAACGCGGTGGGTGTCTTCATCAATTCGCGCCATTTCTGGGTCGTGAAATCGTAGAGCAGCATTGCCTGCGTCCCCAGTCGCAGCGCCGCAACGTAACGCCCATCGGGCGACCAGCGGGGAGAGTACAGCCCTACGGAATCGGGGAGTTGCGTCGTCTGGCGCGTGTCCAGATTCAGCAGTTGGATGGCTCGTTCCTGGATTGTGCCAACGCGCCGACCGAAGACCAACGTGTTGCCATCCGGCGACCAGGTGGGATCGGTTTCGGGGCCTGCGCCGGGCAACGGTTGATCAAGACTCCCGCCATTCGCCGAAACCAGACAGAGCTTTGCGGATTGGCCGGGCAATGACCGCGCGTGGAAGGCAATCTTTTTTCCATCCGGTGACCAACGCGGATGATAGGCCACCATGGGGGGAGCGCTGAGTTGTAAGCGTTCGCTGCCATCCACGCGGCTCCGCCATAAATTTCCTTCGGGATAGGTCACATACGCGATCCACGCGCCATCGTTGGAAAAGCTCACGGTTTCCACCGAGATGCCGCCCAGAAAATTAACGAACTGTTGTGTCTTGTTATCGAAGCGCACCAATTCACCGCGCTTCTGTTCGCCCACCACGAAAAGCCTGTTGCCATCCTGACTCACGACAGGCGCGCGATAGTTGACGGGCCCGACGGTCAACTGCGTCGGCTCACGGCTGAGGCGCTGAAACAATCCGGTCTTTTCGCGCAGCGCCCAGATATTGACCGTCCGATTTTGCGTGGCCTGAAAGACATAAAGTTCACCGTCCGCCGTCCAGTTGCCGCAACACGAGGCTTCATTATTCCAGTCGGGTAAAAGGGGATGCGCGCTGCCACCGTCCGCCGCGACTTCCCACAGTGAAACTTTGGGCGAGTCATCGGGGTAGACGGTAAACCGTACGCGGCTGCCGTCGGGCGACCAGCGCGGCCAAAATGCCTTGCCCGGCAAAGTCACAAGCTGCCGCGACGCGGTGCCGTCACTTTTCATCCGATAAAGCGTATTGCCATTGGTGTAGACAATCTCTTTTCCATCGGGCGAATAAGTCGCGCCGTGCGCCAACACATCGCCCAGGCGACGCGGCGCGCCACCCAACGCCGGTAACACCCAAAGCGGCATATCCAACTCTTCGGCTTCACGACTGAGTACCAGCAATTCAGCCTTATTCGGTGCTATATCCTGAAGCAAGGTGTTGCGGAAAGGGGTTGAGATGAAGGCCGCTTCACCGCCCGTGATCGAGACCTGCGCCAGTTTGTACCCGTCCACGATCTCTGAGAAATACAACCGCGTGCCATCCGTGACCAGCGTGGTGAGCAGCGAGCTGCTGAGATTCGTCGCCTTCAACCGGCCATCACTCACCAGCGTGGTGGAGCCTGTGATCTTGGACAGTGGTGTGGCTCGCAAGGCGAAATAAGCGAGGGCGATTCCAGCGAACAGCAACAGGGCGACTGCAATGAGCGCGCTACGCGGATAACGTTTGACCTTTACCAACGGAGTCGTTGCTTCCACGGCTGACGGCAAGGTTGCGGCGCTTTCTCGCTTGAGGTTTTTCAGATCAACCAACAATTCGCGCGCCGATTGATAGCGCCGCTCGCGCTCTTTCTCTAAACACTTGCGCACGATGCGTTCGAGTTCCACCGGCACGTCGTAATTGAAGCGCGCCAGCGCATCGGGCTGCGAATGCAGAATGCGATCGAGCGTCTCACTCGTCGTCGCTCCGGCAAAGGGCAAGCGTCCCGTCGCCATTTCGTAAAGCACTACGCCAAAACTGAAAATGTCCGAGCGGTGATCTACTTCGTGACCGAGCGCCTGCTCGGGACTCATATACGGCACGGTTCCCATCACTACGCCGGGCTGTGTACGAGCCATCGTACTGGCCTGACTGTCAACGGAAACGGGTCGCGCGATTTTGGCAAGACCGAAATCGAGTACCTTCACTTGTCCGCGTTCGTTGAGCATCACGTTGGCGGGCTTGATGTCGCGGTGTGTGACGCCGTGGTTATGCGCTTCGTCGAGCGCATCGGCGATCTGGCTGGCGATGGTGATGATCTCGTTGGTTGCCAACGGCGCGCCGTTGATCTTCGCCGCGAGCGTTTGCCCCGCGACGTATTCCATCGCGATGAAGCGCAGGCCGCCAGTTTCAGTCAACGCTTCGCCGATTTCATAAATCGTAGCTACGTGCGGATGATTCAAGGCGCTGGCGGCTTTGGCTTCGCTGACGAAGCGGCGCACGAGTTCGGCATCGGCTGCGGCGTAAGTGGGCAGCGTTTTGAGCGCGACGGTGCGGTCGAGTTTCGTATCGCGCGCGCGCCAGACGGCGCCCATTCCGCCCTGCCCCAGCAACGAGATGATTTGATAGTGACTGACGGATTTGCCGGCCAACGATGCCAACGAGGTTGACTCGTCCGCCGCCAACCATCGCGCGGCTATTTCAATAGCGGGCGGGAACGTCTCGGCTTCTTCATCGTAGGCCAGCAGCAATTCAACTTCGCGGCGCAAGTCGGCATCGTCAGCGCAGGCTTCGCTGAGATAAGCGGCGCGTTCCGACGGCGCGCGGTCGAGCGCCAACTGAAAGACGCGATCAATTTGCTGCCATCTTTTAGGATTCATGGTCAGGATTCATCAAGTTTCCTACTCAAAATCGGAAGCGTCATTGCTTCACCTCCGTCATCCAGTTGAGCACGACCGTGAACGGCGGCAGCCCGGCGGTATCCGCGTTCGTGACAAACAAAAACCGTTGACCGTCGCCCGCTGGCACATAGCCCCGGTCGGCACTGGGCAAAAAACCGCTGGGCGCAAAGAGTTCTTTCGCAATGCGGTAGCTCAAATCTGCGCCGGGCGTGATCTGCACCGCCATCAATTTGCCATCCGGCGCGAGGTAATAGAGTTCACGCCCATCGCGCCGCCAAAACGGCACAGAGCCGCCGCCGGTCGAAAGCTGGCGCTTGCCGCCCGCCGCAGGCGCGCCCGGCACAAAGGCTTGCACGTAGATTTCGTTGCGCCCGGATTCATTCGACGAATACGCTACCCAGCGGCCATCCGGGGAAAAGGTCGCCCGGATTTCGCTGGCAGGCGTGTTCAGCCAGGGCCAGGGCCGCCGCTCGCCCTGCAGCGGCAAGACCCACAAATCCCAAATCGTCTGCGGATGGAGTTCCCGGTAAAAAATGAAGCGGCCATCGGGCGACCAGTCAGTGACATATTTGTGACTGGCCGAGCGCAGCAACACTTCGTCTTGGCCCGCGCCGTTCGCGGCTTTGACGAACAGATGCGTGGTGCCTTCGCGCGTCGAATCCCAAACAATCCGGCTGCCGTCGGGCGACCACGCCGGCAATTGATCGTGGTTCGGATCGAAGGTGAACGGCACGCCCGTGCCGCCCGTCAGATCGAACAGATACAGATCGCCCTGCAAGGCCGGCGGGTTCGTGCCGCTCACCACAATGCGGCGGCCATCGAGCGAAATACGGGGATAGGCGTAACGCCCCGGCGGGCCGACCGTGCCCAACTTTTTGCCCGTGCGATCAAACCAGGTGAGTTGTTCGGGGGCTTCTTTTTCGCGCAGCGCCAGCGTGCCGTTCAGAGCCAGCGAATAGCGCGCCCAACGCCCGACCGGGGCCGCGATCCGTTCGGCGATGCGCACGGGTTCGCCCGCCAGTTGGTTGCGGCTGAAATCGAAGGCTTGGGCCATCAGCGCGCCTTGCCGCACGAAGGTTAGATAACCTTGGTCGGACGCGGTGGGACTGACCGCTACGCCCACCGTCCGGGCCTCGGCGGCCAGCAGCCAGCGGTTTTCGCCACCGGCGAGCGCGGCCAGATAAACCCCGTTTTTCGCCGGGTCGGAATTGTTGTTGAAGTAAAGAAAGTGTCGGCCATCCGGCAAAAACACCGGCCCCCAATGAAAGGTTTCGCCGCGCGCGGTGTCTACGCGAGTGACCGGGGACAAGGCCCCGCCGTGTTCAGAAACGCGCTGAATACCGCCGGTCAGTCCACCCAGCAAGATCACGCCTTCACGATTCCAGGCGCCGCCGCCTTGTTGCTGGATGTCGCACAGGGTTTCGGGTTCACCGCCCGTCAGCGCGACTTTCATCAGTTTGAACTTGTCGAAATAGGCGATGAACCGGCTGTCGGGCGACCAGAACGGCAGCGGCAAGCTGTCACTCACCTTCGTCAGCGTACGCGTCGCCGTCGCGCCCAGCGAACGCACCATCAACTGCGTTTTACCTTCAACCTCGGCCACAAAGGCCAGCGTGCGTCCGTCCGGTGCAATGGCCGGCCAATCGAAAAACGTCGCCTGTTCGGGCGGATTCACTGCCAGGCGCAACGGCTCCGCTTCCAGCGCCGGACGCCCCAGGTAGGCCACAAGATAGGCCACACCGAGGGCCAGCAACGCCAACGCGCCCGCGACCAGCCAGCCGCTCCGTCGCGCCGTGTCCGCCGTGGGTAAGGTTGCGGTGGCCTGTGGACGGCTCGCGCCGGACGAACTCAGCACACTCACCGACGTCAGGGCAAAGCCCAAATCGCTCGCCGACTGAAAGCGCAACTCCGGTTTTTTTTCCAAACATCGCTGCACGATCTTTTCTAACTGCGGCGAAATCTTCGCGTTCGACTCACTCAACTCCGGCGGATCGTCTTTCAAAATTGCCGCCATCGTTTCCGCCATCGTCGTGCGTTTGAAAGCTCGCTCGCCGCGCAACATTTCAAACAGGATCAAGCCGAAGCTGAAAATGTCGGAGCGATGATCCACCGTTTCGCCCCGCACCTGTTCGGGCGACATGTAAGCCACCGTCCCCAGCACTACGCCCGAAGCCGTCAATTTTTCCGGCGGCCTCATCGTAGGCGTTTCAGAATCCACGCCACCGCTGAACGGCTGCGGCTTCAGCTTCGCCAAACCGAAATCCAGAATCTTGACGCGCCCGTCTTTGGTGACGAAAAGGTTTTCGGGTTTCAGGTCGCGATGCACGATGCCTTTCTCGTGCGCGGCACTGAGTCCGGCGGCAATCTGTTGGGCGTACTCAATCGCCTTACGCACGGGCAGCGCGCCTGCTGCTAACTGCGCCCGCAACTCTTCGCCTTCGAGCAGTTCCGCCACGATGTAAGGCGCGCCCCCCAGTTCAAGATCCGCCGTGCCGAGGTCATACACCGTGAGAATGTTGGGATGGTTGAGCGCCGAGGTCGCGCGCGCTTCCTGTTCAAAGCGTTTGAGACGGTCTGAGTCGTGCCGCATGGCGGCGGGCAAAACCTTGATCGCCACCTCGCGCGCCAATCGCTCATCGCGCGCGCGATAGACTTCGCCCATTCCGCCTTTGCCCAGCAGCGCAATGATTTGGTAGTGGCCAATGCGCTGGCCCGCCAATGAAGCGCCGTTAATCAGTGATTCGGCAGCCACCGCATACGCCGGAGCATTCAAGAAACTGCCCGCCTGGTCTTGGGCGGAAAGCAAAACCTCTACCTCGTGGCGCAAAGCATCATCGCCGTTGCAAGCCTCATGAATGAACGCCGCGCGTGCATTGGGCGCGCGTTCAAGCGCCGCTTGAAAGATGCGATCTATTTTTTGCCAGCGTTCAGGATTCATCAGAGATTTCTTCGGTCAACATACGATGCAGCCACGCTTTGGCCGCGCGCCATTCGCGTTGCACCGTGGGGATTGAAACGCCCAACACTTCCGCCGTCTCTTCTTCGGTCAGTCCGCCGTAAAAGCGCAACTCGACAATGCGGCCTTTACGCGCATCCAGCGCCGCCAACTTTTGCACGGCTTCATCCACCGCCATCAGTTCTGCCGCTTTCGCTTCGGTCACAGCGGCGGATTCATCCAGCGAGACGCGCAAGGCTCCGCCGCCGCGTTTGGCGTAATGGTGGCTGCGGGCGTGGTCAATCAGGATGCGCCGCATCAATTGCGCTGCGATGCCCAGGAAGTGCGCGCGGTTCTGCCATTGCACATGCTTTTGGTCTATCAGCCGCAAATAGGCTTCATTGACCAGCGCCGAAGTTTGCAGCGTATGGCCGGGGCTTTCGCGCCGCATGTAGCGTTTGGCAAGCAGGCGCAATTCGACATTGACCAACGGCAGCAGTTCATCGAGTGCCGCTTGATCGCCGTTATTCCAATCCAGCAAGAGTTGGGTTACTTCGGGTGACGCAGTGGTCATCGCCATCGTTTTTCCTTGGGAGTGCGGATTATAGCCGCATAGCCGCGCGTTGACAGACCCGCCGAAGAATTCGCCTGCGTCCGCTTGCCTCTGACAGAGCTATTGCGTTTAATGAGCGCGCCTAATCAGGCAAACATCCAGCAAGACAAAACTGAGAACCAATCGAAGATGAGCGAGTATTTCATCGGCATTGATAGCGGTACGCAAAGCACCAAAGCGATTTTGCTCGACGCGCAATCCGGCGCAGTCGTGGCGAGCGCGAGCCAATCGTATGAATTGATCGAAGGCTTGCCTGCCGGTCACAAAGAACAACATCCGCACGAATGGATTG
This sequence comes from Acidobacteriota bacterium, assembly GCA_043718445.1. Classification (GTDB taxonomy): domain Bacteria; phylum Acidobacteriota; class Blastocatellia; order RBC074; family RBC074; genus JACPYM01. Next base: position 6,539 of record JAYSVR010000433.1, on the reverse strand, counting down.
GGGCGACGCGCGCTACGATCAAAGCCGTGTTGGAGCAATCAGGCATTGACCGCGCGCAAGTCAAAGGCATTGGCGTATCGGGGCAACAGCACGGCTTCGTGCCGCTGGATGCCGACGATCAGGTGATTCGTCCGGCGAAGCTGTGGTGCGACACCGCGACGAGCGCGGAATGCGACGAAATCATCGCCAAGCTCGGCGGACTCGACGCCACTATTGCTGCCGTAGGCAACGGCATTCCCGCCGGATTCACTGCGAGCAAAATTCTCTGGCTGAAAAATCACGAACCCGAAAATTACGCGCGGCTGGCGAGCGTTTTGTTGCCGCACGACTATTTGAATTTCTGGCTGACTGGTCGCAAGACGATGGAATGCGGCGACGCATCGGGTACGGCGTTGCTTGATGTGCGTTCGCGCGCGTGGTCTGACGCAGCGATCCAAGCAATTGATGGGGCGATTGATCCGCGTGTGAAAGCAATGCTGCCCAGATTGATTGCGTCGGATGAAATTGCGGGCGAGTTGCGCGCTGAACTCGCGGCTGAATTTGGTTTGTCATCAAACGTCATCGTGAGCAGCGGCGGCGGCGACAACATGATGGGAGCCATCGGTACGGGCAACGTAGCCGCTGGCGTCGTCACAGTCAGCCTCGGCACGTCGGGCACCATCTATGCTTGCGCGTCGCATCCCGTCATTGACCCGCAAGGCGAGATTGCCGCGTTCTGTGATTCGACCGGCAAGTGGTTGCCGCTGGTTTGCACGATGAACGTCACCGTAGCGACCGAGATGGTGCGCGAACGTTTCAAGCTCTCGCACGCGCAGTTGTCTGAGGCTGTCGCTTCGACTCCAGCCGGCAACGACGGATTGATGCTGATTCCCTTCTTCGAGGGCGAACGTACGCCCAATGTCGCTGACGGTACGGGCGTATATTTCGGCTTGCGCGAACAGACTTTCACCATCGGACATTTCGCGCGCGCGGCGATGGAAGGCACGACGCTCGGTTTGAATTACGGCTTGAATCGTATGCGCGAACTGGGCATCGCGCCGCGCGAGATTCGCGCGACAGGCGGCGGAGCCAAAAGCGCCGAATGGCGACAGATTCTCGCTGATGTATTCAACGCCGAAGTCGTCTGCACCCAAAGCGAAGAAGGCGCAGCAATGGGCGCGACGGTGCAAGCTATTTGGGCTTATCGCAAACAGCAAGGCACGGCAGTCGGGATTGAAGAGCTTTGCGCGCAATACGTGGCGTTGGATGAGGCTACACGGGCGAAGCCGGATGCGGCGCGCGTGAAGCTGTATGCGCAAATGCAAAACGTTCACGATCAAATCGTCGGCGACTTGAGTTCGAGCTTTAGTCGGCATCGCCAGTTGCTCACAGCATAAAAACTTATGGCAAAAGCACGCGGCGAAAACCTGCACGACAAATTCTTCCGCGAGACATTTGCTGAACCTGCGATGATGGCGGAGTTTTTGCGTCATTATCTGCCGCCCGAATTCGCCGCCCTGCTCGATTGGCAACGGCTCGAAGTGCGCAAAGACACTTTCGTTGATGAAGAGTTGAGCGAACACTTTTCCGACTTGCTTTGTCAGGTTGGAATCAAAGGCGGCAAGGCAGTTTTTGTTTACATTCTGGTTGAACACAAAAGCAGCCCTGCGCCGTGGGTTGCGTTGCAACTGCTGCGTTACATGCTCAAAATCTGGGCGCAGGTTCCGTTGCGGCGCAGCACTCATTTGCCGGTGATCTTTCCACTGGTTTTCTATCACGGCAAACGACGCTGGAACGTCGCACGACATTTCAACGCGCTATTTGATCCGCAAGTGTCAGCAGGGGTGAAAAGATACGTACCGGATTTTGAATATTTTCTATGCGATTTGTCTTTGTACAGCGCAACGACGATTCAGGGTGACAATTCGTTGCGAGCCGCCTTGCTAACGCTGCGTAGCGTGTTTGATGACGAATCCGTCGAATGGCTCGTGCGGCTGGCGGAACTGCTGGCCGAAGACAAAACCAAATGGCAACAGTTGATGGCGACCGTGAACTATCTGGCGAAAGCTGGGAAAGTTGAGGAAAAAGATATGCAACAAGCTCTCAAAGAAGCTCGCGTTTCAAAACGCAAAGTGGCGGAATTCAAGCGCACTTTTCTGGACGACTGGTTCGATCAGGGACGAGAGAAAGGCCGAATGGAAACCCTGCTTGAGGTGGTTACTGAACTGCTAGTACATCGCGTTGGGCCGCTCAGTGTGACTTGGCAAAATCGTCTGAAGCGACTCAACCCCAAACAACTGAAGCAACTAAGCGTGGCGTCGTTGGACTTCTCCTCGCAGCGCGATCTCTCGGCGTGGATAAAAGAACACGCCAACTAATCAACTTTTCGTTTGCACCTAAAACCCGGAGGCTCATCACATTTATGAACACATTAACTCGTCGTGACTTACTCAAAACATCCGCACTGGCGGCGGCAGCTTTGCCGTTCGCTTCACTTGAAACCTTGCTCGCACAAACCGCCGATCCCAATCCGTGGCGCGGATTGAAGGTCGGCGTAGCGACTTACACCTTCCGCGAATGGCCGATTGAGAAATGCATCGAAGGCGTCAAGCGCGCCGGGCTGCAATACGTTTCGATCAAGAATCACAATAATCACGTCAACATTACGCATACGCCCGAAGAGCGTAAGCAGCGCGCGCAGATGTTCCGCGATGCGGGCATTACGCCGTTGAGCGTAGGCAACGTCGGCATGAAAAACGACGAAGGTGAAATGCGACGCGCGTTTGAATATGCGCGTGATTGCGGCGTTAAGGTCATGGTTTGCGCACCAGACAAGGATGCCGGTGACATGGAAAAATGGGTAAGCACTCTTGATAAACTGGTAAAGGAGTTCGACATAAAACTTGCTATTCATAACCACGGCCCAGAAGATAAATACTTCCCTTCGCCCTTTGACGTGATGAAGATCGCCGAAAAATATGACAAGCGCATTGGCCTTTGCATTGACGTAGGCCACACCGCACGCGCCAAAGTTGATCCAGCGGAAGCTATCGTCAAATTCCGTGATCGGCTGTATGACCTACATATGAAAGACATCTCGACGCTGGCCAAGCCGTCCCCCATCGAACAAGGACGCGGCATTCTGAATACGCGCTCGATGCTGGCGGCGCTGCTCAAGATCAAATATCAGGGGCTGGTCGGGTTTGAATACGAAAAAGACGGCAAAGATCCGCTGGCAGGCTTGGCTGAGTCAGCGGGCTATATCAAAGGCGTTTTGAATAGTTTGAAACCAGCGGCTTAACTGCCAATCACTATTAGACCGCTGATGACACGGATGCGGCGGATGGGCGCGGATTTATTCTTTGATTTATCCGCGAAAATCCGCCGCATCCGCGTCATCAGCGGTCTAAAGTCCAATACCAGTGAATGAAATAGTCTGAGTTCGAGTCGCCCAGAAAAATCGCGGAATACACAGAAAAGCGCAGAAGGACACGGAAATTATTCCATCAGCCATTCATTCGCCGTTTCCGGTTTTATTTCCACCCAAGTCTTTTCCGCTTCTTTTCGTGCTTTTCAGCGTATTCCGCGATTTTTCTGGAGAGTTCCTAAATGCGACCAATTCATTAACTGATATTGGTCTAAAGTCTTTTCTTTTTACGCTTATGAAACAGACCCTCGTCGCTCTCGCCCTCATCACGCTTTCGCTTTTCACGGTCGCCGCACAAGAACAAAAGCCTGCACCCAAACGAATCGCCATCAAAGCCGGACGCTTGATTGACACCAAGTCAGGCACGGTCATCAACAACGCCTTCATCCTGATCGAAGACGACAAGATCACGGCTGTCGGGCCGAATCTCACTGTGCCAGTGGGCTATGAAGTCATTGATCTAAAAAATGCGACGGTCTTGCCGGGCTTGATTGATTGCCATACGCACGTCACTTCCCAGCCTGAAAATTTTTACGACGACATCTTCCGCAAAAGCTCGATTGACGTAGCCGTCACCGCACACATTTATGCCAAACGCACGCTCGAAGCCGGTTTCACAACGATCCGTGACGCAGGCTCAAACGAATACATTGACGTAGCCTTGCGCAACGCCATCAACGCGGGCAAGGTCGTAGGGCCGCGCATGCAAGTGTCTACGTTAGCCCTGAGCGCCACCGGAGGCCACGGCGACCTCAATGGCTTTTCGCCCTATTTAAAATTCAACGGATTCGACAACGTCGCTGACGGGCCTAACGAGCTGCGCAAACTGATTCGCCAGAATATCAAATATGGCGCAGACGTGATTAAGCTGATTGCTACGGCGGGCGTTTTGTCTGAGGAAGAATCAGTCGGCGCTCCGCAATACTCACAAGAAGAAATGAACCTCGTCGTCGAAGAAGCCAAAATGTGGGGACGCAAAGTGATGGCGCACGCGCACGGCACCGAAGGCATCAAGCGCGCCATTCGCGCGGGCGTAGCCTCGGTTGACCACGGCAGCTTCATTGACGCCGAAGGCATTCAGATGATGAAAGAGCGCGGCACTTATCTGGTGGCTGACATTTATAACGACGATTACATTTTGGCTGAATACAGCAGGCTGGGTTATCCCGACAAGATCATCGAAAAAGAACGTCTCGTTGGACGGCTGCAACGCGAGAACTTTCAAAAGGCCGTGCAGGCCGACGTCAAAATCGCTTATGGCACTGACGCCGGCGTATATCCGCACGGCTGGAACGGCAAGCAATTCTTTCACATGGTCAAGTGGGGACAGACGCCGATGCAGGCAATTCAAGCGGCGACGGTCAACGCGGCTGACTTGCTGAGTTGGAACGGCAAAGTCGGCGTTATCGCACCCGGCGCATTCGCCGACATCATCGCGGTCGAAGGCGACCCGTTGAAAGACGTGACGGAATTGGAAAAAGTGAAGTTCGTGATGAAGGGTGGCGTGGTGTATAAAAAGTGAGAAAGGAGATTCGCTTTGAAATTCAATATAACGATTGATCGTGACGAAGACGGCATATGGGTAACGGAATGCCCCTCCATTCCCGGCTGTGTCAGTCAAGGCACGACCAAAGAAGAAGCGTTGGTAAACATTCGAGAAGCCATCACGCTTTGTTTGGAAGTACGTGCCGAAAAAGGGCTGCCGCTTTAAGTCGTAGAACCTTTACAACAGCTCCTTTCTACCCAATCAAGTCCCCGCGCCTGCCCAGTTTTTCAGCGGCGGCATCAGCAGCAAATAAATCAGCATTCCCGTCACCATCAGCATCACCGAAATGATGGCGATGATGGCGCGTTCAGCTTCGCTAAAGGATCGGATAAATTTCATAGCGCGTATCTCTCTTTCAAGGTTTGCTCAACACGTGTTCTAACGACGCGCATCTTCCGACAAAACAGTTGAGCCGTATCCGTGTGCCGACGCACTAAATGAACTTGCGCTTACGGTCAGTCGCCTGTGGCCCGCCACAGTTACGCCACACAGGTGCGCCCTCTGAGAGCCGATGCTATAGTCCGCGCCGCATTCCTCCCCTGCATTCATCAACTCCTATGCAAGTCGTATTAACTATCGCGGGCTTCGATCCTTCGGGCGGAGCGGGCACGCTGGCTGACATCAAAGCCATCGCGGCGCACGGATGTTTCGGAGCGGCGGCGATCACTTCGTTGACCTATCAAAACACGCAGGCGGTTTATGGCGCGGCGCATCAATCGGCTGAAACGGTGCGCGCGCAAGTCGAACCGGTGTTGAATGATTTCACCATCGCGGCGGTCAAAACCGGGATGTTGCCGACGAGTGAAATCATCACGACCGTCGCCGAGTTAATCGAACAGCACGCGCTGCCTCATTTCGTACTCGACCCGGTCATTCGTTCGACCAGCGGATTCGATTTGATTGATGAAGCGGCGCTGCAAGCCTTGCGCAAACTCCTGTTGCCATTGGCTGATTTGATTACGCCGAATATGGCTGAGGCTGAACGGCTGACCGGCTTGCGCGTCACTACGCTCGAAGAAATGCATGCGGCGGCGCGTGCGATACACGAACAGTGCGGGCGCGCGGTGATCGTCAAAGGCGGGCATCTGCCGAACGAAGCCATTGACGTTTTGTATGACGGGAAAGAGTTTGAACTCTTTCCCGCGCCGCGCATCGAAACGCGCAATACGCATGGCACGGGCTGCACGCTTTCATCCGCGATTGCGGCGAACCTCGCAAATGGCTTGGTGATGAACGAAGCGATTGCGCGGGCGAAAAATTATCTGAACGAAGCGTTACGCGCTGCACCCGGCTTGGGCAAAGGACACGGCCCCTTGAATCATTTCCCGCTAGCAAAGAGATGAAGAAATTTTCCATTTTCGATTTTATATTTTTCATTTGCCATTGCCGGAATAGTCGCTGAAGTAAAAGAAAGGAAGGCCATTGAATGAGTAAAGACAAGGACGCCGCCGATTCGCAAGTCAAAGCAAATGATCTGGAAGAACGCCCGATAGATTTTGCCGTAAGGGTCATCAAGCTGTCTGCCAACTTACCCAAGACGCCTGCGGGCAAACACATTGCCGGACAGATTTTGCGTTCGGGCACTTC
>JAYSVR010000432.1:0-13815 GCA_043718445.1 Acidobacteriota bacterium | reverse complement strand
CGGCTCCGGCGTGAAAGACGATCCAGTAATTGCCGTCTTTTCCTTCGTACCAAAAATCTTCTTCCTGCCAGATTTCGCGCAGCCGTGGCAGCACTTCTTCTTCGCGGTTGACGACTTCGTCAATGAGTTCGAGCGACACGCGGTCTTCTTCCTGCAACAACAACTGAATCAAATCGTCCGCAGCCAGCGCGGCATAATCAATCATTCATAAGCTCCTGAAATACTTGGGTAAAGGCTTCGTTAATAAGGCGCGCATCATCGCACCGCCTCGCGCAGCTTGTCGAGCCACGACTCGTTGCCATCTGCTTTGCCATCGTGTGGCACAAGATGGCATCTTGTGGCTTATCACGGAGGTATTCATGGACAACGAAGTCAAAGCGCTCGAACAAGCCCTCGAACAAATTTGGGACATCGCCACCAACAAGTTCGGCCTCGATCCTTTCCCTACACATTTCGACATCGTGCCTTCGACGGTGATGTATGAAGTCGGCTCTTACGCCTTGCCCGGTCGCTATTCGCACTGGACGTTCGGCAAGGCCTATCACCGCATGAAAACGATGTATGATTTCGGCCTCTCGAAAATTTACGAAGTCGTCATCAACGCCAACCCTTCTTACGCTTTTTTGCTCGACACCAACACGCTGCTGCAAAACAAGCTCGTCATCGCGCACGTGCTGGGGCATACCGATTTTTTTAAGAACAACGCCTACTTTTCGCGTACCAATCGACGGATGATTGACGATGCCGCCTTGCACGCGACGCGCATCAACGAATATGAATTCAAACACGGACGCAAAACCGTCGAGCAATTCCTCGACGCTGTGCTTTCTATCGAAGAACACATTGACCCGGACTTTTTTATCAAGAAGCAGCGCGTCAAACCTGAACGCGAAACCGCCAAGCCCTCAGTCACGGTGGGACGTTACGACGATATGTTCGCGCTGGAGGACCGTGGTAAACGCGATACCGGCAAACTTATCCTACCGACGGCGTTGCAACCCGAAGAACCCGAAAAAGATTTGATCTGGTACCTGATGCAACACTCGCCTACGCTGGAACCCTGGCAGCGCGACGTGATGAGTATGATTCACGACGAGATGCTTTATTTCGTCCCGCAAATGCAAACCAAGATCATGAATGAAGGCTGGGCCAGTATTTGGCACGCACGCCTCATGCGCGAACTCGACCTCTCGCCCGAAGATCATCTGCATTTCGCCGAGTTACATTCAGGCGTAGTTTCGCCGCAACGCGGACAAATCAATCCATATTATTTGGGCTATAAAATTTTTGAAGACATCGAGCGGCGCTTCGGTCACGAGAAGATTTTTGAGGTACGCGAACTCAACAACGACGTGTCGTTCCTGCGCAATTACCTGACTGAAGAGTTGTGCGAAGAGTTAGATTTATTCGTCTTTGAGTTACAGGACGAAGAGGATTGGACGATTACCGAAAAACGCTGGGAGCGGGTGCGCGATCAACTGGTCGGCAATCTGACTAACTTCGGCTTTCCTTACATCGTGGTGGCAGATGGCGATTACCGCCGCAATCGCGAGCTTTATCTCACGCATCGCCACGAAGGCACCGATCTGGACGTTCGTTATGCACGCAAGGTGCTGGAATACGTCTATCAACTGTGGGGTCGCCCCGTACACCTCGCCACCCGCGTAGACGAGGACGAAGCCGTGTTTCATTACGACGGCGCGACACACAGCGAAGATTGAACGAGCTACGAAAAAAGGCCAACGCAATTCGCGTTAAAACGATTGCGCTGGCCCGTTAGTAGAGAATTTCAATTAGTAGCTGTTGTTGAACTACGGATTGGAATTTTATTTTTTCTTTGCGGCTTTTTTCGCGGGCTTCTTAGTCGCCGGTTTCGCCTTCGTAGCAGGTTGTGCCATTAAACCTGCTTCTCATCCACAACAACCGGCATCAGGAACACACGTCCCGTCTGGGCATCGGTATGAATTAAGACAGCCATCATCTTCATCAAACGATTTAGTTTGGTTCGACGCCCGAATCAGCGCGGTGCCTTTCACGCGCAATTGTTGATGCGATTTTTTGACGTGAGTCAACAAGGCTTTCTCCCGTTTGGCGACTTCAGCGGGCGTGCCACCCAAGTGAGAAAGATAGAATTTGGCGAGTTGTGATAACTGGCTCGCCAGTTTATTGAACTCTTTATTAGTAGGCATGGTGCGTGGCTCCTTTCATGCGGGTAAGCAATGAGTAGTAGGTGGATTGTGGGTTAATTCCGTCGCACAAAGTGGCGTAAGTACGTCGCAAACAAACGAACACTTCTCGGCGATGACGGCGAAAAGCGGCATCTGAATTTTTGGGCAAAGGCGTTGCGCAACCTCACGCGTACTGGATTCAAACGTACAGTGAGCAGAACGGCCCTAAGCGTTCCTAGACCGAGACCAAAGCCTGTCAGTTGCCACTGACAGTGCTTAGTCTCGCCACTACGAGCCGTCCTGCGCACTGCACGCCTGAAGGGGTTGCCAATTTTGAGTTACGAAATAAGTGAAGCCTGAACACGAAGACGGCGTTTCAGGATTATCTGTCCATGAGGTGTAGGCGGGATTTTTTATCTCAGACTGCCATTTCGATGCATTTTTTTCTTTACGTTTAACGACCCGCGCGTAGGCAATGGCTTAACGTAATTCGATCAAGCGAAGAATTTCAAAGGAAGTCTGCTTGCTGAAAAAAAGACGCTGATTGTCATACGTCCAATGCAATCCTGCATAAAATAAGCTGGGGTCGCTATTATTCGTCAACAATCTCGGCTTACCATTGTTGAGTGTTAAGAGATAGATATTGAAGCTGCGTCCGCTCGATGCCACATAAGCCACGGTTGTCTGATCAGGCGATAGCTGCAAGCTGGACAAATAAACGTCGCGCATCAATGTCATTGGCTGGCATCGTTTGGTTGACACCTGGCACTTGAGCAAGGTGGCGTCTAGCGTATTGCCAATAGTTCCCCCTTTACTTTCCGCAATCAGTAATTCGTCGCCCTTGCGCAACCAACCAATTATTTGCAGCAAAGTGCTGCTTTCGTAAAGCGAAATAATCTGATGGTTTTCGGCGATTAACACCTGGCTTATCGGTTTAGGTTGCGCGGGAGTGCGCGGATTGCGATTGATAAACGCCACCTGTTCGCTTTGCGATGCACAAACGGGAGACACGTAATGTGAATTTGACGAACTTGGCGGTGACAAGGCGCGTAGCGCTCCTCCCATCAGATCAACTTGCCACAATTGATCACTGTTTCCTTCACTAGCCACATACACCAGTCGGCGGCTATCCGGCGTCCAGGTGAAGCTATGATAAATCAGGTTATACGGCCACGGTTGCAACCAATAAGGAGCCAGCTTCAGGCTAATTAACCGTTTCTCTTTACCCCAGCGGTCTTGTAACCAAAGTTCGTGTTGCTGAACCACGTGTCTTGCGTATGCCAACCATTCGCCGTTGGGAGACCATTGCGCACCCAACACTGAATCAGCTCTGACGCTTGTGGGTTCGGATCTTGCAACCAAACTTTTTTCGACCAATTGGCCAAAACCACGAATATTTCCGCCCAAGGCATGAAACAGCAATCGCTGCCCATCCGGTGACGGCCTGGGAAGGTGATGAAGCCCCTTTTCGATGGTCACTGCCGTTTCCTGTCCTTGCAAATCAACCGAATAGATATTCGCAGTTTCATTCTTTGACCGACCCACCAGCGTTCGTCCATCGTGCGCCACCGCCAAGTCCGTAAAATCATCACTCCCGAGATTGAGTGGTACAGTTTGCCTCCGAGCAAGTGAGAAAAGCTGCGGCTGAAAATTGCCCGAAACTTCGCTGATAAAAACCAAATGTTCACCATCAGCAAACCACTTCGGCGAAGTTATCGGATTTTGCGTCGTTAAGAGCGTGGTGATCTGGCTGGTACCTAAGTCGAACAGGTTTAGCTGAACCGTCTGATCTTTCAATTCCAGATAAATGAGGCGCTTACCTTCAGGAGAAAGGCTGTACGAGTGACGCTCAGATTGCGCAGGCGGCAAGTGCATCAGAGACTCTGTTTTACCATCACGCAAGTTCAACGCCTGAAGGTTTTGGGCAGCCAGGAAATACAGCCTTTCACCTGCTTCTTCAACGCGCCAAGCGAGCAACTCTATAACTTGAGACGGCAGCTTGAATAACAATTCAGGCTCACCGCCCACACGCGGTAACTTCCAGATTCCCCAATTGCCCGGGCCAGCACGGTTAGAGAGAAAAGCCAGAGATTGCCCATCGGGCGACCACAACGGCAGGTGGTCAATCGCGTTACCGAACGTGAGTTGTTGCGAGGCGCCCCCCTGACGCGGCGTCAAATAAAGATGGGACCCTCCCTCTTCGCTCATATCGAATGCGATATATTGACCGTCCGGCGAAAAAGCCGGGGAGCTAAGGTCACGACCGAGTTTGTTGGTGTAAATATCTTTGTGCCGGATGCGTGAATTGTCGCTCCACGCCCTCAGAGTCGCCATTTCACGAACACCTTTACGCCAGCGCCACCCGCCAAATCCAATGGCGCCAAACACCAACAACAGGCAAGCCGCTAAAACCAGTCGGCGTTGTGCGCGGCGCAATTGTTCCCAACGGGCCGCGCGTTTGCTCAACAACTGGCGCGGCAAATGCGCCAAAGCCTGACGCACCTCCTGCGCGGTAGCCATGCGTTGGGCGGGGTCTTTATCCAACAAACGGTTCAGCAACGTCGCATAAGCCGGAGGCAAATCAGGACGTAGTTGCGCCAACGATGGAGGTTCGGTCGTCAATACCTGAACCGCCAGATCGGCGTTAGTTTCGCCTTGAAAAGGCAATTGCCCGGCTAACAGTTCATAAAACACGACGCCAAAACTAAACAGGTCAGAACGCGCATTGACCTCAAGGCCGCGCACTTGTTCGGGCGACATATAACCGGGCGTACCGAGTACAGTCCCTAGCCGGGTGCTGACAAAGCGCGTCGCCGTCGCGCGTCCGGCAGCCTCTTCGCGCGCGCGCGGCAAGAGTTTCGCAATGCCGAAATCCAGCACTTTGACAACTCCGTCGCTGCGCAACATCAAATTTTCGGGTTTGATGTCGCGGTGAATGATGCCCTCAGCGTGGGCCGCGCCGAGAGCTGCCAGAATCTGATCGGCAATCGCCAGCGTTTCATCAAGCGACAATAGGGGTGACAAGGGCGCTTGCCTCATTCTCCCGCGCAAGGTTTGCCCTTCGACATATTCCGTGACGATGAAATGCCGCCCGCCGTCCTGACCGAATTCATAAACGGTCATGATGTTGGGGTGATTGAGCGCAGAAGCGGCGCGCGCTTCGCGGGCGAAACGGCGTAAACCTTCTGCTTCGAGCGCCGTCCGTTCAGGTAACAATTTAAGCGCGACCTGCCTATGCAACGATGTGTCGTTCGCCAGATAAACCTCGCCCATGCCACCCAGTCCGATGCGTTTCAACAAGACGAATTGTTTGATGGATTGGCCTGATTGATCTGGCGGCTGAGACGGTAAGACTTCGGCGGCTTGTTGAGCGAGTGCGTCATCGGCCAGAAAAGATTCGCCCGCCGCCTGATCTGCGCCTAACAAAGATTCGACCTCGGCGCGCATAGCTAAATCGTCGCCGCAAGCCTCTGCCAGAAACGCCGGACGCGCCGAAGCGGGCAGTTCTAAAGCCTGATCAAACACTTCCGAAATTTGCGACCAGCGTGTGGGGGACATGCTCTTATTCGACAATTGCTTCCTGCGAGTTAGTGGCTCGCCGTCATTTCTCGATAAATCCAGGCACGGGAGCTTTTCCATTTGCGCGCGACACTGCGCTCAGAAAGATGCATCAAGTCCGCAATTTCCTCGACCTCCAGGCCGCCGAAAAACTTCAACTCGACAATTTGGGAACCTTGCGGATCGAACTTTTCCAACGCGGTCAGCACATCGTGCAAAGCCATGACTGCTACGTCTGGCGGGTGACCTGCCTCGACCGCATGCACCAACGAAACGCGAATCGCTTCGCCGCCGCCGCGTTTTTGGTAATTGCGGCTGCGGGCGTAATCAACCAGCACGTGGCGCATCAAGTGCGCTGCCATCTTGAAAAACTGTGTGCGGTTTTCTAAATCCACCTGCCGCAATTCCAGCATGCGCAGATAAACTTCGTTGACCAGATCGGGAGCCTGCAACGTATGCCCCTGCCGTTCTTTTTGTAAGTGCAAGCGCGCCAGTCGCTGTAACTCGCGCTCCACCAACGGAACGAGTTGATTAAGCGCCTGCGTATCGCCCTCTCCCCATGCGCGTAAAAGCTGCGTGACCTGCTGCCCTTCAGGTAACGGTTTCATATTTTCGCCTGTTGTTAAGGTTGGTTATCGGAAACGTGAACAATCGTCGTGGGGAAAGATTGTGGACGGAATGTAACACAATCCTGGCTGGCCTTCCTAAAGTGTGAGCGTCTGAGGAAAAAAAGATCAAAAAATTTCTGCCGCGGCTGGCAGCTATGGCGTATTTTTCCCGCTTCTATAGTCAAGAAAGCAAAGTTCGTACGGTTTCTGATGAATGAAAAAGATGGCTTGCTCACCATATGGCGAATGTCGCTGCGCGGATGTCATCAGAAAAACCCCCTTTGCTTTAGGTTAGCCAAATAAAGACGTCTTTAGCCGAACCCCTTAGTCCACGTTGGTGAGCAACTCGGTCGGGTATAAGTAAGAGCAAGTCATCTAAACAACGCGATGGCAGCGGGGAATCACAACTGGCCTATAGGCGATTCCCTTCTCCCATCGCGTTCTTTTTTTTCGGCACAGTCAACATGGCAATCGTCGCGCCCCAGCCACTGGCGTCCGCCGCATCATGAAATTCCTGAACAAACTCGGCACGCGCCAAAATCCGCCGCACCGCTTCGCGCTGCACGCCGATGCCTTTGCCATGAATGATGCGCACCCGCGTGAACCCGCAAGCCAGCGCCTCATCCAGATAAGCCATCACGACAGCGTTAATCTCGCGCGGCTGCACGCTATGCAAATCAATCGTATCGGTAATTTCCCACACGACCGGCTCATCAAAAGGGTCTTCGCTTTCAGCGAGCGGCGCTTCTTCTGCGCTCGCACTGCGTTCTGATTTGAACCAACGCCATAGCTTCATCTGGCGCAGCTTATCGGCTAGACTGCGCGCGCGCCAAGTCAGCAAGCTGTATCGCAACCTGTCAGGTTGCGTAACTTCTCGCCTTTACCACATTGTTTTTTATGCGAGAAACTACGCAACCTAACAGGTTGCGATACAGCTTGTTGCAACGCGAATCTAACCAGCACCAAAGGCACAACTCACTTGCCAAATCATCTTGAAGACTCATTCAACAATCCCTGGCAAACTCACGAAAGTCGCATCGTTTATGACAACCCGTGGATTCGCGTCCGCGAAGATCAAGTGACGCGGCCAGACGGACTGCCCGGCATTTATGGTTCAGTGCATTTCAAAGGGTTGGCTATCGGTGTGCTGCCAATTGATGACGAAGGCTGCACCTATCTCGTCGGCCAATTTCGTTACGTCTTGAACGAGTACTCGTGGGAGATCCCCGAAGGCGGCTGCCCCGAAGGCGAAGCGCCACTCGTCGCTGCCGCTCGTGAATTGCTCGAAGAAACCGGCTTGAGTGCGCAGCATTACGAACTGCTAGGCCGCTCGCATTTATCGAATTCAGTGTCAGACGAAGAGGCGCTTTATTATCTCGCTACGGGACTGACGCAGGGCGAGGCTGAACCCGAAGGAACCGAACGATTGCAGGTTCGTCGTCTGCCTTTCGCTGAAGCACTGGCAATGGTGCAACGCGGCGAAATCACCGACGCCATCAGCGTGATGGCAATTCAGCAATACGCGCTGCGCGTTCGTTAAACACGTACATGCAAAAAGTCATCGTCAAAGCAGGCTTGGTTACGTTCGCCGCCGCGCTCGCCGTGGCAACGCTCGTATTCGCCGCGCAGCCCAGTTATCGCGGCACGCGCGCTGGCCTTGCCGATGAAGATTATCTGACCTCGCGCAAGTGCCTCGCCTGTCACGAAAACCATTTCGCCTCGTGGGCGAAGACGCATCACAGCCGCATGACACAAGAAGCCACGCCCGCGACCGTGCAAGGCGATTTCACGCGTGACAATTCGTTTGAATACCTCGGCGTCAAAGCGCGTATGACGCGGTCAGGCAATCGTTTCGTAATGACGCTCACGTTAGCGAATGGACAACAACAGGTTCATGAAATTGCGCGCACCGTCGGCTCGCGCCGCATCGAGCAATACGTGGCGAAACAGAGTGGCAACTACGTTCGACTGCCGCTGGCTTATGACTTGATGAACAAGCGTTGGATGAGTTTGAACGGCTCCTTTTTTTATCCAGACAGCGAGAACTATTTTCAGCATCAGGCGCAATGGGATGCGAACTGCGTCTTTTGCCACAACGTCAAAGCCCAGCCGAATTTCAAACCCGCTACGCGCCAGTTTGCCACCGAAGTCGCCGAACTCGGCATCGCCTGCGGAGCCTGCCACGGGCAATCGGCTACGCACGCCGAAGAAGCTTCATCGCCGTTGACGCGTACGTTCTGGCGTTGGCGCGACACGCAAGACAAATACATCGTCAACCCTAGCAAGCTAGCAGCCGAACGCTCCGTGATGGTGTGTGGACATTGCCACGGCCAGCGCGTCCCCGCGCCGATGGATCGCATTCAAGAGATTTTAGGCAAAGGCGATCCGTTCAACGCAGGCGACGACTTGCACAAGTTCTATCAACCCGTCGGACGCGAAACCAAAATCGGCAACTTCTCTTTCGCGCAACGCTTCTGGAACAACGGCGCTCCGCGTTTGACGGCGTATGAATATCAAGGACTGCTGCAATCACCCTGCTTTACGAAAAGCCTTACTGCGAGCAAATCGAACCAGCAACCGCTGACCTGCCTGACTTGCCACTCCATGCACGAAGGCGATATTCGAGGACAGATCAAACCGGAAAACCGCACCGACCAGCCTTGTCTCAAATGCCATCAGCAACTCGCCGCGCCACCGGCGTTGACGGCGCACACGAAACACGAACTCACATCGCAAGGCAGTCGCTGTTATAACTGCCACATGCCGCGTGTGGTTTACGGCGTGATGAGCATTCACAAAACGCACGCCATCACAGTGCCTGACGCTACGCTCACGACGACGCAAGGCGTACCGAACGCCTGCAACCAATGCCATCTAGACAAATCAGCCAACTGGACGATTGCGCAAAGCAAACAATGGTGGCCGCAACGATTCGCTTCGGCAATGCCCAGCAATGACAAGGCTTTCGATCAGGCAGAAGGCTTACGTGCTTTATTCGCAGGCGATGCTTTGACGCGCGCACTCGCTGCCGAAGCATTAGCCAACAGCGAATGGGCTGCGCCGTATTTGCTCGAGGCGTTTAACGACAACTATCCGATTGTGCGGTACTTCATCGCGCAGTCCCTCGGGCAAATGATGACGCAACGCCGCGCCGATTTGCCGCGCCTCGATTATCTGGCAACGACTGCTGAACGCGAACGCGCTCTCGCCGCCTGGTGGCAAGCGACGCAAGCTGACAAGCGTACCGCGATTGTTACACTGGCGAATCAATTGCGCGCGCTGCGTGTCAACACTGACATTGACGTAGGCGAATAACTTTGGAGTGCTGCGGCTTCGACGCAGCTTTCCGTTCGTCGCGCGAAACTCTCGCTCGTAGCGCGCAACGCTCGCCTAAACTCGAAGGAGATTTGAGGCAAAAGCCAAAGCGGCGGCAAGCCGTCCGCACTCCATATATGAAAAGTGATGATACAAATACGATGATCGCGCAGGGCTGGATCGGCGTCGCCGTCTGGATGACGCTCGGCCTGTTGCTCGAAGGCTTGCTCGCTTATCGCGCGCCGTCTTATCTCGAAGACGCCCAGCGCCGCGAACTCTTTCGCCTCGCGCACGCGCACGGTACGGCGTTGAACGGCTTGCTCGTGCTGGCAGGCTTGACGCTGCAACAACTCAAAGGCTTTCCCAACCTCGCGGCGTTGGCGTTGCGCGCCGGTTCGCTGTTGATGCCGATTGGATTTTTGCTGGCAGGCATATCGCATCCCGAAGGCGACCCCGGCCTAGGCATCTGGCTCGTACCGCCCGGCGCGTTGCTGATGATCTTTGGCGTAACGGCTTTGGCTATCAGTTGGCGTAATCGCACAAAAGAAAATAGACAGGATTGACGGGATTTTCAGGATTTACGGGATGGGCTGAAAGGTTTCATCACGACCGTTTCAAACCATCCGGTAAATCCTGAAAATCCCGTCAATCCTGTCTATTTCTGAAACTAGCGTTGAATGCGCGCCGAACCGCCTTGCGCAAACGCACGAACCTGTTCGACCGTCGCCATTGTCGTGTCGCCCGGAAACGTAGTGAGCAATGCGCCGTGCGCCCAGCCGAGTTTGAGTGCTTCTTCGGCAGACTCGCCGGACAGCAAGCCATAAATAAAGCCCGACGCAAATCCGTCGCCGCCGCCTACGCGGTCATACACGTCCAACTCACAAGTCATCGAAACGTGCGATTGACCGTTGACCCAGGCGACTGCGCCCCAACTGTGGCGGCTGGTCGTATGCACTTCACGCAACGTAGTCGCTACGACTTTGATGTTCGGATGTTTGGCGACGACGTTGTCAATCATGCCGAAAAACGCCGACGGATCGAGCTTCGATTTCGCCGCAGCTTTACTATCCACTTCTGGTCCGGCGACGCCCAAACCTTTTTGCAGGTCTTCTTCGTTGCCGACCAATACGTCTACGTGCTCAACGATGCGCGCGATGGTGGCGACCGCTGTGTCAGCGCCGCCCGCAATCTTCCAGAGCTTTTCTCGAAAGTTCAGATCGAACGAAGTCACAGCTCCTGCGGCCTTCGCGGCTTTCATGCCTTCGATAATGACTTCGGCGGTGGTCGCCGAAAGCGCCGCGAAAATGCCGCCACTGTGAAACCAGCGCACGCCGCCCGCGAAAATCGAAGCCCAATCGAAATCGCCCGGCTTGAGTTGCGCGGCGGCTTCGTTGGCGCGGTTGTAAAACACGATGGGCGCGCGTACGCCGTAGCCTTGATCGCTGTAAACCGTCGCCATATTCGGGCCGTTGACGCCGTTGTGTGCGAAGCGTTTATAAAACGGTTTGACGCCCATTGCCTTAACGCGCTCGGCGATGAGTTCACCAATCGGGTAATCCACGATGGCCGACGCGATGCCGGTTTTCATGCCGAAGCAATCGGCGAGGTTGGCCGCGACGTTGAATTCGCCACCGCTCACGTGAATCTGGCAAGCCTGCGCTTTGCGAAACGGAATGACGCCGGGGTCGAGACGATGCACAAGCGCACCGAGCGAAACGAGATCGAGCGCACCTTCGGCTCGAATTTTGAGACCGTGTTGCATGTTGTTTTGTTTGCTCCTTCAGCAGATATGAAATCAAGTGCGCGCATCATAACGGCGTTCCTGATTGGCGCAAAGTTGCCAGCAAAGTTGTGTGACGCCCAGCGACGAATTAGCATACGCGCCATCGCAAGTTCGTTTCCCTTTCGCCCAATCAAGTCTTGAGGAGTTCGTGTTATGCGTAAATCGTCTCGCCTATTGCTATTAGTTTTGACGTGCTTGCTGTGCGTGCCTTTTGTCGCCGCGCAATCAGGCCGCAAGCAAAAGAAAGCCGAAGACCAACCGCCGCCGCAAGGCGTCAACCAGCCCGAAAAGCGCGTACAGAACAATGATTTCGGCGGCGCGGCAACGTCGTCTTCGACCGACCCTGAACCAGAGGAAAGTAAGGACAAGGCAAAATTACAAGCCCTCAAGAAACGGCTGCTCGTGATGAGTTCGATGCCCGACATGAACGTGTCGCTCTATTTCGCCGACATCGCGCGCCAGGGCTTGCTGTCAGAAGCGCGTCGTCTCGTGCCCACCTTGCAGTTGAGCGATTCAGGCTCGAATCAAAATCGCTCTGACGCCATGAAAGCCGCGAAAGAATCTGAAGACGGTTACGTCGTCTTGCTCGAAATCGAGTCTATGTCCGGCATGGGCATGATTAACGGTTTGGATTTGCGCTATTACTTATTCGAACCGAAGACCGGCAAGATGGTCGGTTCCGGCAACGGCTTTCCGAATCCACCGTCGGTCGGAGGCGTCGGCGTTCCGATGGGCGGTTCGCGCACTGACGTTCGCATGGACTGGGCCGCGCGCGACGTAGCGGCGCAAGTCATCAGCAAAATGAAATTGCGTCCGGGCTTTTAGCGTATGCGCCTGAAAAGTCAGCGAAAAGCCTCTATTCTTTTTTTCACCGTGCTGGGCATCTGCCTCGTCGCCTTAGCCGTAGCCCTCAACGTCGGCTGGGTCATCCTCAACGCGCGGCAAGTGGCCTTGCTCGTGTTGGGCGTAATTCTCTTTCCCATCATCATTGCCGGACTGGTGCTGAACACGATCTTCCTGATTCGGGAAATTCGTTTGAACGAACAACACGACAGTTTCATCAACGCCGTCACGCACGAACTCAAAACGCCGATTGCCTCGATGCGGCTTTATCTCGAAACGCTGCAAACCCGCGAGTTGGACGAAGCCAAACGACAGGAGTTTTATCAAATTTTACAGGCCGACAATGATCGGTTGTTGCATACGGTTGAACAGGTCTTGCGCGCGAGCCGTACGCAACACAGCCAGCGCACCGTTGAACGCGTCGCACTCGACCTCAGCGCGTTGGCGCGCGATTGCGTAGAGTTGGCTCGCACGCGCACCAACTTGAACGTCGGCGAACTGCGCTTCGTCAGTCAACTGATCGCGGGCGAACAGGTATGGGTCAAGGGCGATTCCGACGAGTTGCGCGCGGTGCTTTCTAACCTGATAGACAACGCGATCAAATACTCTGGCAAGCGCATTGATGTTGCCGTCACGCTCGCCGCGCCTTCGGCCAAACAAGCCGTCTTGCGCGTCAGCGATCAAGGCATAGGCCTCGCGCCCAACCAATTGAAACGCATCTTCAAACGGTTTTATCGCGTACCCGCACGGCTCGCCTTGCGCGTGAAAGGCACAGGCTTGGGGTTATTCATCGTGCGTTCGGTGATCGAAAAACACGGCGGCAAGGTCTTCGCTGAAAGCGTAGGCGAAGGCTTGGGCAGCACGTTCACGATTCAATTGCCGCGCGTCGCCACAGCAGCGGAATCAACCGTTATCAACGAAGTGAGTGAGGCTGTGGGATGAGCGCCGTACTGTTAGTTGAAGACGAACAACATCTGGCCGAAGGTTTGCGCTTCAATCTGGAACTGGAAGGTTACGACGTAGCCATCGCCAGTGACGGCGAAGCTGCGTTAGCTTTGTTGCAAGCAGAACCGCTGCGTTTTGACGTGGTCGCGTTGGACGTGATGTTGCCGGGGATCAATGGTTTTGAAGTAGCGACTGCGTTACGTGCGCGCGGCCAATTCGTACCCATCCTGATGCTGACGGCGCGCAATCATCCCGATGATGTGCTGCTCGGCTTTGAAGCGGGCGCGGATGATTACCTGCCCAAGCCTTTCGAGTTACGCATCCTGCTGGCGCGGCTCGGCGGATTGTTGCGGCGTCGTGCCTGGCTGCAACAAATGCCGCCTATCAGCGAACCGAATGAAACCGAAGCCCCACCCGCGCTTTATGCCTTCGCCGACAAGACCGTAGATTTCACGGCGCTCGAATTACGCACCACTCAACGCACGATTAAACTCACCGTGATGGAAGCCGACCTGTTGAGGTTTCTTTTCAAATATGAAGGCAAGCCCGTCTCGCGCAGCAGCCTGCTCGAAGAAGTCTGGGGACTGCACGAAGA
>JAYSVR010000431.1:0-13816 GCA_043718445.1 Acidobacteriota bacterium | reverse complement strand
GCGATGAAGGAGTGGCGCTTGGTCTGCTCGATGACGCCTTTGCGGGCGTCGATGAGGATGATGGCGAGGTTGGCGGTGGAGGCGCCGGTGACCATGTTTCGCGTGTATTGGGTGTGCCCTGGGGTGTCCGCGATGATGAATTTCCGCTTCGGCGTGGCGAAGTAGCGATAGGCGACGTCGATCGTGATGCCCTGCTCGCGCTCGGCCTTGAGGCCGTCTGTTAGAAGGGCTAGGTTGACGTTCTCATCGCCGCGTTTGCGGGAGGATTCCTCCATGGCTTCGAGTTGATCCTCGAAGATGGATTTGGAATCGTAAAGGAGGCGGCCGATGAGGGTGGATTTGCCGTCATCGACGGAGCCGGCAGTGGTGAAGCGTAATAAGTCCATGCTGAAAGAAGAGTTTTAACCGCGAATGAACGCGAATGGGCGCGAATGAAGAGGGGATGGAGAAACGGGATTGTAGAATGATGAATGATGAATGATGAATGATGAATGATGAATGTTGATTTTACTCCTGACTCCTGACTCCTGACTCCTGACTCCTGACTCCCTTCAGGTCGCACGCCAATAAAAATCGCTATCTCAGCCAGCAAGTCGGTCATAGCCTTCACTTTGCTTCTCGAAGCATCAGACAATCTCGCCGTGACCGATGATGCGGTTGAAAATGACGATAGCCACATTCACCGGCCAGTCTGCAATATCCATAGTATCGGGCTACGACAGAGGAATGAATGCGTTATGCCGTCGGCTTATCCGGCAACGGAGCCGTCGCGTAAAAATCCTGATAAAACCGTTCAGTATAACTATCTTGCAATTCTTTCACGCGCTCGGGCGAGGCAGAGGCTACGATCAAACCCGCGTGATATTCTTTATTCATTCGCCAGACGATTTCAGCGTCGTTATAAGCCGATGTGTCAGGCCATTGCTGCTTCGCCAACGAGATCATAATGCCTGCGTAATCATTGCGCGGCGGCGTAAGTTGATAAGGTTTCTTTTTCGTAGCCGTTTCGATTTTAGCCCACTCGGCCCACAGATTTAATCCCGTCGCGGCTTCGACCATTTCAGCGATATTCGCGCCGCCGACGCGCGCGGCAATTTCGAGAAAATAAAAATGCCCATCCGCTTGCGCGCGAATAAATTCTGCGTGAGTTACTCCGCGCACTAACTTGAGCGCGTGAATAACTTCACGGTTGATTGATTCCAGCGCTTCAACTTCCAGACTCTCGCGCGGCAAGGTGCGCGTCGTGAATATACCACCGCCGTGCGCTACGTTCATCGGCGTGTCACCATATTTATTGACTGAAGCAAAGACGACTTCTTTTTCTGAAACAATGGAATCAACGTGATAAACATCGCCGGGCACGAAACGCTCTAACAAATGATTGGTCTGCTCATCACCCAACGCATCCAGCAACGGCCATAACTCATCGGCCTGAGTTACTTTTTTAATCCCGATTGCCGACGCCGAGGTGCGCGGCTTTAACACCCACGGGCCCGGCACGCGCGCCATATAGCTGCGTAATTTATCGTAATTAATCACGCCCTCGAATTCAGGCACACGTACGCCGTGTTCGTGCGCCTGCTTGCGCATCGCCAGCTTGTCGCGGAAGTGCCGACTCGTCGTTTCGCCCATGCCCGGTACGCGCAAATGTTCGCGCAACGAAGCCGCCATCTCGATGTCGAACTCATCCAGCGCCACGATGCGATCTAACTGATGCTGCCGCGCCAAGTAACTAACCGCGTTCATAACTTCGACGCGATTCGTTAAATCCGCCATCATAAAAAATTCGTCAATGCTCTCGCGCGGCCATTTCGCGTGTTCCAGTTTCTGGTCGGTCAGCATCAACACATGCCAGCCTTGCCGCTTGCACTCACGGATAAATTCCTGCCCTTTCTCATAACTCGACATACATAGAATCGTATTTTCAGCCATTGAGTTATTCCTCCTAGCTACTCACGTATATATGTGCGACACGCATTCCCAGCCACGCCGCGCCGACGCCTAACACTACGCTGCCCACGGCATATACCAACGCACTACCGATGGCTCCTGTGCGTAACAACTGCAAATTTTCGAGAGAAAAAGCCGAGAAAGTCGTATAGCCGCCTAGCACGCCGGTAACTAACGCCAGCCGCCAGGTAGCCGAAGAAAACACTTGTGCTTGGTAAAGTTCCGCAATCAACCCAATCAAAAAGCTACCGGTCACGTTAATAACAAACGTAGCCAACGGAAAATTCCGCGCTCCCAGCCAGCTATTGATTAACAGCGACAATCCGTAACGACACCCAGTGCCGCACGCTCCGCCAAACAAAATACCTAGCCATAATTTCATTGCACAGCACAGAGCAAACCGATAGCTTCACGTCCTGAAACTAAACCGTTTATAAGTGCTCTCAGTAACTACAGGTTAATGTAATTCGGCCCGCCGCCGCCTTCGGGCGTAACCCAATCAATAATTTGATACGGATCCATAATGTCGCAGGTCTTGCAATGCACGCAGTTCGAGAAATTGATTTTCGGCTGGCGTCCGCCGTTCGACTCGACGACCTCGTAAACCGCCGCCGGACAGAAGTACTGACAAGGATTGCCGTATTCGTGCGTGCAGCGCTCGATGCAGATATTCGTGTCGAGTACTTTCAAATGCGAAGGCTGGTCTTCGTCGTGTTCCGTACCCGAACGATAAACATCTGTCGTCTTTTCAAATGTCAATTGGTTGTCGTATTTCGGCGCTTCGGCTTGCAAAAACTCGCCGGACTTTTTCGGCAGCCGTTGCAACACATGCAGCTTTTGCATGTTCTCGTGGCCCGCTTCGACATGGATGTTGCCGAACAGCCCAAAGCCTTTGGTCGGCACTTGCATGCCGCTCTCGATCAAGCCCAGCATCCGCCCGTTACGAAACGCCTGATGGAAGTTGCGCACTTCGTGCAGCTCTTTTTGAATGTAACTCGCTTCCACTTTCGTCTTGAACGATTGCAATTGCGCTTCGTCGAATCGCTCGGCCAGCAAGGCTTCAAAAATCGTTTCCGCCGCGAGCATGCCCGATTGCATCGCCATATGAATGCCCTTGAGCTTTTGCGAATTCAGGAAGCTAGCCGAGTCGCCAATGATCAAAAATCCATCGCCATAGTATTTCGGCTGCGACAGCAAACCGCCTTCGGGAATCGCCTTCGCGCCGTAATGCAGCATCTTGCCGCCCGCCAACATCGAGGCAATCGCGGGATGTTGTTTGAACTCGTTAAACAGCCGATGCGGGTCGGTGAATGGGTCGTGATAATCCAATCCAACCACTAAGCCTACGTCGAGCAAATCGTTTTGCATGCCGTAAACAAAGCCTCCGCCGAACACATCGTCCGGCAGCGGATGCCCCAGCGTATGCATCACGAAACCCGGCGTGACGCGGCCTTTCGGCAATTCCCAAATTTCTTTGACGCCGACGGCATAGACCTGCGGATTCGTTCCTTCGAGACCGAGTTTCTCGACATGCTTTTTGGTCAACGAACCGCGCGCGCCTTCGCCCAACACCGTCACTTTGGCGAAGATGTCAGCCCCCGGCTCGAAATTCGGTTTTGGTTCGCCGTCTTTGCCGATGCCTTTGTCGCCCGTGCGCACGCCAATGACTTTATCGGTTTCGTCAGACAACCCCTCGTACAGCAAAGACGCGCCGGGGAATTCAGGCAGCAACATAATGTCTTCAGCTTCGACCAGCGGCGCGAACCAGCGCATCAGCTTGTTCAAACTCACCACGTACTTGCCATGATTCTTGAGCGGCGGCGGAATGATCGGGAACTTGAGCTTGCGCTTTTTGGTCAGATACGAAACGTCTTCTTCGGTGACGAGCGATTCAACCGGCGCACCGCGTTCAATCCAATCAGGTATCAACTCATTCATCGGACGCGGATCCATCACCGCGCCTGAAATCATATGCGAACCGACTTCGCGGCCTTTTTCGATGACGGCGATTTGAATCTCTTCGAGCTTCTTATCAGATTTCGCGTTGTGTGCGTTGATCAGTTGCCGCAAGCGCAAGGCTCCCGCTAACGATGCAGGGCCTGCGCCGACAAAGAGTATGTCTACTTCTAAACTGTCACGATTGATGTCACTCATACGGTTCGGTTGGATTACTCCTGTTTATTCATGAATTCGCGCCACAGCGCGTGAAAATGATGCACGCCGTTTTCGCGCCGCACCGAATAACGTCCGCGCTCATAAGACCGCGAGCGCAAACCGCGCTGTACGTTTTCGCAAAGCGTGATGTCTTCCTGTTGAATCTCGTCACTGAACTTGATGGTTTGCGCCACGCGCGCCGGATCAGGTTCGTGAAAGTACCATTCAAAGATCGTCAGCGTACGCTCGTCATCCAGCGGCACAATCAAATTTGTAGACAAGTTGTCAGGATAAACGTTCAACATCAGGTTCGGAAAAACCCAATAATAAAGCGCCTCTGCGCCGTCACTGTCAGAATGGCTCGCAGGCGCATAAACCTGCGCGTCTTTTTTCAGCGGCGCATCCTGCAACGAATGATAGCGGCCCGTGACCGTGCGGTAATTGGCGTAATCGAGTTCGCGCATCAACGACGGATGCGCGATGGGTACGTGATAGCCTTCGAGATAGTTGTCAACGTAAACCTTCCAGTTGCACCCAATCACGTAATCGCGTCGTTCGACCAGTTGCATCCGGCTGAGGTCGAAGCGTTGTGTATTAGCAGGAATGTCGCCGAGAAACGCTGACAAGTTTTCAGCGTCATTCGACAGATTGACGAAGATGAACTGTTCCCACACCGCCACCCGCACCGGACGGAGCGCGAAATCCGCCTTGTCGAAATTTTGCACGCCGTCGAAATCCGGCACGCCGATCAAGCGCCCGTCGGATGAATACGTCCAGCCGTGATAGCCGCAACGAAACGTCGAACGACAACCGGCGGCTTCAGCTACGCGACCGGCGCGATGACGGCAGACGTTGTAAAAACCGCGCAATTCATTGGCTTGATCGCGCACGATCAACACGGGTTCACCGGCTACGTCAGCGGTGAAATAGCTGCCCGCTTCGCGCAATTGATCGGTTCGCCCCACCAATTGCCACGAAGCCGCAAACACACGCTCGCGCTCGGCGACCAACGTCTCGGCTCCACGATAAAAGCGCGCAGGCAGTGTCGCCGCGTAAGCCAAACGTTCGTCAAATTCAAAATCAAAGAGCGTCATTATTTGCGTTTCGCCGTCAGCGTAGTGCTCGGTTGCCGCAATTCAACGGCTGTCACTTTGCCATTCACATCGGTCACGAAAAACAGACTCTGCGAACGCGCCACTTTCGGTGTGAAGCCGCCATCTAGCCCGGGCCACAATTCCGCTGGGCGTTGATTGCCGGTTTGCATCAGCAACACATTCCCTTTCAGGCTTACGGTCACGGTCTGCCCCAGCAAATCATACGCACCGACAAACCGCGCCAGATAGGCTGCCTCAAACAACCGCGCATCCGGTTTTTTGACGAACACGATGTCATTGACCGTCGGCTCAAAGCCCGCCACCAGCTTGGCGACGTAACCTTTCGCGTCCGTTTGAAAAGTGTATTTCATATTTTCAAACGTGACTTCTTTGCCCTTGCCGCCGTTGCCCTGTTTGGCATTGAAAGTTTCGTAATGCCAATGCTCAAGCGGCGTCATGATGGTGTTAAAAGTCACCGCCAGCTTGCCCGCTTCTAGCGTAGTTTTCACGATGCCGTAACCGGGATGTTCATATTCGCCCAGGTAATCTTCCAACTTGTGCGCAGGTTGCGTACCCGTTACGCGCGCCGCTTCTTTTTTCGTTTCGCCGGCTTTTGAGGCGGCTTCGAGCGTAGCGCGATTCGCTGCCGCGGCGTCAATCCATTGCACGTTGGACAGCTTGAAAAAGCGGTCGGCCAATTCGCGCGTAATCAAATCACGCAACGCCGAGCCATTGAGATTGGTCAGCACGACGATGCCGAGCGCGTCTTTGGGAAACAGAACTACGTTAGCCGAGAAGCCGTCAATGTTGCCGCCGTGCTGTACACGCTGATGTCCGCGATAGGTGTCAATCATCCAGCCCAGGCCGTAATCCATCGAAGATATTTCAGGATGATCGCCCGGCGCTCCCGTCGCCATTTGCGGCAAGTGCATTTCGTTGACCGTCGCGGCTGAAGCGATTTGCTGGTCGCCATATTTGCCGCCGTTCAAATGAGCCGTCACCCAGCGCGCCATTTCGTTGACGCTCGAATTGATCGAACCCGCCGGGCCGATGTTGCTGATGTCGCGGAACGGAATTTTCACCACCGCGTCGCCGCGCTTGGCATAAGGTTGCGCGAAGTCAGCATCCTTTTGCGATTCGGCTACGCTGAAATTGCTGCGCTTCATTCCCAACGGTTCAAACACGCGCGTGCGCACGGCGTCTTCCCACGTCTTGCCCGTGAGAACTTCAGTGAGATAACCGGCAGTGAGATACATCAAATTGTTGTATTGCCACTTTTCGCGCAGGTCGGCGCTCGGTTCGAGAAAGGCGAGCTTGCGCACAAACGATTCGCGCGAGGCCGTGTAATTGCCATACCAAACCAGATCGTGGCGCGGCAGCCCTGAACGATGCGTGACCAAATCGCGTACGCTCAAACGCTCAGTCATCGCGGGGTCATAGAGCTTGAGCCACGGCAGGTAATTCCGTACCGGCTTGTCCCATTCGACTTTGCCTTCGTCAACGAGCGTGCCGAGCGTAAAGGTCGTAAAAGCCTTCGTACTTGAACCGATGGCAAAGATCGTGTCGGGCGTGACGGGCAATTGTTTTTCTACGTCACGCTTGCCGAAGCCTTTTGACCAAATCACCTCTTTGCCTTTGACGATGGCGATAGCCATGCCGGGGACTTCGAGTTTTTTCATGCCATCAATGGCGACGGCGTCAAAACCTTCGAGTGGGTCTTTGTTATTGTCTGCGGATTTTGCTTCGGCTTTGCGCGTGAGGTTGCAAGGAAAACTCTGTCCGCCTTGCGTGAACGTACCCACAATCTTTTGGCCATCAGCGTTGAGCTTACCCTTGAATTGCGGATTGCCCGGCGCGTCAGGAATGGTAAAGGTGAATTCACCTGCCGCGAAGTTCACATTCGACAACGCCAAATCTTTTGCGCCTTGCGCTGGAATCGTGATGGTCGCGCTCAGCTTACCGTCAACGTCCACTTGAATGCCGAGTGCGAGGTTGGGAACTTCGATAGCACCTTCCCAATGCCCCACGATTTGCATTTGGGCAAAAGCGAAAGTGACGAGCAAAATTACTGCCAGAGCAGCGCGAAAATACGTGCGAAGGAAGGGCATAAAATTCTCCTGGGTTGAAATCAATAAGGCGGTTCAGCGGGGCCGTCGTAACCGCACACTCCCATGCGCGGCGAATTCACAAGCTCCGTCGGCTCGCCATACTCGTCGTGCGGATGATTTTCGACGTGTTCGTCACACAACAAACCGGGCGAGTCGTCTTCGATCAGGCATTCCTGACAAAACCATTTCGCTGCCGCGCCGCATTCGATACATTCAGCTTCGGGTGGCGCGTTGCGAAACAGCAGCGTAATCGGATGTTTCGTCAGCGGCTTGCCTACGCGAGCGGTCAGCGACTTGATGACGGTTTCTGAGGTCGTACCGAAATCATAAAGGTGTAGCGTTTCAGCGCCTTCGGGCAAATAGTTTTTGACCTTGCCTGTCATCGGTAACTCTTCGTCGCCGAAATTTCCGAACTGGCTCAAGTGGCCGCAACATTCCAGCCAGATGGCGCGCAGATAACCGTCCAACGATGTGAGCGTCGCACTGCCTTTCACCTCCAAATCGAGCCAGAACTCCGGCGCACCATTGGCTTGCGCGCGCAAATAAATCAGCGGCTCTTCAGGCATAGCTTGCTTCTCTGCTTTAGCCAAAGCGGCTTGTCTGGCTTCGCATTTCGCCAGATGCCGGGTGGCAGCCGTTTTGGTTATGAGTTCCTTACAAAACTGACACTGACCTTGAGAGACTTTTCGTTTCGCCATAATTGCTCCTTTCTCAATTGCGTTAGCAGTTCGCTTGCGACATCACACCGTCTACCAAACGCCATACGCCGCGCGCGTTTTCGTTGCGCAACTCAACCGGCAAAGCCGCCTGCGGAAAGCCCTGATAAGCCACCGGACGCGCGAACCGCGCAATCGCCGCCGTGCCGACCGAAGTCGTGCGCACATCGGTCGTCGCCGGATAAGGCCCGCCGTGTTGCATCGAAGGGCAAACTTCGACGCCCGTGGGATAGCCGTTAAAAATCAAACGTCCAGCCTTCGTCGCAAGAATTTCAACGAGCGTCGCATACTCTTTCAGATCATCCGGCGTACCGTGAATCGTCGCGGTCAGGTGGCCTTCCAAGTTGCGAGCGATGGATTCGAGTTGCGCGCGGTCATCGCAAGCCACAACGACTGTCGCCGGACCAAAGACTTCTTCGCTTAATTCGTGATGCGCGTTGAACGTCGTCGCATTGGTCGTGAACACCGTCGGCGAAGCGTGCGTCTTGCCGAATTCAGCCGTCTGTTTCGCTTGCGTAGTCTTCACGCCCGCCAGATGCGCGAGCTTGCGCACGCCGTCGGAAAACGATTTGGCAATCGCCGGATACAACATCGTCGCCGTCGGCGCGTCAGCCATCAGTTCATTGAGCTTGTCAGAAAAATTCGTAAAGCTCTCATCACTTAAACCAACAGCTAAACCGGGGCAGGTGCAAAACTGGCCTACGCCCATCGTGACCGAGTTTTTCATGCCTTCAGCCAGCGCCTCTGAACGTTCGCGCAACGCGCCCGGCAGGATGAATACCGGATTGATGCTGCCCATCTCGGCGTAAACCGGAATCGGTTCAGGCCGCGCCGCCGCTGCGTCATACAACGCACGTCCTCCGCGCAACGAACCGGTGAAGCCTACGGCCTTGATGAGCGGATGCTTGACGAGCGTCGTGCCGACTTCGTGACTCGTACCATGCACCAACGAGAATACGCCCGCCGGCATGCCGGTCGCTTCCGCCGCCATCGCAATCGCGCGCGCGACCATTTCAGAAGTGCCGGGATGCGCGGGGTGCGCTTTCAAGACTACGGGACAGCCCGCCGCCAACGCCGAAACCGCATCGCCGCCCGCCACCGAAAACGCCAACGGAAAATTGCTCGCGGCGAAGACTGCCACCGGCCCCATCGGAATCAACATTCGGCGAATGTCTGGCTTGGGCAGCGGCGCGCGTTCGGGTTGCGCCAGATCAATGCGCGCTTCGACCCACGAACCTTCGCGCACCAGCGCCGCGAACTGTTTCAACTGCCCCATCGTGCGTCCGCGTTCACCCATCAAGCGCGCTTCTAACGGCAACGCGGTTTCGGCGTGCGCGCGCTTTAACAGGTCGTCGCCCAATGCCAAAATCTCGTCGGCGATGCGTTCTATGAAAGCCGCGCGTTCTTCTGCGCTCTTGCCGCGATAAGCGTCAAACGCCGCCGCCGCCGCCTCGACCGCCGCGTTGATCTGTTCGGTTGAAGCCTCTTGATAAGCAGGCGCAAGCACTGCGCTCGTCGCCGGATTCAAGCCGTTAAAAGTTGAGCCAGCCGTCGTTTGCGGTTGACCTGCGATGATGTTCTGTCCGTGTAATTGCATTGTTGGTTGTCAGTCGTCAGTTGTTGGTTGTCAGGAGAGTTTTACACTCCGCACTCCGCACTCCGCACTCCGCACTCCGCACTCCGCACTCCGCACTCCGCACTCGAATTAGCCTTGCACGACGTAATTCACGAGCGTGCCGATGGGTTCGATGTTGATGCGCACTTCATCGTCTGGCAGCAGCGTGAATTCGTCAGGCGGAATAATGCCTGTGCCGGTGAGCAGGAACACACCCGTAGAAAAATGATTGTCGCGGAAGAGATATTCGATCAGTTCTTCGGGCGTACGTTTGAGTTCGGTCAACGCGGTTGCGCCGTGAAAGGCCGTAGCGCCGCTGCGCAAAATATCCATCGTAATCGCCGTCTCGCGCGGCATCGGATTGCCGTTCGCCAACAATACGCACGGCCCCAGCCCGCAGCTTTGTGCGTAACATTTCGCCTGCGGCAGATAGAGCGGATTCTCGCCTTCGATGTCGCGCGAACTCATGTCATTGCCAATCGTGTAGCCGATAATCTGGCCCTGCGAATTCGCCACGAGCGTGAACTCAGGCTCAGGCACGTTCCATTTCGAGTCTTTACGAATGCGTACCTTTTGCCCCGGCCCGGCTACGCGCGGCGGCGTAGCCTTGAAAAACAACTCAGGCCGCGCGGCATCGTATACGCGATCATAAAAGCTGCCGCCGCCTGCGTCTTTCGATTCTTCCATCCGCGCCGTGCGCGAGCGGTAATAAGTCACGCCCGCCGCCCATACTTCCTGCGTACCGATGGGCGCGAGTACGTCGTCGTTAATCGCAAAGTTATGAATGCGCGAAGCCCGCCGCGACATACTCGTCAACACGTGTTCGTGATCGCCGCGATTGAGCAATACATCCCAGTCGCTTTCAGGCAGTTGATAATGTTCGCCGCGATCTTCGAGAACGGGGCCGTGCGTGGTTTTATAGAGTTTCATTGAGTTGTTCCGTCTTTGGTGAAATTGAAATTAAACCATTCCTTTGAGCTTCCACAATTACGCCATGCGGTTTTTCAGAATCGCTTCCTGCTTCGCGGCTTTGCCGCAGTGATGTACGGAAAGGCTTTGCCTTTCCGTAACGATCAAATAAAACAAGGGGCTATGCCCCAAACGTCGTAGGCAGTCACTACATTATTTTTCATCTCAAGCGTTTCGCCGTTGAACGACGGCACGGGCGTAGCCCAAAAGAAAAGAGCGAATCACGGAAAGGCATAGCCTTTCCGCACATCACTACGGCAGAGCCGCATATCTGTGCCGTGCCTTCCACCAACCAATACACCATCCATCACGCCGATTGTTTTGCTTGGCTCCGCGCGCAAGCGCCTGCCAGCTTGCATGGCGTATGCACCGACCCACCGTTCGGCATCGTCGAATTCCTGCCGCACGAGATGGCGAAGTTGCGCAACGGACGCGGCGGCGTGTGGCGCATTCCGCCCAACATCGGCGGCAGCCAGCGCGCGCCGTTGCCGCGCTTCACTACGTTGTCGGCAACCGAACGCGAACATGTCCGCGTTTATTTCAAGGAATTCGGCGAAGCCTTATTGCCGGTGTTGGTTCCCGGCGCGCACGTCTTTCTCGCCGGTACGCCGATGTTGCAGCATCTTGTTCAAAGCGGCATCGCCGAAGCCGGATTTGAAGTGCGCGGCGCGGTCATGCGGCTCTATCGGGGCTTTCGCGGCGGTGACCGCCCGAAACTCGCAGAGCAGGAATTCCCTGATGTCTGCGTGACTCCGCGCGGCGCTTATGAACCGTGGATGCTGTTTCGCAAACCCATCGAAGAAAAAACCGTCGCACAGAATTTAAGAAAATGGGGAACCGGTGCCTTGCGCCGCCTTAACACCGATCAGCCATTGCCTGACGTAATTCACAGCGGCAAAACGCCCGCGCTCGAAGAAGCTACTTCAAATCATCCCACACTCAAGCCGCAGCACTTGTTGAGAATTCTGGTACGCAGCTTATTGCCCTTGGGGGAAGGAAAAATTCTTGATCCGTTTTGCGGCTCCGGCTCAACCATCGCCGCTTGCCAGAGCGTAGGCTATCAAGCCATTGGCGTAGAAAGCGACGAAGTCTATTACGCCGCGTTAAAAGAAAACATTCAGCGGCTCGCCGTGCTTTACCCAAAATTCAAGGGCGATTCGCTAGAACTGCCATCAGACGAATTCAGTGCTAAGTTTCCGTTGCGCCATCAAGCACAGCCTGAACTATTCCGCTGAAACGCCCTTAAACTTTCCCCTGCTTCAACTGCTCCACCGCATATTCACTCGCCCGCATCGCCAGCGCCAAAATCGTAATCGTCGGATTCACGCAGCCGCTCGTCACAAAGCAACTGCCATCCACTACGAACAGATTCTTTACCTCGTGCGATTGATTCCATTGGTTCAACACGGACGTTTTCGCGTCGTCGCCCATCCGCGCCGTACCGACTTCGTGAATGCTGTGGCCGGGCGGAAACATTTGCAGATTTTCGCTGATGAGTTCGATCTTGGCGGCGTCGAACATTTCGTGCGCGCATTCGATGGCGTCTTTGGTTAGTTCGCGTTCGTTGTCGCTGTGTTCGATGTCAATCTTGAGCGCCGGAATTCCCCACGCATCTTTGAGGTTCGGGTCAATGGCGACGTGGTTTTCGCGACGCGATAACACTTCGCCGAACGCGCTCATCCGCACCATGGCCGGATGCCACGCGCGCACTTCGTCTTTGAACGTTGAACCGAAACCTGCCAGTCCTTTCGCGTGTCCGGGAAAGATGCCCGCGCCGCTGCTGCACTGATAGCCGAAGCGCCGCACGTAGTTCTGCTGCCGCGAAGCCTTGTCTAAATTGCGAAAGGCCGGAACGTAAGTACCTTGCGGACGCCCGTCTTCATTGGTGATGGCCGCGCCTTTGAGTTGCGACGCGAAGCCGGTGAAGGATACGCCCCAAGTGTGATCGTGCAGGTAATGACCGAGTACGCCGGATGAATTGGCGAGTCCGTTGGGATGCAGCCGCGATTTCGAGTTGAGCATGATGCGCGTACTCTCAAGCGTCGAAGCGCCCAGCACGACGAGCTTGCCGTAAGCCTCGTAATCCTTTTTCGTCACGGCATCCACAAAGGCTACACCACTCGCTTTGCCGGTTTTGTTATCAATCAAAACTTCGCGCACGACGGAGTTGGGCCGCAGCGTTACGTTGCCGGTCAACTTGGCAGGTTCGATCAAGGCGGTGGGCGAGTTGAACATCGCGCCTACGTCGCAGCCGCGCCCGCAGGTTCCGCAGTAATGGCACGACGCGCGATGTTTCTGTACGTGCAAGGGCAGCTTCCCTTTTTCTGAAGTCACTCCGGCGCGCGTAGGAATCAAGCGGCGTCCGGTTTTCTCTACACCACGTTTGAGAAGCTGTTCGCCGCAGAGCATCGGCTGCGGTTTTTGAAAGATGCCGTCGGGCAATTGGGGCAGGTTTTCATAAGTACCCATCACGCCGATGAGCTTGTCTACTTCGTCGTAATAGGGCTTCAGGTCGGCGTAAGAGATCGGCCAGTCTTCGCCGTAATCATCGTGCGACTTGGCTTTGAAATCGAATTCGCTCAAGCGCAGCGACACACGTCCCCAGACCAATGTGCGTCCGCCGACAGCGCGGGCGCGTACCCAATCGAACGGCTTGTCTTTCGGTGTCGTGTAAGGGTTCTCATCCAGCCGCGCGTAAATGTGCGACGTATAGCCGTCAGCAAAACCGTACTTGTAATTGTGCGCGTCGCTCGGCGCGAGCCTGCCGCGATATTTTTGTTCGTAAGGCCATTCGTGCGTTTTGAAATCGTTGTGCAGATCAAGCTGCTTGCCCGCTTCCAGCACCAGGACTTTCATTCCCGCGCGTGCCATCACATAAGCAGCCATCCCGCCCGCCGCGCCCGAACCTACGATCACAGCGTCATACACTTTGCGCGCTTTGCCTGTATTGATTTGCATGGGGTTGATTGCTCCGATCAATTCGATGAGAGACGTAGCGACAGCACAGCTTCCGCCAGCGAAGAATCGCCCTTGTTCATCGTCCGCCGTCTAACGGTGAACCGTAAACTGCCTGTCATCAAAGTTGCGTTGGTTGAGTCGGCAGTCTTGCATAAGGGCTGTGGCTTCTCAATGCGCCGCCCACGATTAGCCAAGACGTGAGTTCGGAAACTTACACGGACATTTCGGCAGACGAAAATTAAGCTGCGTGTG
>JAYSVR010000044.1:0-2791 GCA_043718445.1 Acidobacteriota bacterium | reverse complement strand
GCGTGGTGCGCCAGCGGGCACACCACGCGACAGCGCTGTTGGAGGAACATCCGTATGAACACCAAGTCTTTTCTGACCAGCGATCAGGTCAAGCTCAGCTATCTCGAAACCGGTTCCGGCGCGCCATTGGTCATGCTGCCTGGCTGGTCGCAAACAGCGGAGCAGTACAAGTTTCAAATTGAAACGTTGAGCGCCAGCTATCGCTGCCTTGCGCTGGATATGCGCGAACACGGCGCTTCCGACAAGCCAGAACACGGTTACAGCGTGCATCGTCTGTAGCCGTTTGACTAGCTCAAACGCTGATCGAAGTCACTGCACCGTAATCGTGCGAGAGACTTGTGCGATGCGTAGTGTTTTGTTCGTGCAGGTTCAACACATCGTTCCAGCTTTTGCGAATCGGCAAGACGAGTTCCGCCGCGAGTTCGCTGACGTTCATTCCGTCGAGAAATACCTGATCGTGTTCGCGGTAACAGTGCGGGGGAATCATCAGAAAATCGCCTTTGAACTCAGCTCGTGCTGCCAAAAAATCCATGCCTGCCAGCAAACCCGCGACGGTGACGCCTTCGCCGAAGAAAGTGCTGGTCACGGGCGCTACGTGCAGGCGCGTGCCGAAGCGTTGATTCATTTCGTCAATCGCTTCTTTCAACATCGGATAAAAAATCAATCCGGTTGCCAGCGTACCGTAAATTTTGCGCGCCTGCTTTTCGGTGAACTCGCCGCGTTCGCGCATCTTGTCGAGTTGTTTCATGCGTTTGCTGTGCGCGTCGAAAAACTGTCGCACCATGCCTACGCCGTCTTCGATTTGCGGGTATTCGTCATCGTCGCCCGCCATTCCGCGAATGATGCGGTAATGCGCTTTGGGCGGAATCTTGCGTCCCGCGCGGATATAAAACTCATCGCCCAAAAACGCGAAGACCGTGCCGATCTTCTTTTTCAGATCAGCTTGCAGTGGCGACACGAGGTCAATGATCTCGGCGCAAAATTCGTCAGTCACGGCGGTGAGCCGGTCGCGGTATTTATGTTTATCGGTAATGCCCAACGGCACGACGGCGGTCGAGACTACGCCGGGGTGCAACGCGGATAAGTCACGAATGGTCTTGATGAGATGCTCGCCATCGTTGAGGCCGGGGCAGAGTACGACTTGAGCGTGAACTTCGATGCCGTGGTCGGTGAACTCTTTGAGTTGGGCAATGATGTCAACGCGCTTGTCATTGCCGAGCAGGTAAGAGCGCAAGTCGGGATCAGTTGCGTGTACCGAAACGTATTGCGGCGACAGACGCTGTTCGACGACGCGCTGAAATTCGTTTTTGGTCAGCGTCGAGAGCGTCGAATAGTTGCCGTACATAAACGAAAAGCGAATGTCTTCGTCGCGCACCCACAAGCTCGCGCGCGAGCCTTCGGGGTTTTGCTGAATGAAGCAGAACACGCAATCGTTGCCGCACTGACGCGGTGACATTGGCTCGAAATCAATGCCCCAGGCTTCGCTTTCGTCCTTCTCAATGTCGTATTCGACCTCTTCGCCATCGGGTTTGACGACGACGACCGACAGGTCTTCTTCGCCCGCCGTGAGGAACTTGAAATCCAGCGCATCGCGTACGCGCTTGCCGTTGATCGTCCACACGCGGTCGTTGGGCTGGAACTCAAGCTCCGCCGCGAGCGAGTCAGATTCGACGCCGATTATTTTGATGCCTTTTGCCATTTAGGAAATTTGCCGTGTTTGAAAAAGTTTTTGGCGAAGGGTTGCGAATACTTCAGCAGCAGGAATAGTTGAGACAGTACCGTTCGCTATTTCTGCCGCGCGTCGTTCCGCTTCGACAGCCCACGCCATATCAAATTTAGGTTGAGCGTATTGGTTGAGGCTTTCGAGCAAGTGGCTTGCCAGCATTGCTCGCTCATTGGGCGGCAATGAAAAGGCTGCGTCAACGAGTTCATCAAGTTGCATCATCATTCTGTTGCGGTTCTTCTCTTCATCGAATGTTTTGCCAAAGGTCTGCCGGAACGAAACGTCTCAAATGCCGTAAGTTGGTCGAAGCGACGATGATGTCAGAAACGCCCAGCGTTACGGCCTGAGCGCACAAGATCATGTCGGCATCGAGGTTTTTGTCTCCGGCGGTGGGCTGACCGTGTTGACGGGCTTGCGCCCAAAACAGCGCAGCCTGACGCATGGCTTCAGTCGAAATTGGCAAGTAAGTGATTTTCTTAATCAGAGCTTCAAGCTCCGCTATACCGGTTGATTTCCCCGCGCGTAACAACTCGCGGCGCAACTCATAGTCTGTGATTTCCGGCACGACGAATTCAATGCCTTGCCCAGCCAAGTCCTCAAACCACTGCTCGCAAGCGACTGCCAGCGGTGGTTTGTGCGGCATGCTGAGTAAACTGAGCGGGCCGGAATCCAACAAGATGATCGAACTCACCACGTAATGCCTTTCAACTCAGGAGGAAACAATTTCTGTCCTTCTGGACGTTCGGCGTCAAGACGTTCAAAGAATTCTTTTTCCCAGTATTCGTCATCGTCTTCGGTTGTTGTTACTTTGTCTTGCTGGGCGAAATGCTCGTCCAACAGATTGTTTAGATAGCGGTCAGCCGGTAATCCGACCCGCGCCGCTTCAACTTGTACTCGTTGCTCCACTTCAGGAGCCAAAGCAATCATCATAAAACACCTCTTATTCCGTTAAGCCGTAGCGGGACTGTTGAATAGACATGTTGCGATGGCATCCATCATCACAACTCATTGTTTCACTTGAACTTGTAGCCCTGAGCCTCAATGGCTAAAGTGCTACCATGCAATTAC
>JAYSVR010000430.1:0-13864 GCA_043718445.1 Acidobacteriota bacterium | reverse complement strand
TCGGCAAAGGCGCTGTCGCGGAAAACGACGGTGCTGTCGCCCACGGGAGCCTGTTCGGCGCGCCAGTTCACGATGCCCAGCGCCAACGGTTCTACGTCTTCTCTCATGATGGATTCGCTCAGGCAGACCAGCAATACGCCGTTGCCGATGCTGTGAATGAGCTTCCCCGCAATTTCGTGTGGGGCAATAGGGATGGTCAGGTCGAGGCCCAGCTTGAGCAAAAGTTCAAACAGAATGTCCTGTTCGCTGCGGTCGGCTTTCAGGTTTCTGGCGTGCGCTTCCAGACTGGCAGCAAGGTCATCACGGTTCGGATCCCACGCGCGAATGTTGCTGCTATCCAGCTTGAAGACGCGAAAGCCGAGGTCGCCGGGGAACATAGGGTTTTGGTCTTTGATTTTCTTCCCGGCACGGCGCAGGCGTTCTTTGGTGATGTCGGCGATAGTTGGATACCGCTCGTCCTCCGTGGTTTCGGGCAGTTGAATCAAAACGCAACGTCGGTTGCCACCATCTTGTTTGTTAAGTTCGACAATTGCGTGTCCCGTGGTGCCGCTCCCAGCGAAGAAGTCCAACACAATGTGAGCGTCATCTTTCGCTGTAGCGAGCATTGCCGCCCGCTGAATCAGACGTGTTGGTTTCGGCGTTTGAAATGGAAGCCCCTCGGTGAGTAGTGCCTTGAGTTCCTTCTTGGCCTCATCATTGTGTCCCGCATCTTCGTGACTCCACCAAGTGGTTGGCACAACACCTTGCTTAACTTCGAAAAGAAAAAGTTTCTTGGAGGGTTTGCTTGTGCCTTCTTTTCCGAACCAGAGACGCTTGTCCGAAATCAGTCCGGGAAGTTCCTCTTTAGTGAAAACCCAACTCCTACCTTGCGCAGGAAATACTTCCTTGCCGCTTGGAGTAACGATCGGGAAATAGGCATAGTCCCGGTGTTCAGCTCTTGTAGCGTCCACCGCTTTCCAAACTCCTCTAGAAT
This sequence comes from Acidobacteriota bacterium, assembly GCA_043718445.1. GTDB lineage: Bacteria > Acidobacteriota > Blastocatellia > RBC074 > RBC074 > JACPYM01. The sequence goes on along the minus strand of JAYSVR010000430.1, from coordinate 12,891 downwards.
CATTGTCTGGGTTCAAATAGGCGTCATCTTGCTTTGCAGTCCGTGGCAACAAATTCACTACAAATGCTTCTGATTTTTGGTAAACGAGGACGAAGTCGTGCATTGCATCTATCCCTTTCTTGTCGTTTGCTGGACTGTAAGTCTTTTGCCAAACAATGCAGGCAACGAAGTTTTCCTCGCCGAACACTTCCGAACAAAGCAGTTTCAGGGTCGCAATTTCACCATCGTCAATACTGATGAATATGACTCCATCGTCGCGCAGCAGATTCTTGGCTAGCTTCAATCTCGGATACATCATATTCAGCCAGTCGGTATGAAAGCGCCCTGAGGCTTCGGTGTTGCTGCTGATTTTGCGTCCGCCTTCGATTTGGCCGGTCAGTTCCAGATAGTTTTTGATGTTGTCCTGAAAGTTGTCGGGATAGACGAAATCTTTGCCGGTGTTGTAAGGCGGATCAATGTAAATCAGCTTCACCTCGCCGGCGTAAGATCGCTGAAGCAGCTTGAGGACTTCGAGATTATCGCCTTCGATCATCAGGTTTTGGGTGGTGTCCCAATCCACGCTGTCGGCGGGACAGGGCCGCAGCGTGCCGGTGCTGGGCGTCAAGGCAAGCTGGCGCGCGCGGCGTTTGCCGTGCCAGTTGAGGCCATACTTTTCTTCGGCATCGGTCACCGTGCGGTCGCCGATGAGTTGTTTGAGTACCTCGAGATTCACGGCGACGCCATTTGCGCTTTCGGTGACGAGTTCGGGAAAGAGCGCCCGCAGTTGCGCCAGATTTTCGGCGGTCAGGTCAGGCGATTGGGTTACGGGATCGTCAGCGGTCAGTTTCTGTATCGTCATAGGCCTGAATTTATAAACCATTGTCATGAAGTAGCGAAATCATTGGCTGGATTTTGCCAGTGCGTGCCACGTGACAGTAGCCCGACCGTTAGGCTTGTCATTACCTAAATCTTTTCACGAAACCTGCGATTGGTTTTCAGCCCGCGAAGGCGGGCGGCAGCATAAAGCCTGGGGTGGAGCGCGGCTTCGTAGAAGCTGGGCGCAACCCCAGGGTGATAGGCCAAAAGATTCGTTAGCCCGCGAAGCGGGCGGCAGCCGGTAAAGCCATACGCCTTTTCGGGCGACGAACTATCGCCCGCCTTCGCGGGCTAGCGCATAAAATTCGCGCTTTTCCTGGGGTTTCGCCCAGCTTCTACGAAGCCGCGCTCCACCCCAGGCTTTATGCTGCCGCCCGCCTTCGCGGGCTGAAACCGTGCAAAAATTTGGGTAATAGCAAGCCTTACGGTCGGGCTACTGACACGTCGCACGCATTTGAAATATTTGTTCATAGCTGTTGGGCCACTTCGGCAAGGCGTGCGTTGAGTTGTTGCAACTGAAGGTTTAGCGCAACGCGGCGGTTGAGTTGGTTTTCTTTGACGGCGCGTGCGCGAAGGCCTGCGATTTCACGGGTCAGTCGTTCGTGTTCGGCGAGCGCAAGGCGTCTGCTTTCGGCAACAGCGGCATCAGTGGCGCGCTTAAAACTGCCCGTCAAGCATGCGGCGGCATAAGCCTCAAAGCGTTCGATCCAGCCTTGATAAAAAGCCAGCAGGTGTTGGCGCGGTAATTCAGTGATCTTCAGCGCGGCCAGCAAGTCATTAGTGGCCGGAACCTTTGCCTCAAGCGTGACGGCGATCATCGAACCATCCAGCACGGTTTGTCCGGCTTGCCCTTGCGACCAGCGCAGATGCGCCAGCGAAAGCGCCAGCCCGTCAGGTCGTGACTGAATCAGGAAGACGGGATAAGGAATGGCGCGATGAATCAGTTCCGTCAGGCGCGACGCTTTGGCTGTGGCACGCAAGCTGACCGAGAGTACGGCAATTTCGAGATACTCGCGCACTTCGTCACGATAAACGGCGACGCCGATGGTGTCGGGTTTGAGCGCGGCCAGCCATTGCAATTCTTCGATGCCTTCGTTGATCTGGCGCTTGTCGGCGGCGGTAGGCGCGCCGTTTTCGAGCAGGAGTTTTTTGGGTACGCGTTGATCAACGCGCGCAGCGGCAGGCAGGCTGAGCGCGGCAATGACGTGGGCGGCGGTCATTCGTTGTCTCCCGAAAGAATGACAAGGAAAGCGACTACTTCAAAATCGTTGATCCCGGCAAACTCGCCTTTCAGCGCGTGGGTTCCGCCGGGGGTGAAAAGGCTGGCGACGGCGCGTTCTTCTTTCTTGCCACTGACAGACGCGACGGTGGCGGCCAGCAGTTGGCGGGCGTGAGCCATGTCTTCGCCGCGCTTGGTGGTTTGGTCGAAACGGTCACAGGCTTCGGCGTCTGGCAAGTCGCGCCCGACACAGACGCGCTTCAATCGGTCAAGCGCGGTCTTGGCCTGAGTGAAAGGCAACAACACCAGGCCGTCTGCGCCAACGTGAACGAGGTAATAAGGCGCGAGCGGATAACCCGGCTCAAAGGATTTGGCGGCGGCTTCACCTTCGGCGCGCAGGCAAAAGACGATGCCCGGGGCAATGCCTGCTTCGGGGCCGACTTCGGGCGTACAGGTCACGGCAAAAGTTCCGAGCGGCAACGTTTCAAGTTTATCCGCGTGCGCCTTGAGGTAATGAGCGAGGTCAATGCGAAAATCAGTCAGCGTGAGATCGGCAATAGAAACGCCGCTGGAAAGGTCTTCGAGGTCAATGACGGCATCCTGAAGCTTGAGCAGTTGAGTGCGGCGGTATTCCAGATCATTCATCTGGTTGCCGGATTGTTGTTCGATGATGTTCTCTTCGCCGGTGGCAGAAATATCGAGCAACACCATGCGGCCAGAGACGCGCTGTTCGAGATTGATGTATTCCTCAAGCTCAAGGTTCGGCCAGAAATTGACAAGCTGGATGCGGCTGTTCGGCGAACCGATGCGGTCAATGCGTCCGAAGCGTTGGATGATGCGTACAGGGTTCCAATGAATGTCGTAGTTGATTAAGAAATCGCAGTCCTGCAAGTTTTGCCCTTCGCTGATGCAATCAGTAGCGATGAGCAAATCAATCTCGCCTTCGGCGGCCAGGTCTGCCGGGCGTTCTTTTGAGCGCGGAGAAAACGCGGTGAGGATGCTGGCGAGGTCTTTGCGCAAATGGGGCAGCGTCGTCTGATTCTTTCCGCCGCCTGTGACCAGATGAGTACGCGGGTTTTCACGCCTTCTTTGATAATGCGGCGCATCAGGCGGTCATAGCGGGTTTCGCGGTCTTTGAGGGTCGCCTTGTTCCGAAAGTTGTGTGATTCGTCAATGACCACCAGATCGTAGTTGCCCCAATTGACGTGCGAGAGTTCGATGTCGCCTGATTTGCCCCCGTCGCGTGAAAGATCGGTGTGATTCAAAACGTCGTAATTGAACCGGTCAGAGGCGAGAAAGTTGCGGCGATCGTCCGCCTGGTAAAGCGCCCAGTTGTCGCGCAATCGCTTGGGCACAAGCACGAGTACGCGGTCGTTACGCAACTCGTAGTATTTGATAATAGCCAGCGCCTCGAAAGTTTTTCCGAGTCCGACGCTATCGGCAATGATGCAGCCACCTAAGCGTTCCAGTTTATCAATCGCCCCAATCACGCCGTCGCGTTGGAACTTGAAGAGCTTTTTCCAGACGACGGTATTGCGAATGCCCGTAGCCGCTTTGACGATTTTGTCTTCGTCGAGTTCGCCGCGCTCTTTGAAAAGATGAAACAGTATCAGCGCATAGATGAGCGATGCCTCGCGGCGGCAAGTCAGTTCGTTCAGTTGCGCCAGCAAGGTTTCTTTGCCCTCTGGCGAGGCGGGCAGCGAGTCCCACATTTGGGTAAACCAGGCGGCAAGCAGTTCTGATTCCGCTGGCGTCTCGGTCGCTTGCACTAAACTAAATTGATTGGCAGGCGTAATCCCCAGCCCATCGGTGGTGAGTGGGCAATTTCCGCTGATAACCTGTAATGGGAATTCCGCCCTCGCGCTTGGTCACCAACGTTGCTTGCGGGAGTGATCCTTCGACAGACTTCATTTCCACGGCTTGCCGCAACCATTCTGCGAGATCGCGGGCGAGCGCAGGTGCGGTGAGCTGATTGCGCCCACCACGGTCAGCCTCGGAACCAAGCAGGGATGCGGCGTTCGCAGGTGCGAGCGGCAAAATCAGGCGGCAGGAAGCGAGTTGGCGAAGAGCTTCGCGCAGTTCCCCATAAGCGAAAAGCGACAGCGTTGGACTGGCAGCATCCAAGCTGCCCTTCGCCCTTAAGTTGGCGCGGAGTTCGTCAATAACACGCTCGGGGCCTTGGTTCTTGAGAAGTTTCATGTGGTTAGAGCTAAAGTAAAGCCATTTCCAAGTTTGCCTTCGGCGCAAGCCGAGAACCACGGGGCGTAGGATTAGTCAGCCAGAGCAAAAAAACTGGAGCGTCCAGAATCGTTCAATATCATTTGAGCGGATGAGCCGGGACACAGACGCAGTATTGTTTTCGCATCACCCTTTGGCAATATCAACAATTTGGCAGCAGACCTTCTCAACCTCACAGGAATCTGGTTCAATCTGCTTTATGATTATCACTCGCAGAAATTGTCGGGTTGAAATCATGCTGACCGTCGTCAGGCAAACTCGCTCAACACTATGACAACTCGCAGAACGTTTCTGAAACAATCCAGCGCCTTGCTAGCAGTGCCGTTCGCCATCACTGCCGCGAAAGAATTGCGCTGTGACGTAGCCGTCATCGGCGGCGGCTTGGGTGGCGTAGCCGCTGCGCTCGCGGCCTTGCGCAACGGGCAGCGCGTGATTCTGACCGAAGAAACCGATTGGTTGGGCGGACAAGTTACTTCGCAAATCGTGCCGCCTGACGAGCATCGTTTCATTGAATCGTTTGGCGGTACGCAAAGCTATCGTCACTATCGGCGCGCGATTCGTGAATACTATCGGCAACATTACCCGCTGACCGAAGCGGCGCGCGCCGTACCCAATTTGAATCCGGGCAGCGGCAGCGTATCTCGCATCTGCCACGAGCCGCGCGTTTCAGTCGCCGTGTTGGAAGCGCTGCTTGCGCCTTACGTCAGCGGTGGACTCTTGACCGTGTTGCTCAATCACAAGCCCGTTGCCGCCGACGTGCAAGGCCATCAGGTGCGTGGCGTCACCGTGAAAAACTTGATGAGCGGACGCGAACATACAATCAGCGCGCCATACTTTCTCGACGCGACTGAACTCGGTGATTTGTTGCCGTTGACCAAAACGGAATACGTCACAGGCTCTGAATCGAAAAAACAAACCGGCGAATTGCACGCGCCTGAAAAAGCCCAGCCGCTGAACATGCAAGCCATCACGTGGTGCTTTGCGATGGAACACCGCGCGGGCGAAGACCACACGATTGACGCGCCGGAGGATTACCAGTTCTGGCGCGACTATGTGCCGCAACTCGATACGCCGTGGCCGGGCAAGATGCTCGCGTGGGAACAGACGCATCCGATCACGCTGAAACCGCGCGTCGGTTCGCTTGACCCCGAAGCCAAAGGCTTGCCGCCGGGCGTACAAAATTTCTGGGCTTACCGCCGCATCATTGATCGTAACAATTTCACGCCCGGCGCAATGGCCGCCGATGTAACCGTCGTTAATTGGCCGATGAACGATTATTTCATCGGCCCGATTATCGAAGTCAGTCCAACGGAAATCGCCAAGCACTTGCGCGGCGCGCGACAACTCAGTCTTGCATGGTTTTATTGGCTGCAAACCGAAGCGCCGCGTCCTGATGGCGGCGTGGGTTGGAAAGGCTTGCGCTTGCGTCCCGACATCACCGGCACCGAAGACGGCTTGGCGAAATATCCTTACATCCGCGAGTCGCGCCGCCTTCAGGCCGAATTCACCGTGCTGGAACAACACGTCGGCACACAGATGCGCACGCAATTGCTGGGCAGCAAAAACCCTGATGACGCAACGGCAGAAAGCTTCGCTGATTCGGTTGGTGTAGGTTCTTATCGCATTGATTTGCACATGAGCACGGGCGGGAACAATTACCTTGATGTGAGTTCGCTGCCGTTTCAGGTTCCGCTAGGCGCGCTGATTCCCAAGCGGATGGAAAACCTGCTGCCCGCGTGCAAGAACCTGGGGACGACGCACATCACGAACGGGTGCTATCGGCTGCATCCGGTCGAATGGAACATCGGCGAAGCGGCAGGCGCACTGGCGGCGCAAGCCATTCAACTCAAACAATCGCCGCGCAGCATCCGCAATACCGCCAAGTTGCTGGCGGACTTTCAAACCAAGCTGCAACAACAAGGCGTAGAAATCGCGTGGCCGAAATTGCGCCCGGTATAAAACGAACCTTATGAAACTCTGGCACTCTGACGACGAACTTTTCGCGCTCGCCAAACAAGAGCTATTCACCGCCGTCGTAGGCGACGTGATGGACAAGATGGGCTTGTTGCATCAATTTCTGCCGCCGCGTTTGCAACCGCTGCGCGATGATATGGTCGTGATTGGCCGCGCGATGCCCGTACTCGAAGCTGATGTATTCGGAGAAAGCGAAGCTCAATCCAATAACCCCGCGATGGCCAAGCCGTTCGGCCTGATGCTCGAAGCGTTGGACGATTTGCGCACGAACGAAATTTATATCTGCACGGGCGGCTCGCCGCGTTATGCGCTGTGGGGCGAATTGATGAGTACGCGCGCAATGCGGCTGGGCGCGGCGGGCGCGGTAGTGGATGGTTATGCGCGCGATACGTTGGGGATTTTGCAGTTGGGCTTTCCGTGCTTTTCGAGTGGACGTTACGCGCAAGATCAGGGGCCGCGCGGCAAGGTGCTGGACTTTCGCCTGCCGATTGAAATCGAAGGCGTAAGCATCCGCCCCGGCGACATCGTGTTCGGCGACGTAGACGGCGTGATCGTCGTGCCGCGCGAAGCCGAAGAAGAAGCCTTCAGCCGCGCCATCGAAAAAGCGCGCGGCGAAAAGCTCGTGCAGAAAGCGATTGAAGACGGCATGAGCGCGTGTGAGGCGTTCGCCACGTTTGGGATTATGTGAGACAGATGAATGCAAACAGAGGAATTGATTTTATGTTGAGACGAATGATTGTGCTGGCGGTATGGGCGGGTTGTTTGGGGCTGGTTGCGAATGGGCAAACAGCTAACACGGCTGCGCCGAATCCGAACTCGTTGCCGAATGCCGAATCGCACGTTTATAAAACCGTCGGCGAGACGAAGCTGTATTTGCACGTCTTTCGGCCTGCTGATCGCAAGGCAAAGAATTTGCCCGCCATCGTTTTCTTTTTCGGCGGCGGTTGGACGAGCGGCACGGTGACGCAATTCGTCAAACACAGCGAACACCTCGCTGCGCGCGGGATGGTGGCGATTGTCGCCGATTACCGCGTGAAATCGCGGCACGGCGTGACTCCGATTGAGTGCGTGATGGATGCGAAATCGGCGCTGCGTTGGGTGCGCAGCCACGCCAATGAATTCGGCCTCGATCCCAATCGCATCGCAGCAGGCGGTGGCAGTGCGGGCGGACATCTGGCGGCGGCAACGGCTTTGGTGAAAGGCTTTGAGGAAAAAGGCGAAGACCTGAAAGTGAGTTCACGACCCGATGCGCTGACGCTGTTTAATCCGGCTTTGGATTTGAGTTCGTTATCGTTGCAAGCGTTGATGAGTGACAAGATCAAAGACATTTCGCCGCAACAACTGATCGGCAAAGACGCTCCGCCGACGATCATCTTTCACGGTACGGCAGACACGACCGTACCCTTCAAACAGGCCGAAGCCTTTTGCGCCGCGCTGAAACAGCACGGCAATCGTTGCGACCTGAAACCTTATGAAGGACGCGCGCACGGCTTTTTTAATTACGGACGCGGCGACGGCAAAGACTATGAAACCACCTTGCGCGCCACCGATGAGTTTCTGGTTTCGCTGGGTTACCTGAAACCAGCCAAATGAGCGAGGTTAATTTTTGACGAATAACCGCGCGCCCCCTCGACGGAAGCCGCCGTTAAGCGTATCTTCTGGCCTCATCAGCGGCGGTGCGCAAGCCAAAAGCCGCTGACTTACCTCCGCAGCGAAAAATAAACAATCAGGAGATACCACCATGCTACGTGCGGTGAATGTTTCGTTTCTGGCTATCCTGTTGGCGGTGATAGCGTATTTCATTAAGGCATGAACGTTACGACTGGAACATTACAAGATGCGGTTATTGCGGGCTTACTCGCGTGCGCGGCGACTGGCGTAGGTGGTATCCCTGTCACTGCACTAGGAGTGCTGACAGAACGTATGAAAGCTGCGAGCATGGCATTTGGCGGCGGGGTTATGCTGGCAGCCACTTGTTTCTCTCTAATTCTTCCTGGGCTGGAAAACGGACAAGAGGTATTTAGGAGCAAGCTTATCTCGGCAATTGTTTGCTCGGTTGGGGTAATTATTGGAGCCTTAGGGATTAGCGTACTAGAGAGATTTCCTATAGAAAAGATCATTCGATTATCGCCTCAACAAGATAGCGGCAATATCGGTGAAAAAAGGATTTGGGCGTTTATTTTAGCTATAACACTTCACAATTTCCCTGAAGGGCTAGCAATCGGCGTCGCATATGGTGGCGACGTAGATAATGCCAGAAAACTTGCAACAGCCATAGCCATTCAAGACATACCAGAGGGAGCAGTTATAGCAGTATTACTGCTCTCTCTTGGTTGGAACCGATATTCAGCATTCTTAGGAGCATTGTTGTCAGGCATTGCCGAACCCATAGCTGCCATAATAGGAAAATCTAGTGTCGATATATCTAGATATGCTCTACCTTTCGGCATGTCGCTGGCTGCGGGGGCAATGCTTTTTGTGGTAGTGGATCAAATAATACCAGAAGCTAAAGATGTATTAAAAGGAATAAGAGCTTCAGTTATTTTCATTGGCGGCTTTTTACTAATGCTTTTACTGGATGTTTTAATGTAAGCCAGTAAAAGTATTCTCACTCGTAATGGTAAAGCATGCGATAAGAAGGCAATATGAAAATTGTTAATTTAAGCATTAAGAACCTCAAGAACCTCAAAGATTTTACAACTGACTTTGAATACAAAGAATGGAAAAACGTTTTTTCCATTCATGGCGATAATGGCGCAGGGAAAACTACGCTCCTTGAGGCTATTTCATTGCTAGGCCATCTTTCTTCGATGACTAGACTGTCAGTTGCTGATAATAATAAAATAGAATTATTTTCCTCTGCTCTAAGGTTAGGACTAAAGCAAGTTAGCGACTTGTCGGCTGCTGAATCAGTATCACAAACTATAAATAATGGCACCGCTAACTGGTGGAATGCTGCCGACTCTATGTGTAAGTCAACAAAAGATGCATTGATTCAGTATACTTTAGATTTCGGAGGTGTGAAGGCTAGTTTCTGGGTGTATTTTTTACAAAGTAAAGGAAGTTCAATAACGAGAATACTATCAAGTAATAATGACGACCTTTACATAGAAGAAAACTTAGTACTTATCTATAACAAAGCAAACGCTCTAAATATGGAGCTTTTGATTTTCCACCTTTTATCTTTCTGCCCACATGAGATAGCTAAAGAAGGCGAGAGAAAAACTATAGAGCGAGGAAGCCCTAAACTTAGCAGCACCTTTACCGTTGCCGTCAATGACAAAGAGGGTACTGGAAATGTAAAAAGCAGTTTGGGGATAGTTGCGTACTTGAACACTGACCTTAATACGTACGGCCTGAAAAATGATCTCCGCGAGTCTGTAAAAAATATTATCTATGATTTCCCACCTGTTATGGAAGAACGACTAGGATTGAAAATCGATATTGATAGCAGTGCTAACACTGCTGAACATTCTGAGAATATTGATCACCTTAGTAAATCGCTCAAAAGAGTTTTAGGATTGCAAGTTACTCGTCTATACTCTGAACATGGAAAAACCACATTGATGATTAAGAGAGAAAGTGAAGATCACGAAGACGGCCCCATCGAATACCTTAGCGGTGGTGAAAATGAAGTTTTTACATTTATTTTCTACTTCTTGTGGATGCCAATTAAAAACTCTATTTTATTGCTTGACGAGCCTGATCTTCATCTTTCACTTCAAGTTAAGAGCAATTTTTTTACGGAACTGTTTGAGATCGCCAAAGAAAAGAATTGCCAGCTTATCTTCTCAACACATAGCGGCCTGCTCCTTCAAGAAAAAATGATTCAGCCGTTATTGCTTCACAAGAACAAGAAAGGAACTGCACCTTCGCATTTACTTGATTGGAGCCGAAGTAGTCAGAAAAAAGTTAGACAGGACTCTCTTGAGATAGCAAAGGCCGCGTTAAGAAATGCGGGGATCAGAGAGTTTGTCGCAACAATTGTGACTTTTACCTCTAATTGGCTAAGTTCGGCGATACCAGAGTCTGTTTTAGGGTGGTGGATATATTTTTCAGCGGTTATATGGTACTTGATATTATTCCCATTCTTTTTCTTGAAAATTTTGCAATTTTACTCTCCTAACGGAGAAGAAATGGCCTTGAATAAACTTGCATATGCGTGGTGTATTACCTTCATTATAGTTATACTTATTGAATGGTTTTCACTTCTGAATCGCTGGAGGTCGCAGAAATGATGCAAACATTTAGGTCGAAAGACCGAATACTTCAGATCGCGGCGCGAATTCTATTAAGCGACGTTGTTATGTTCGCACTGTACTGGCCTCTGGGAGTCTGGTTTTTGTTCTACTGCTTTCTTCCTTTTACGCGAAAATTTTTTGGCGATATTGTATCGGGTGATTTACCTGACTACTTGATAGCTTTTGAGGTAATCTTAATTGCAACTTTTGCTATAATGTACTTAGTAGCTTACTTCGTACACCTGGATAAAAACTACATTAAGCAAGGCGGTTCTCTTGAGCGCATGAATAAAATCACTTACGCATTGATTTTATATTTATTCGCGGCAACTTCTGCGGTTTGCTTATTTGCTTTTATTTACAGCGAAAAGGGCTTACAGGAAAACAACGGACCTATAAAAACCCTTGCACCAGGGATCGCCTTCTATTTCAGTATTACAACTTGGACAACAGTCAATTACGGCGAATATTCTCCTTCAATGGCAGCGAGGCCTTATGCTGCAATGGAAGGATATATTTCGATTTGTTTTATGGCAATTAGCCTCGGTCAGATCACTAATTTGATAGGGGTTAGCACTAAGGAAAAGCTGCCTGAAAACAATAACTGATTGACTTCACAAAGCTGGATATTAGCCACGCTCAATGGAGCGCGTAAATTTTCTTTGGTATTAGGAAAGTAATTAGAAACCATATTATCGTGGAAGCGATGCAATCGTTTGATAAGTAACTTTCCCTTACCTCTATTTCAATTTAACTACACTGGAAACAAAGTTCTTTAACATTTGTTTTCGCCGCGTATGCGGCGGCTGAATTTAGCCGTGCGTTTCAACCCCTTGTTGTTACCCAAATCTTTGCACGGTTTCAGCCCGCGAATGCGGGCGGTAGCATAAAGCCTGGGGTGAAGGCGTAAGCCGCAACTCCAGGGTAATAGGCAAAAAGGATTCGTTAGCCCGCGAAGCGGGCGGCAGCCAGTAAAGCCCTACGTCTTTTCGTATGACGAACTGTCGCCCGCCTTCGCGGGCTAGCGCGTAAATTTCGCGCTTTTCCTGGGGTTTCGCCCAGCTTCTACGAAGCCGCGCTCCACCCCAGGCTTTATGCTACCGCCCGCGTTCGCGGGCTGAAAACCAACCGCACATTTCGTGAAAAGATTTGGGTAATGACAAGGCTAACGGTCGGACTACGGACACGGCGCACGCGCCTGCAATGACTATAAGGAGACGACTTTATGAAAACTTTCAATCTGTTAGACGAACCGTGGATTCCGTGTGTGATGCCGGACGGCGCAGCGCGCGAACTCGGTTTGCGCGACGTGTTGCTGCAAGCACGCGACATCCGCGAAATCTTTGACGCCTCGCCGCTGGTGACGGCGGCCTTGCATCGGCTGTTGCTGGCGATGCTGTGGCGCAACTTTCCGGTGCGCAGCTTGAACGAATGGAAAACCCTGTGGCAGGCCGCAGGCTATGACGCGGCGACGCTGACAGCTTACTTCGCGCGTTGGCACGCGCGCTTTGATTTGCTGGATGAGGGGCGTCCGTTTTATCAGCGCAGCCAACTCGAACTCGGCAAGCGCACGCCGCTCAAACGATTGGGTTGGGAATTTGCGGCGGGCAATAATGCGACACTGTTTGATCACAGTTGGGACGACGACCGTCCGCCGATTGCGCCTGCGTTGGCAGCGCGTTGGGTGATTGCCAGCCAGTGCTTTCCTGCTTCGGCTGGGCGCGGCGAGGAAGGGCAGCTTCATACCAAAGATTCACCGTGGACACGCGGCGCAATCATCTTGATGCAAGGCGACAATCTGTTCGAGACGCTGACACTCAATCTGCTTAACCTGCATAAGCCCGATTTTCCTTCGACTGCTCAAGACTTGCCATCGTGGGAAGCAGAGACGGAGATGCAGCCTGCCTATGACCAAATGCCTGATGGAATACTGGACTATCTCACTTGGCAAAGCCGTTCCATCAAGCTGTTGCCTGCGGCGGATGGCACGTTGTGTGAATGTTATTTCGCACAAGGGCAAGCCATGTCGAAAGCATTCACGAGCGATCCGATGCACGCTTATCGTCGTGATGACGAAAAAGGGCTTATCAGTTGGAAGGTCCGTGAGGAAAAAGCTATTTGGCGTGACAGCCATTCCTTGCTCAACCTAACGAGTCAGCCAGCTTTGCTATTGCCTCAAGCATTTGCATGGTTAGCCAATCTGGCAAGAGCTAAGGATATTGATACAGCGCGAATTTACCGCGTTCAGGTGATAGGTATTTGTTATGCGAGTCCCAAAGAACCAACCATCAAACTCTGGCGGCACGAAAGAATTCTATTAAAAGTTGATTACCTAAATGAAAAAGCCCTCGTAGAAAAACTTGG
>JAYSVR010000429.1:0-13865 GCA_043718445.1 Acidobacteriota bacterium | reverse complement strand
GGAACTTAAACTCGCCAACATTGATGCTCGGCGCAGAGAGTCTCGGATGGAGGCGCTTCTCGAAGAGGTCAAAGCCTTGAATGAAGAATCGCAAAATCGTGAATTTCATTTGGAAGGAGTCGTCACGCTCCATCAAAAAGCACTGCGGAATCACGAAGGACGCATTAGCCAAATCGAAACCGCCGCATAGCATCAATCATTCATGTTCAATCTCAACGGACAATTCGCTCTCGTAACCGGCGGCTCGCAAGGCATCGGACGCGCCATTTCGCTCACGCTCGCCGAACTCGGCGCTGACGTAGCCGTGATGGCGCGCACGCTCGATAAGTGCGAAACCGTTGCCGCAGAAATTCGTGCGAAAGGCCGCCGCGCGCTCGCCGTGCAAGGCGATATGGCTGATACGGCTGCGATGAAAGAGATTGTCTCAAAGGTCGCGCAAGAACTCGGCACGGTTACGATTCTGGTCAACAACGCGGCCATCACGCGCGACGGATTATTCCTGCGCATGAAACAGGCCGATTGGGATGCCGTCATTCAAACCAATCTCACCGGCGTTTTCGCGCTGACGCAAGCCGCGTTGCCCGCGATGATGAAAGCGAATCGCGGACGCATCATCAACATGACTTCGGTCGTGGCGCAGTCGGGCAATCCCGGACAGGTCAATTACATTGCGGCGAAAGCGGGCTTGATCGGATTCACGAAAGCGGTCGCCCGCGAATACGCCTCGCGCGGCATTACGGTCAATGCCGTAGCGCCCGGTTTCATTGACACGCCGATGACGCAGGTGCTGAACGAAACACAACGCGAAACGATACTCACACAGATCCCGCTCAAGCGTCTGGGAACGGCTGCGGAAGTAGCAGCCGCTGTTGCGTTTCTCGCCTCTGATGAGGCAGGCTATGTCACCGGTCAGGTGATTAACGTCAACGGCGGAATGTATATGTAAAACACGGCGCACTTCATCGGTGACGCCACACCCCAAAACTTTATTCGGAGGAACTCATGGCAGATTCAATTGAGGAAAAGGTAAAACAGATCATCGTCGAAGAACTCGGCGTGGACGAAGCAGAAGTCGTACCCAACGCGCGGTTCATTGATGATCTGGGCGCAGACTCGCTCGACACTGTCGAACTGGTTATGCGCTTTGAAGAAGAGTTCGGCATCGAAATTCCCGACGAGGAAGCCGAAAAAATTCAAGCCGTCAAAGACGCTGTTGATTACATCGAAAAGCACAAGAAATAAGCCTGCCGACACGTCGTTGACTAGCGCGGCTTAATTCGCTGGAGGCTGGAATTCCCTTGAGTTCCAGCCTCTATACGCATGCAGTAACCCACAGGAGCAATTGTGAGCGACTTTATTCCCAAACGGCGCGTCGTCGTCACGGGCATCGGCTTAGTCAGCCCGCTGGGTAACACTACCGAAGCAACGTGGGCTGGTTTAACCGCCGGACGCAGCGGTGTTGATTACATCACGCGCTTCGACACCAGCCAGCACACGGTGAAATTCGCCGCTGAGACCAAAGGCTTCGATCCCGCCAAATTCATCGAGAAAAAAGAACTGAAGAAGATGGACTATTTCATCTACTTTGCGGTCGCGGCAGCCAGGGAAGCCTTGCAGGATTCCGGCCTCAAGATTGAAGGCGAGTTCGCCGAAGAAGTCGGTGTTTATATCGGCAGTGGCATCGGCGGCTTTGGCGTATTCGAGCGGGAACACACCAAGATGCTCGAGGGCGGCCCCGGTCGCATCTCGCCGTTTTTTATCCCTGCTTCGATTGTCAATCTCGCTTCCGGCCACGTCTCTATTATGACGGGCGCGAAAGGGCCGAACTCGGCGACGGCAACGGCTTGCAGTTCAGGCGCGCATGCGGTGGGCGACAGTTTCAGAATGATTCAACGCGGCGATGTGCTGGCAATGATATGCGGCGGCAGCGAAGGCGCGATCACGCCTATGTCGGTCGGCGGCTTCGCGGCGATGCGGGCGTTGTCTACGCGCAACGATGATCCGACGCGCGCCTCGCGGCCTTTCGACAGCAGCCGCGACGGCTTCGTCATCGGCGAGGGCGCGGGCTTGCTGATGCTCGAAGAACTCGAACACGCGAAAGCACGCGGCGCAAAAATTTATGCTGAGGTCGTAGGTTACGGCATGACCAGCGACGCCTTTCACATGACTGCGCCTGACGTAGACGGCCCGCGCCGCGTCATGCTCAAGACCGTCAAAGACGCAGGCGTCACGCCCGACGCGGTGGATTACGTCAACGTACACGGCACTTCGACGCCGCTCGGTGACCGCAACGAAACCAACGCTCTCAAGGCGGCTTTCGGCGATCACGCTTACAAACTGGCGATTAGCTCTACGAAATCCATGACCGGCCACCTGCTCGGCGGCGCGGGCGGATTAGAAGGCGGCATCACTGCATTGGCGGTCTATCATCAACTCATTCCGCCGACGATCAATTACGAATCGCCCGATCCCGACTGCGATCTTGATTGCGTACCCAACGTGGCGCGGCAAGCCAAGTTGGAATATGCGCTGTCGAACAGCTTCGGCTTTGGCGGTACGAATGCGGCGCTGCTGTTCAAGCGTTACACGGCCTGACGGATGTGGCACAAGATGGCATCTTGTGCCTGCTAAAAATTCGTAATCTCAAGCGGCACAAGATCACATCTTGTGCCACATTTTTATGAGTACAGAAAACTTACGCGAAACGATTGACGAGACGACGGCGAATTTCAAAGCGGCGATGGCGGCGGGCAAGTGGTGGCACAGCATTGATTTGGGCGACGGCATCGTCACGCCCGGCGTACACACGGCTGAGGAATTGGATGGTAATTACGCGCGCTTTCTGCTGCCCGCCGACCTGACAGGCAAGCGCGTACTCGACATCGGCTGTTGGGACGGCTTCTATTCTTTCGAAGCCGAAAAGCATGGCGCCGAAGTCATGGCCGTGGATTGCTGGACGCCCGAAAACATTCTCAAAGCCAAACAGGCGCGCAATTCAAAACTCGTGTTTGCCGAAAAGACCGTTTATGAAGTCACGCAAGACACCGTCGGCACTCACGACATCGTGTTTTTTCTGGGCGTGCTTTATCACCTGCGGCATCCACTGCTCGCACTCGAACACGTGTGTGAAGTCACGCGCGAATTCGCCATCATCGAATCGCACGTGTGCGACGATTTTGTTAATACTGATTTGGCCGATTTGCCGGTGATGGAATTCTATGAGTTCGACGAACTCGGCGGACAGCACGATAACTGGTGGGGGCCGAACGTCGCTTGCTTGCTCAAGATGATTCGCGCAGCCGGTTTCGCTCACGCTGAAATTTTGCGCCGCGAACCGACGCGCGCCACGATCAAAGCCTGGCGCAATTGGCAAGACATTCCGACAGAGGCAACACCTTCGCTCAAGATTACCGACATCATCAACGCGATGAAATACGACAAGGTGTTTCCGCGTCGCGGACGCCACGCCATCGTCGCCATCGGCGTGAAAGGCTTGCCGCCCGACGCGCAAAAACTTGACGTACGCGTTGAGATAGGCGGTTTCGGCGTCATTCCGGTTTACGTCGGCCCGTGGGGTGGCAGCACCGATACTTCTGAATTACAGATCAACGCCATCATTCCGCCCGGACTCGCCGCCGGTAACGTAACCCTGCGCGTTTGGCACGGCGACAAAATCTCTGACACGCGCGAAATTGAGTTGGTAGACACGCCGCTGATTCCCGCCGAACGCATCGTCTGAGTCGCAGCACAAGATGGCATCTTGTGCTACATCGCCTGCGAACGTGATAAAGTCCCGCCATTAAATTCATCCCACACAGGTCGCTTATGCACAAACAACGATTCGCAATCATCCTGCTTCTGCTTTGTTCCGCTTCCACCTTTGCCCAACGCGCTGATCCGCGCGACCCTAAAAACGAACAGCAAGGCATTGACCTCATCAAAGCTGCGATTGCCGCGCGCGGCGGCGAAGCCTATCTCAAATTCAAAACGATTTTTGCCAACGGAACTTATACGCCCTATGACAAAGGCGTTTCGACCGTACCCAAATCATTTCAAAACTGGATCGCTTACCCTGACCGCGACCGCACCGAATTCGGCAAGGGCAAACGCAAAAACCGCATCATTCAAGTCAGCGCCGGCAATGGCGGATGGATTTATGACGGCGACGCCGAAACGCTGAAAGACCAGTCGCCCAAACAGATCGCAGACTTTCAGGAAGGCCTCGAATTCGACATAGATCACTTGTTGCGCGGCGGCTGGCAGAAGCCCGGCGTCAAGGTGCGCTTTTATGGACGCGAAGAAACGCGCCCCGGCGAACGCGCAGACGTGGTCGAGATCAAACTCCCCAATAGTTCTAATGACGAAAAAACCGTTCTCTTGATGCTGGATCGTTTCACCAAACTGCCGATGAGTTTGAGTTACGAAAAGATGGAAGGCCGCAACCTTTCCCGCCGCGAAGTGCGCTTCTTTCAATATGTCTCTTATGGCGGCGTCAAGTTCCCCAACATCGTGGACTTTTTCCGTGACGGCTTGCAGGACACGCGGCTCAATTATCTAACCGTACAAACCGATGCCCCCGTATCAGAAGATTTGTTCACGAAACCAGCGAGCGTGAAGCTCATCAAATAGCTTGAACCTTTGCGCACGCAGGTTCGTTAAGCCGCGACGTAGAAACATTTGCCGACCCACGGCAGTGCAGTAAAGACAGGAACACCCGATGAGTAGTTATCAGATGAATGTAGGAGCCTCTTTGATTACGTCAGATGCAGACCTCGTGCGCCGCTGTCGCGCGGGGGACAGTGTCGCGTGGGAACACGTCGTGCAGGAATATTCGCGCCGCGTTTATAACCTGGCTTATCGTTTCACCGGACGCCACGAGACCGCTGAAGACCTGACGCAGGAAGTTTTCGTGCGCGTCTATCGTTCGCTCGAACAATACGACGCACAGGCGGGCGATCTGGCGAACTGGCTGATGCGATTGGCGCGCAATCTGGTGATTGACGATTACCGCCGCCGCACCCGCACGCCGACCGATCTCGGCGATGATCTCGAAGATCACAGCTATCACTTGGAAAGCCGCACCGATACGCCTGATCGCGGCGTCGAGCGCACCGAGCGCGCTAAACAGGTTCACGCAGCGATTGCCAAGTTACCGCACGACCTGCGCGAGTGCGTCATCCTGCGCGACATCGAAGAACTCACCTATCAAGAAATCGTAGACATCCTGAACATCCCGCTCGGTACGGTGAAATCGCGCATCAATCGCGGTCGCATTGACCTGGCGAAAATTTTAAGACGAATGAAAGTGGTCGAAACTTTGTAACACGGTGAAGTGAAGCACGATGAATTGCAGTACTTTTGAAGATCATCTGAGCGATTACCTTGAGACCGCGCTGGATTCGCGCACCAAAGCCGAATGCGCCGCGCATCGGTTGGTGTGCCGCGACTGCCGCGCGCTTTACACAGACGTACGCGCCGCGATGGGTGCTACGGGCGAATTGGCCGAAGGAGCAGACATCGCGGTTTCGCCGGCGCTGGCGACGCGTATTCTCGCCGCGACGACGCCGGGCAAGATGTTGAGTTGCGGCGAATTCGATCTGTTGATCGAACGCTATTTCGACGGCGTATTTCTGCCGAGTGAATTTCAAACCTTTCAAAACCATTTCGACCAATGCCGCCAGTGCCGCCGCTTGCTGGGCGGCATCGAAGACGCCATCGCCATGTGCCGCGAAGCCAAAGAAGAAATCGTCGCTCCGGCTGATTTGCCCGAACGCATCATAGTTGCTACCTCCGGGGCCGCGACAACCGGTCGCGCGAGCGGACGTTTTTACGCAGTGCTGATGGGCGTCTGGGCTTCGTTGAACACGCCGCAATGGGCGGTCGCGTTGTTGATTCTGGCAGCGGCTACGACGTTGTTCAGCGCGCGCTTCGCTACTGTAGGCGAATTCAAGACTGAAGCACAGGAAAGCGCAGGACGTTTACGCAACGGCTTGCAAACGAACAGCCGCCAGGCGCGCACCCAAATCAAACTCGCTGCGATTCAAGTCGAGTCATTGCTGGCGGCTCCTGACACGCGCAGCAAATCCGTACCCGCGCAGCAACCACCAGCGCCTTTGTTGCAATCAGTAGACTGGCAACAAGCTCCTTTCCCCAATAACCAGTGGAACCTAACGGCGCGACCGGTTTCGTCAGTGACTGCGCCGTCGCCTGCTCCCCACTCTCCCCGTTCACATTAACCTCACATGCATTGCGTCTTTCATCCAACTCAAATGACGGGCGTGCGCTGCCATCATTGCAGCCGCGCGCTGTGCCAAAGCTGTGACCACCGCGTCAAAGGACATCCTTATTGTCAGGAATGCATCGTCGCGGGCATTGAGAGGCTGCGTTATCATCGTTATCAGGGTTATCAGGGTTATCAGGCGTCGGCTGATTACCAGCAAGCCGCGCCCGTGCATCACAAATCGCCTATCGTAGCCGTCATGTTCGCGCTCGTGCCCGGCCTCGGCGCGGCTTACAACGGACAGCACGTCAAGGCGCTCTGTCATTTCGTATTGCCGGTGAGCCTGTGGCAGTTGGCTTCGTTGTTGAACGACTTCCCTGCGTTCGCCTTCGTAATGGGCGGCGGAGCGTTGTATCTGTTTTCGCTGTTCGATGCGTGGCAAACCGCGCAGCGCGCCCGCCTCGGAGCCGATCTCGCCGCCGAAGACGCGCGCATCAAATTGTGGCTGCAAACCAATTTGTATGCGTGGGGCGCTTATCTGCTGGGCATCGGCGCGCTAACGGCGCTCGATCAACTCGCGCCGCGTTTCGTCAACCGCGTGTGGCCGCTCTTGTTCTTAATCGCGGTGGCCTATTGCTTGCGCGGCCTATTCCAAACACCGTCATCCGCTGCGCAACCTGAAACACCTTATCAGCCGCGTCCCGTTTCGTTTATGACTTCAGGCTTGCCGTCAACGCATGACAGCAACAAAGAACCGGCTCCGACCAATCTGATCAACGCCGAACATCGCTTCGACCGCTGGGGATAAGAAAAGCTGTATCGCAACCTGTTAGGTTGCGGAGCGCCCCACTTGCGCTATTTCATTCAACCGCGAGACAGTCGCAACCTGACAGGTTGCGATACAGCTCGGACAAACTATGGGCAAACGCCTTTTCGCAGTGTTGCTGGCTCTGACGTGTTGCGCCGCAGGCGTGACGCTGCTACGCGCGCCTGACAACGCTGCGCTGGCGACGGCTTCGTTATGGTTAATGCGCGCGTGGCCGTTGCTGTTGGTCTTGGCCGGACTCGTCCGCGTC
This sequence comes from Acidobacteriota bacterium, assembly GCA_043718445.1. Classification (GTDB taxonomy): domain Bacteria; phylum Acidobacteriota; class Blastocatellia; order RBC074; family RBC074; genus JACPYM01. The sequence continues at coordinate 6,569 of JAYSVR010000429.1, read as the reverse complement.
GGCAATTACCTGATTGACCGCCAGCCGCGTTCGCCCGTCGGCGGATTCATCCTGTCAGCGGTGGGCAGCATCTTGCTCGCTATGCAATGGCGCGGCGAATCGTTTTCGTTGGCAGCGGTCGGCAAATACTGGTTCTGGTTGCTGCTCGCTTTCGTCATCGGTCGCGTGCTGTGGCAATACACGCATCGCTCAACAGACACGACCGCACCGCGTTTGTTCAGTCCACTCAGCGTATTCGCCATGCTGTTGATCGTCGCCAGCGGACTCAGTTCGACTTATCTGTCGCGCAACTCAAACGTCGTCGCGCAATTCAACTCAAAGCTCACGCAACTCAGTGCCAACGTGATGGGCGATTTCATCACAGTGAATGACGACGCGCCGCAAACGTTCACGCTGCCCGCCAAAGGCAGCCTCCTGATCGAACGTTGGAGCGGCAACGTAGAAATTCGCTCGACTGATCTCGCACAACCGCGCGCCAGCCTCATCAAAAGCATTCGCGCCAATGACGAAACGCAAGCTCGAACCCTCGCCGCTTACATTCAGTTGCAGGTTCGCACCAACGGCACACAACTCGAATTCGCTGAACAAGCCGTGAACGTTCAGCAACCTTTCACTACGCAACTCATTATCGAATTGCCCGCCACAATGATTGCGCCAATCACCATAAATGACGCGCGCGGCGACGTGACGCTGCGCAACACCAAAGGCAATTACTTCATTCGCCAATGCGGCGGCGTCACCGTCGCGCAACATCAAGGCGCATTACTAATCGAAGCGGCGCGCGGCGCGCTGCAAATTCAAGATGTAACCGGCGACCTTAAGCTCGAAAACATTCAACGCGATACTGTCATTGATAACCTGAAAGGCGCGCTGCAATTCACGGCAACTGCGGGCAATCATCGGCTGACGGCGCTCACCGGCGCACTCAAGTTGAACCTGAAAAACGCGCGACTCGATTTGCGCAACGTACAAGCGCCGCCGCAACTCGCCGTCAATCCAACGATCGGGCAGCCCGTCGTGTTTATCGAAACAGCGCGCGACAGCCGGTTGCAGTTGCGCGAAATCAAAGGCGCGACGGTCATCAACGCTACGCACTCGCGCATCACCGCCGAAGCCTTAACCGGCGATCTTTCGATTCAAAGTTCAAACGAATCCGTTGAAGTCACGCGGCACACTGGCAAGCTGCAAATCAACAACGAAAATGGCGCGGTGGAAGTGCGCGATGTGACCGGCGCAACCACCATCGAAGCGGGACGCGACGTGACCGTGCAAAATTTTGCCGGAGCATTAGCGGTCGAAACCGAGTACAGTGCGGTCACGCTCATACACCACGGCGCGTTGCGCGGCGCGGTCAACGTCAACACCGAACGCGGACACATCAAGCTCAACTTCCCCATTGACATTGCGTTTCGGCTCGACGCCAACACCGAGAGCGGACACATTCGCGCCAAAGGTTTTGCGGGCATCACGACCGAACGCCGCCAAACAACATTGACGGCGAATCACAATGCGACGGCTGCTTCGCCGTTGGTTACGTTGCGTACGACGCGTGGCAACATTGAGTTACGCGCTATCGGGCAAGCGATAGACGCGCCCTGAAAGGAAATTCGTTATGGGGTTGTTATTCAAATTATTGGCAAGTTTGTTATCGCTGGTGACAGCGATATGGGCTATGACTGAAAGCGTGCGAAACGGACTGTTGATTGCTTCGACAATTTTCACGGCGCTCAAGCTCATCGTGTTTGTCGTATTCATCAGCATCATCGTCGTGGTGATTTACCTGCTGCTCAAAGGCGACAAAACCGCCACCGCGTAGAGACGCAAGATTTTGCGTCATCGCATCGTAATTCGCGCCGAAGGCGATTTCGTAGGGCGCGGCATTTGGCAACTCGACGAGACCGCGACGGGCACGCATATCAGTTTCGATTGGCGGTTGCGCGCCGATAAATTTTTGCTGCGATGGCTTTCGCCCTTGTGCAAACCGGTGTTTCAATGGAATCATCACTGGGCAATGAACACCGGCTTACGTCGTTTAACAATTGAAGCCCGGCGACGCCAGCAAGAATTGTCGCATCCCTCATCATTAACATCGCTAACAACGGCGGCTTCCCGACATCACGAAACGTTGGCTTCGGCACGTTGACGAAACCAGCGATTTAACTCATCCAACGAATGTTGAAACCCTCTGGAGGAAAAAATCCCATGCGTATATTGAAATGCTTTTTATTCACAGTGGTGCTCACGAGCCTGCTCACGCTCGCGGCAGTCGCCCAAACCAAATCACTTTATGAACGCCTCGGCGGCAAAGAATCCATCGTCGCCGTGGTTGACGAATTCGCCGGTCGCGTATTGGCTGACACGCGCATCAACGCCAAGTTCGCCAAGAGCGATCCGGTGCGTTTGAAAACCATGCTCGTTGATCAAATCTGTGAGGCGACGGGCGGCCCTTGCAAATACACCGGACGCAGCATGCCCGCTTCACACTTGAACATGGGTGTGACGACTGGCGAATTCAACGCGCTGGTCGAAGACCTCGTCGGCGCACTCGATAAATTCAATGTGCCGCAAGCTGAAAAGGATGAACTGATCGGCGCTTTGGCTCCGATGAAGGCAGCCATTGTCGAAACCGAATCGTCTGCGACGGGTACGCCGTTGCCGAAAAAGTACAAACCGTGGGTGGCTGGCAAAAGCGGCAAGGCGAAAGGCGGCAAAGCCAAGAAAGACAAAGCTGCTGACGCTGCTCCGGCTGAAGCTGCTCCGGCTGCTGCCGCCGCAGCAACCGAAGAAAAACCGGCCAAAGGCAGCAAGAAAAAGGTGAAGGAAGAAAAGCCTGCCGAAGAAGAAAAGGAAACCAAAGAAGCTAAGAAGAGCAAGAAAAAGAACTAACACACCACTCATCTCCACACTCTTTTCACAGCACACCAAGCGCGCTTGACGGTTGGTGTGCTGTTTGTTTTTAAGAGTTTGCACTAACTCAGACGCACTGCTACCTTCGATTTTCCCTTCACCAAACCAATTAAGGAAACCTTTCGTGCTTCATCGCATACGTTGTCATTACTGGCTATTTGGATTGATCACGCTGTGGCAATTCGGTTGCTCAACAACGAGCTTTGGCTTTAAGCGTGAGAATCCGCTGCTGTTTTCGGGTACGCTCGAAACCCGCGAGATTCGCGTCGGCTCAAAAGCCGGAGGCCGCGTCGTCAGCGTCAGTGTTCAAGAAGGCCAAACCGTAAAATCCGGTGACCCGCTTGTGCAACTGGATATGGCCGACCTCGAAGCCCAACGCGCGCAAGCCGTCGCCCGCATCGCGCAACATCAAGCGCGTTTGACGCGACTGCTCAACGGCGCGCGTCCCGAAGAAAAAGGACAAGTGTCAGCCGCCACCGCCACCGCGCTCGCCCAACTCGAAGCCATTCGCAACGGCCCGCGTCCCGAAGAAATCGAACAAGTTCGCGCCACGCTGGCCGCCGCCGAAGCCGAACTCAACAACGCCGTGACCGCCTTTAATCGCGTGGGCAAGTTGAAACAGAACGGCGACATCTCGCAGCAAGAATACGACGCGGCGAAATATCGGCAAGACAGTTTGACTGCGCGCCGCGATGCCGAAAAAAAACGCCTAGACCTGTTGCTCAACGGCAGCCGCAAAGAAGACATACGCGCCGCCGAGCAGCGTTACGCGCAAGCCCAACAGTCCGAGCGCCTAGTCGCCATCGGCCCGCGCGCCGAAGAAATCGCCGACGCCCGCGCTCAACTCACCGAAGCGCAAGCACGGCTCAAACAACTTGATGTGCAACTTGCCGAAGGCCAGATCACGGCTCCGGCTGACGCGACGGTCGAAGTGCTTTCGATTCGCCCCGGTGACTTGCTTACGCCCAATCAACCGGTCGCGCGGCTGCTCGAAAATAATCAACTTTTCGTGCGGATTTATATTCCCGAAACGCAATTGAACGCGGTCAAAGTCGGACAAAAAGCCCAACTCAAAATTGATTCCGGCGAAGCGTTCGATTGCGTCGTCGAACAGATCAACTCGCAAGGCGAATTCACGCCGCGCAACGTGCAAAGCCGCAACGAACGCAATCATCTGGTCTTCGCCGTCAAAGTCCGCCCGACGAATCGCAACAATGTTTTGAAAGCAGGAATGGCAGCAGAAGTCACTTTGCAGTAGCCGGTTGTCGGTTGTCGGTTGTCGGAGGCTTACAATCAAATTCACATCACTCAATATCACGTCAATCAGATTATCGTTTTAATTCATCGGGAAAACCGGCAACTGACAACCGGTAACCGACAACCGCTATGGCTGCCATCATCACCGACAACTTAACCATCCGCTTCGGACAGGTCACCGCCGTGAATCAGGTCAGCGTGCGCGTAGAGCAAGGCGAAATCTTCGGCTTCTTAGGGCCGAACGGTTCGGGCAAGACGACGTTGATTAAGGCGCTGTGCGGCTTGCTGTTGCCGGCCAGCGGACGCGGCGAAGTGTTGGGTTTTGATTGCGCCAAAGACACCGATCAGATTCGCCAGCGCGTAGGTTACATGTCGCAAAAGTTCAGCTTGTATGAAGACCTGACCGTCAGTGAGAACATAGATTTTTACGCGGGGGTTTATGGTTTGCGCGGCGATTACCTGCGACGCCGCAAAGACGATGCGATTGCGTTGACCCATCTCGAACCTTATCTAGACCGCCGCGCGGGCAAGCTGTCAGGCGGATGGAAGCAGCGGCTGGCGCTGGCCTGCGCCTTCATTCACGAACCGCGTTTGATGTTTCTCGACGAACCCACCGCCGGCATTGACCCCGTGGCGCGCCGCGATCTGTGGGATTTGCTTTTCACGCTCTCGGCGCAAGGCGTGACCTTTTTTGTGACGACGCATTACATGGACGAAGCCGAACGCTGCGGGCGCGTGGGTTACATTTATATGTCGAACCTGATCGCTTATGGCACGCCGGAGGAGTTGAAAGAGACGCCCGAAGTCTCGCCCGCCGGTACGCGGCGTATCGAAGTGAATACGAACAAGGTTTCGACGGCGCTGGCGTGGTTCAAACGGCAACCTTACGTTCACGATGTGACGATGTTCGGGCAAGCCTTGCACGTCTTGCTCGACGAACGCACGACCGACACGCATGTCAGCCAAGCACTCGTCGCCGAAGGTTTCGCACGACCTGAACTGCGCGCGATTCAACCCACGCTCGAAGACGTATTCGTGACGCTGACGAACAAGCTCAAAGAGTAGGATGAAATCATTGTTCCTTGTCCATTACCCATTGCCCATTGTTATGCAGAAAGAGAGTCAGCACTCTGCATAACAATGGGCAATGGGTAATGGACAAGGGACAATCAGTGAAATGTGCTGGCACTGTTAGGTGGTATCAGCACTGTGCGACTGATTGGCAAACCAACCTTCACAATCTGACCGCGTCATTGCGCAACGGCTCAATCCCTTTGCCGGAATGATGCCCGTGTTGCGCAAGGAAGCGATTCATATTCGGCGCGATCCGACGGCGCTGTTTTTCGTACTCTTTCTGCCGCTGATGCAATTGTGTTTGATCGGCTTCGCCATCAACACCAACGTGCGCGATATTCCCACCGTAGTCTTTGACGCAGCCCAGACGCAGGAAAGCCAGCGACTGTTGAATCGGTTCGTCAATTCCGATGATTTCAAAATCGTTTCTTACGTTGACACCGAAGAAAAGCTCAACCGCGAAATCATCGCCGGACGCGCGCGCGTCGGCCTCAAGATTCCGCCCGATTATTCGCGCAAGCTGTTGGCGGGCGATACGGCGAGCATACTGGTCTTGGTGGATGGCTCTGACTCATCGGTCGCGGGCGAAGCCCTCAATGTCTCGAACGCTATCGCCTTCCGCGAATCGTTAGAGCGCCTGCTGGATGGCGGCACGATTCGCCGCGCGTTGCCGGTCGAAGCGCGTCCCAAAATTTTATTCAACCCCGATTCGCGTTCGGCCAATTACCTCATCCCCGGCATGATCGCCGTGTTGATGCAGATGATGACTGTGCTGCTCACAGCTATCGCTATCGTACGCGAACGCGAACGCGGCACGCTGGAACAGTTGTATATGACGCCGATCAAACCGCTGGGTTTGATGATGGGCAAGCTCATTCCTTATGCCGTGCTGACTTATGTCGAGATGTGCGTGCTGTTGGTGTTTATGCGCTGGGCATTTGGCGTACCGATTCGCGGCAATCTGGGGTTACTGCTGGTGCTGATCATTCCGTTCATTCTGACGATGCTGGGTTTCGGGCTGTTGATTTCGACGCGGGCGCACTCGCAACAAGAAGCGATGCAAGGCGCGTTCGGTACGTTGATGCCTTCGATCTTTTTGTCGGGCTATATTTTTCCGGTAGACACGATGCCGGTGTTTTTTCAGTACGTCAGCAAAATCATTCCGGTGACTTACCTGATTCAAATCTTTCGTGGCATCATCCTGCGCGGAGCCGAATTGCAAGACCTTTGGTGGCAAGCCTTAGTCTTGACCGTGATGGCCGCGTTCATGATTTTCGTAGCGGCGCGGCGCTTTCAGAAAAGAACAGGCTAAACTAAAAACGTGGCGCAGG
>JAYSVR010000428.1:0-13896 GCA_043718445.1 Acidobacteriota bacterium | reverse complement strand
AATGCCGAATCGCTTCGGCGTTGTCGGTAATCAAGCCGACTTCGCGGCGTTGGTCGAGTTCGATGGTGCGCAGGCTTTGGCTGCCGAAAAATACGTGCGAGTTGTCGCGGATGATGGCCTGTACGTGCAAGCGCATCAGCGGCATTTTGCGTACAGCGATAAGTTTGCTTTTGCGGTCGAGCGCGCCGATGACTTTGATTTCGACGCCCGAACTGGCGCGTGCTTCGAGCAGGTCAATCATTTCCGGGTCACTCAGCTTGCCGTCGTAAATCAATAATTGCCGCTGCGCTCCTTGAAGGTAATCGCCCAGCTTTTGCCGCGCGTTGAGTGGACTAATCACGTAATCATCCGCTTCGAGCGGCGGTACCACTTGCAGCGTGTCGGCTTCGAATAAGGCAATCGCCTGCCTGACCAGCGGCAGAGCCGTTGTGATGACGCCGAAGCTGCGGCTGTGATGAATATCGAGAAAGGTGAAATTGAAGGTCAGCAAAAACAGCGTCTGACGATCAATGATCATCATCTTCGTGTGATAACGAATCAGGTCGTCGGCGGTGCGCGTGACTCTGACGCCCGCGATCAACAGGCGCTGTTCGAGTTTCTTGATGCCCTTGAGGTCTTCTTTGTTGGTGTAAGTGATGAGCGCGTGAACGTCTACGCCACGAGCGCGGGCTTCGATGAGGGCGGTCTCAATCTCCAGCCGGTCGCAGCGATAGATGACGATTTCGACGGAACGCATGGCTTGCCGTATGCCGTTGAGTAACGGCTCAATTCCGTCGCGCGGTTGTACGATGACCTGCATTGAAAGTGAAAAGTGAACAGTGAAAAGTGAAGGAGGAAAAGTGATAGGGGGAATGCAGTAAATCACGCCCCCATCACTGTTCACTGTTCACTTTTCACTTTTTTACATTCCCGTGGCTTGTTTCAATTCGCCCATGCGACGGCGCAGCACCGAGATGAACGCATCGGTTTCAGCTTGCGAAGCGCCGCCCGCTTTGAAAGCGTCGCGCCACTGTGCGTCACTCAAGGCGGCGAGGCGTTCGGTGATCCATTTGGCGTTGGCGACGGGCATCGCCTTGAGCGAACTGCCCATCTTGCCGGTGTAATGGAACTTGATCGTGCCGCCGCTCACGCCGTCAATGAAGGCTTGCTTGCCGTAATCAGCCGGGTCCCATTTGGAATGCGACAGCATTCCGCCGGTCTTGCCAAAGGTGCCGCCCCAATCGGCGACGAGGAACCATTCCTTCACGGTCTTGCCGTCTTCGTCGAACATGCCCAGCACGTTGTTGTTCGATTCTTTGGCGTCCCAGTTGCTTAACAGAAAACACAGCACGCCGAGTCCCGCGAGTTCTTTTGAGTTGGCGAACGGGTTGCCGTCCCACGCCCACGGATTGCGACGGCGCGCAATGTTGTCAGGCCGTTTCTCAAACATCGCGTTCGTGAACGAGCCGCCCGTGCCGATGAACTTTTTCGCGCGGCCTAAACCGGTGACGCCATTCACCGTGCCTGACGGGATGAAATAACTTTCTTCGACCATATAGCCCATCGCCCAAACGAGACGGCTGCTGACGACTTCGGCATGCACTTCTTCGTCAAATTTCATGTTCCATTTGACGCCGTTGGCATCAATGATTTTGATCTTCGGGTTAGTGCCGGTGATGTCTTCCTTATCGAATTGAAAAGGCGGCTTGGGTTGTTCCGCTTCGCTGCCGATGCCCCAAATGAGATTGAGTTGTGACACGTCGCCGAGGTCCCGCCAGATCGCGGGCGTGCCTTCGGTCGTAGGCGCATTGGCCGGAAGTTTTGATTTCCCGCCTTTACTGCTCTTGCTGCTGCTACTGCTTTTACTGCTGCTACTGCTACTACTGCTACTACTCTTGCTGCTGGACTTGCTGCTTTCTTTCTCAGCTTTTTCTTTTTCTTTGGCAGCTTCTTTAGCCGCTTTCTCTTCAGCTTTGGCGGCTTTTTCCTGCTCTTTGCTGGCCTTTTGTGGCGCGGCGTAACTGGTCGCCAGTTGCGGTGTTAGTTGTGTCGTCAGTGCGAACAGGCTGCATAGCAAGGCCATTAAAACCATACGTGGGATTCGGAACGATTGGTGAAACATCTCTAGTCCTCCTTTAACAGACTGGAAAAATTACCACGAGGGGAGATCGTGCGTTGTTGGGTATCGCAACCTGTCAGGTTGCGAAGGTTTCGTCATGAAATAATTGGTCGTAACCGCGAGTCTCCGCAACCTGACAGGTTGCGGTACGGTGGCTACTTCACGTAATCCAACCTTAAATAATTGCCTTCGTCGCCCATCACCATCAGGAAGTCCTGTCCGTTGAGGGTGACGCTGGTGATGCCTTCGGGTTTGTATTTATCGTCGAGCATCATGATCTTGCGCGGCGGATCGTCGGCGTTGCCGCTCCATTCCCACAAGCCGAAAGCAGTTTTCTTTTGGGTTTCAGGAGCGCCCGAAATAATCAGGAAAACTCTTTTGTGCGCGTCGTAAGTGATGTCCCTGACGCCCTGATTTTCGAGCGCGAGCGGAATCACCGACGGACTGTCTACTTTGATATTGTTGAGTGCCAGCGGTTGCAACGGATTGATCAGCTTAATCGGCACGAGTACGGCCTGGCTGCCGATAAAGGGCGAACGCAGCCCGAGCAACAGCCGTTCGTTATTTGGGTCGTAAGCCATGCCTTCGATATTCAATCCGCCATCCAAACCGGGAGCCGCGCCGCGCGTGGCGATTTCAGGCACGTTTTGCAGCAAGAAGGCGCGCAGGTCGCTGATGAGTTCAGCCGCCGTGCCGTTGATTGTTTGCGTTTGCGCGTTGAAGCTGAACCGCAACAGGGCTTTGCTATTCACGCTGTCAGGATCGGATTGCGAAGTCATGACGTAAAAATATCCGCCGCCATATGTGATGGCTTCGGCATCGGCGAAGGTGGCGTTTAGCGGCACGGCTTTGAGATCGCCCGCCTGTTTGCCCAAGTCGTTGATCGGCATCCATACGATTTCGTTTTGCCGTCCGTCGTCAACCACCAGCAAGCCGGGTACGCCCGGCACGGCGGCTGCGCCCGAGGCTTCAGGGTCTTTGCCGAAGATGCCGGAACTGAAACCCGTCCACTTGCCTTGCGTCAGTTTGACCGTAGCCGCATTGCTCGCCGAACCGCTGTTGCCGCTGTTGCCATTGGTGGCGGTGCCGCCGCCGCCGAATACGCCCAGGTAAAAAAGCACGATGGGGCCGATGATGGCGATCATTGCGCCCATCACTTGCGCGATGATGCGGCTCAGATTGCTGGCGCTAGTCAAACTGCTTTTCTCTTTTTCCTTTTGTTCTTTCTCTTCTTTCTTTTTGCGCTTCTTTTCTTCTTCGGCTTCGCGTTCGGCTTCTGACATTGCTACCGGTGCGGCAGCGGCCCCGGCGGCGAAAGCGGCGGCTGCCATGGGCGCTCCCGTCGCAGCCAGTCCCGCACGTTTGCGAATCTCTTCGAGCGCGTCGAGCGAGAGTCGCGCAGTTTTGTTTTCGACCGTTTCGGTCGGATTGCGGAAGGTGAACATCACTTTGCCCAGTTGAATGCGGTCGCCGTGTTTCATCGTCCACGCTTCGGTCGTCAGCCTCGTACCGTTCACAAACGTGCCGTTGCTGCTGCCCAAATCAATGATGCTGTATCCGCCGTCGCGCGTCAGAATCGTCGCGTGCGAACTGCTCACCGTCGTGTCGTTTAGCACCACGCGATTGTGCGGTGCTTTGCCGAGCGCGATTTCGGACTGATTGATCAGTATGTCTAGCTTCTCGCCCGAAGGCAGCACGCCGATCAAACGCGGTGTGAATTGCGCGTCGAGTTTCGCCGCAATCTCGCTGGCTGTCGCGAGCCGCCAATTCACCGTTTTGCTGATGCGTTTTTTGATTTCGTCGAGTGCCGCTTTATCGGTCGGATCAGCGACGGCAACGTTTGATTCGCCTGCCGGACTAGCCAGCGGCAGGCAGAGCTTTTCACGCAGAAAGGCCGGATTCAATTTTTGCGCGAGCGGCACATCAATTTCGGTCGAACGCAAATCGGCGAGTTGCATGTTGAAGGTACGGCTCATCAAATCGCGCAGTCCCAATTCGGTGGAAAGTTTTTCGGCGATCAAGACGTGATAGAGGCGACGGCCTTGCAGGTTTTTCTGTACGCGTTCCATATCGCCGATGGCGATGAGTTTGTTATTGACCAGTGCGCGTGCCAGCACGTCTTCGGTCGGTGCAGCCACGTTGGCAGGTACAGGAGGCGCGCTCGGTGGTGGCGGAGCGCCTGCGGTTGCACTTAAAATTTCCGTCCCTGAAAACGCGACGGTTTGACTTGGCTGTGCGCCTGCCTGCGCGTTAACTGGTGCGCTCACCGAACGAAAGGCGAGCGTGCAATGTCCGATGCGAATTGAGTCTCCGGCTTTGAGTGGCGTGGGCACGGCGACACGCTGGTTGTTGAGATAGGTTCCGTTGCGGCTGCCTACGTCAATTAACATGTGATGCGTACCGTCATAACGAATCAGCGCGTGATTCGATGAAATGGCAGCGTCGCTCAAGATGATTTCGTTGTCGGGGCCTTTGCCGAGGCGCGTGTCTAAGTAGGTGAGTTCGCGTTCCATCGCGCCGCCTTCGCGTAGGGTGATGTGCAAGCTGGCGTGACCGGCGGCGGCGGCAGGCTGCGCTCCGCTATTCGTTGGAGCTGTATTCGTCAATGACGGCAATGGTTGCGAAGAAACCATGGTCACGCGAGCGGCGCGATCATCGCCTGCTTGATTGCCAAAGTTGCCAGACGGAGATGATGGGGATTGCGTTTCGTTCGACATCGTGGTGAATCCTCGCAGGAAGCGTGACGTTACAGGGGCAAATGCCTCATGCGTTCAAGAGGATGCGGCAGGGGTAAACAGCCAAAAAGTTTATGTTTTAATGCGTTAATACAGCTTAAATACAGTGGGTCAGCGCGCTTATAAAGGGCTGACACGGCGCGGATGCTAATGTAGTTATCCCGTTAAATCAACCGGTTGTATCTCGTCCTTCAACGCGGTAGAAGAGCAAGAAAATTATGTTTGCCGTGAAACTTGTCGCGGCTTTTTTCGTACTGAATGCACACTGAAGCATCCGTTTCGCTTTACCAAAATTATGCAAGCTCGAATTCATTCCGCTCTGTTGCTGTTCGCGTTGTGCGCACTAGCTGCGCAAGCTCAGTCGCAATCTGCACCCATCGCCGCCTTACCGAAAGCGGATTCCTCAAATATCCTCGAACGCACCTTCGATCAAGTGTGGCGTACTGTTAAAGACAAACATTTCGATCCTACGTTTGGCGGCGTGAACTGGGATCAGGTGCGCGTGCGTTATGCCGCGCGGATGGCGAGGATCAAAACCGAAGCAGAGCTTTATCCGCTGTTGCAACAGATGCTCGGCGAATTGCACCAGTCGCACTTTCAAGTCATTTCGCCCGAAGCGGTTGTGACCGATGACGAGATGCCGAGCGGTACGGCAACGACCGGCATCGAGTTGCAGATGATCGGAACGCAAGCCGTCATCAGTGCGGTCGAACCGAATTCAAGCGCCGCGCTAACAGGCTTGCGACCGGGTTTCGTCATCACCAAAGCCGGAGAAAGCACAGTCGCGGAACTCGCGCTAAAACTTGCGCGTGGCCCTGAGACAGCGGCCATCAAACGCTTGCGGCTTGAACGCATGGTGCTGGCGCGCTTGAAAGGCGAAGCGGGCAAGACGGTCACGGTGCAATACCTTGATGGCAATGCGCGACCGCAAACGGCGCAACTCGCACTGCAACCTTACAAAGGCGAATGGTCGGCGGCCTTCGGCAATTTCGGCCCGCAACCGATGCACTTTGAAAGCAAACGATTGGCGAACGGCGCCAAGTGGATAGGCTATATCAAGTTCAACATTTGGGTGACGCCGATGATGGCGAAGTTGCGCGCGGCGCTGAAAGATTTAGACGGCGTATCGGGTTTGATTATTGATTTGCGCGGCAACCCCGGCGGCATCGGCGGCATGGCGAATGGCTTGAGCGGATATTTGTTTAACGAAGATGCTTCGCTGGGCACGATGCAAATGCGCGGCACGGTGCAAAAGTTCATCATCACGCCGCAAAAGAATGCTCCGACGCCGATCTATGACGGGCCGCTGGTGATTCTGCAAAATTATGGCAGCGCTTCGACGAGCGAAGTTTTTGCCGCCGGGCTGCAAGACCTCAAACGCGCCACGGTCATCGGCGAACGCAGCGCGGGAGCGGCGCTTCCTTCGTTCATTGAGAAGCTGCCGACGGGCGGGCTGTTTCAATACGCGGTCGGCGATTTCAAAACTTCTAAAGGTACTTTGATCGAAGGGCGCGGCGTCATTCCGAACGTCGTCGCGCCGTCTACGCGCGCGGCCTTGCTGGCCGGACGCGATCTCACGCTGGCAGCGGCGCTGGCGCATTTCGCGCGTTTGCAGTCGCGCAAGCCAGCGGTTAAAAGATGATTCAATCATTCCCCATTCAACCACAACAATTTTCCCCTAGCAGAAAGGAATAACTATGAAACGTTTTGCAATGATGTTTGTGTTTACTCTAATGACAGTGAGTCTGGCGATGGCGCAAGAGGCTGCTGCGCCTAAACCCGCAGCGGAAGCGGCTGCCAAACCTGAAGCCAAAGCGGCTGCCTTACCAACCGTAGACGAAGTGCTGGCGAAATTCGTCAAGGCTTCGGGTGGCGAAGAGGCCATCAAGAAAATCACCAGCCGTACGATGAAAGGTACGTTTGATCTGCCTGCGATGGGCGCGAGCGGTACGGTTGAGATGGCAATGAAAGCTCCCAATATGAATTTCATGAAAATTGAAATCGGCGGCTTTGGTTCCATCGTCAGCGTATTCGACGGCAAGGCGGCTTGGTCGCAAGACCCGATGAGCGGCTTGCGCGAACTGCAAGGTGCAGAGTTGGCGCAGATGAAAATTCAAGCCGACTTTCACCGCGAACTCAGATTGAAAGAGCTTTATAAAAGCCTGACGGTCAAAGGCCGCGAAAAGCTCGCAGGCGGTTCGGCCATTATGATCGAAGCCATTCCGACCGAAGGCAGCCCCGAAAAATATTATTTCGACGAAGCGACGGGCTTGATGGTGCGCCACGATTCTGAACCCGAATCGCCGCAAGGCAAGATGCCGACCGAAGCGACGTTTGAGGATTACAAAATGGTGGACGGCGTGAATACGTGGCACACGATGAAACAATCCACTCCCGCTTTCGCGATGACGATCAAAATCGAAGAGATCAAAAACAACGTAGCGGTTGAGAATACGAAATTCGGCAAGCCCGCCGCGCAATAACCTCGCGTCGGCTTGATTCGTTTGCCCAAAGGCGCAGCTTCTTCATTGAGGCTGCGCCTTTGTGGTGTTTGGCGGCGCGCGTTTAGAATGCGCGCGCTGTTCACAATTCAAACCTGAAAGGTCACACAAAATGGAAGCTCTGGGAATGATCGAATGTCGCGGCCTCGTCGCCATGATCGAAGCCGCCGACGCGATGGTGAAATCCGCCAACGTCAAGCTGGTCGGCTATGAAAAAGTAGACGCCGGACTCGTCACCGCCATCGTGCGCGGTGAAGTCGGCGCAGTGAAAGCCGCCGTTGAAGCCGGAGCCGCTGCGGCGCGCAAGGTTGGTGAAGTCGTCTCTACGCACGTCATCCCGCGTCCGCATGGCGAAGTGGAAGAAGGTTTGTCGGTTGTGCGTACCGGTGAGACTACGCGCAAGCCGATCAGCGGTTCAGTGAATCCGCGCGATTAGTGGCCGGTGTAAGAGGAGAGAGGCGCGATGAAATATGTTTTGCTGATTGCTGCTTTTTTGTTGGGAGCTTGTTTGTTGGCTTATACGCGCTTGTGCGGATGCGGCAAGATTACGGAATCTGGGCAAAGCGTATTGGCGGGATATGTCAAAGCAGATTGGCCGGATGCTTACAAAATGGTACGCGACAAGTTTCCTGACGTGCGGCAATTGAAGCCGAGCGAACTTGCCGATTGGCTGAAAGACACCAGCCAGCCGCAACCCATATTGCTGGACGCGCGCGCTGAAAAAGAATTTGCGGTCAGCCACCTGCCTAACGCAAAGCACGCCGCTGATGAAGTGCAAGCCGTTGCTGTTTTGCAAACGCAACCGAAAGACGCGCCCGTCGTGGTCTATTGCTCGATTGGCTATCGTTCGTCGGCGTTGGCGCAAAAGCTGAAGGCGCGCGGTTACACGAACGTACAAAATCTGGAAGGCTCGATTTTTATGTGGGCGAACGAAGGCCGCTTGTTATTACGCGGGGCGGAAACCGTCAGCGTCGTGCATCCGTTTGATGAAAAATGGGGACGTTTGCTTGAGCGCACTCGTTGGTCTTTTGAGGCGCGTTGAGTCGGCGAATCGGTAAATCATCGAACTGGTAGAGATATTTTCTTTCCGGTCAGTGCGTCATACACCGTCAGCGTACCGTCATAACGTCCCACCGCCAGCCGCTTGCCATCAGGGCTGTAACTCATCCCGAAAACCCAATCCGATTGCGGCTCGGCTTCGTGGGTCTCAATCAATGTTTCGGCGTTCCAGAACTTGAGCGTTTTGTCTGCGCCCGTCGTCACCAGCGTTTTGCCGTCGGGCGAAAATTGAATCAGGTTGATGGCGTCGGCGTGTCCGATCAACGAACGCACTTGTTTGCCTTCGTTTGCGCCGAGCGACCAGATGCGCAACGTACGATCTGCGCCTGCGCCCGCGAGCAGCTTGCCGGACGGATGAAACGAAACGCTGCTTACCGTATCCAACGAATCGCTCATCGTATAAAGCCTTTCGCCGGTCAGCACGTCCCAAATTTTTACCGTACGATCAGCCGCGCCCGAAGCGAGCCACTTGCCATCCGGGCTGAAGGCAATCGTGAACACCGAATCGGTGTGATCTTTCAGCGTCTTGATTTCTTCGCCGGTTGCCGCATCCCACAGCTTGATGAGCTTGTCGTAACTGCACGTCGCCAGCTTCGCGCCGTCAGGACTGAACGCCAAGGCGAAGATGTTGTCACGATGTCCGCGCCACGTTTTGATCTCTTTGCCGGTCGTCACATCCCACAATTTGATTTCGCCGAACTGCCCCGGATTGCCTCCGGCGGCGGCGATGAATTTGCCGTCAGGGCTGAACGCAAGGCCGCGCACTTCGTTGGCGTGGCCGGTCAGCGTGAGGATGGGTTGCGGTGTTCGTGGGTCGAGAATTTCTACGGTTTGATAACGGCCTACGGCGAGGCGTGTTCCGTCGGCGTTGAACGCAATACTGTTGATCGCTGCGCTGACAGGCTTGGTCGGTTTGATCGTAGGGATTTTTGCCGTTGTGTTGTTTGCTGGTGGCGCAGGTTCGGCACTGGTTGATTCGGCGCGCGCGCCTGCGTCAATCCAGCGTTTGATGAGCGCGATTTCTGCGTCGGCAAGTTTGTCGCCGATGGGCATCTGCGGCTTGAGCGAGCCTTCGACGTATTTGACCAACAGGCTTTCGCTGCTCTTGCCTGCGATGATGGGTGTGCCGCGTGTGCCGCCGTTCATCATGCTTTGATAGCTTTCGAGATTGAGTCCGCCCTTGCGCGTCGTGTGGTTGTGACAGGCTGCGCATTTGTCGGCGAACAGCGGCGCGAGGTGGCGTTGATAGCTGAGGTCGGGTTGTGCGTTTTGGGTGATTGCCTGAAAGCAGAAAGCCAAACACAGCAACGGCGCGATGGTGGTGAATCGTTTCATCTATTCGGTTGGTGGGACAGGATACGATCCTGTCCCACCTAAAAACGCTCAGTGATTAAACAAAAATTCTTTGCTGGTCAGCACGGCCCACAGCAAGTCTTCGATGGTTTGTTTGCGGTCAGCGCCGCTTTCGCGCAGCGCCGCCAGCAGATGTTTCATCTCTTCGGCTTGCGGCGGACGGCTCAACGCCGCTGCATAAGCGTGTTGCACCAGCATTTCGTCTGACAATCCCAATCGCAGCGCATTCTCGACAGAGCCATTCTTGTCGCGCAGCTTCTGATTGATTGTCTCGCCATTGATCGTATGCAACGCCTGCGCGACCGATGGTTCAGAGGTTCGCTCACTGTCAACGGTCATCATCCGCAAAGGCCGCCCGAACACCGTTAGAAAATAATTGTTCACACGGCTGTCAGGCAATTGCAGCGCCCGCGTGCCTGCGCCGTAACCAGGGAAGTCAGTCGCCACGCCGGTGATTTGCGAAACGGCATCGAGCAACACTTCAGCGGGCAAACGCCGCACGATGTAACGCGAATAGAATCTTTCGTCTTGCGCATTGGTCGCGTTCGGTTGCGACGAACGTTGATAGGCCGCCGAGTTCATGATCGTACGAATCAAGTGTCGCAGGTCGAAACGGTGTTCGATGAAATCTTTCGTGACCGCCGTGAGCAGTTCTTCGTTCGAGGGCGGATTGGTCGCGCGCATATCGTCTACGGCTTCGACGAGGCCGCGCCCCATGAAATTCTTCCATACGCGATTGACGAACGAACGCGCGAAATATGGATTATCCGCCGCAGTCAGCCACGCCGCCAGATGCGCGCGGCGATCACCCGTCGCGTTGAAATCAATCGCAGTTCCATCCAGTGGTGTAGGCGGTAACGGCTTGCCCATCCGCGGATGATTCACTTCGCCGGAGGCGTTCGTATAAACCTGAACGTCGCCGTCGCGCGTGCCGTTTTTCATCCCGATGCGCGCAAACAGATTCGCCATCTGGAAGTATTGTTTCTGCGTCCACTTTTCGAGCGGATGATTGTGGCAACGCGCGCAGGTGATGGACATTCCCAAAAACGCCATCGAAAAGTTTTCAGTCAGATCGGTGACTTCCTTGTGCAGCACGTAATAGTTCGCCGCGCCGTTTTCGAGCGTATTCCCATTGGCCGTCACGATCTCGCGCACGAACTGATCGTAAGGTTTGTTGGCGCTGAGGCTGTCACGAATCCAGTTGTGAAACGACCACATCGCATTTGTGCTGAGCAAACGTGAAGACACGAGCAAGGTGTCGGCAAAGCGATTCGTCCAATAGTCATTGAATTCTTCGCGCGCCAGCAGCGCATCAATCAGCTTCGCGCGTTTGTCAGTTGCCACATCATTCACAAACGCCGCCGTCTCTTGTGCCATAGGCAGCGTGCCAATCGCATCGAGATAAGCGCGGCGCACGAATTCACGATCATTCGCTTGCGATGAAGGCGCGAGGTTGAGCGTTTGCAGCTTCTTCAACACCAGCGCATCAATGAAATTATGACGCGGCGCGCTGGCATAAACTTCCGGCTTCACTTCGTGAGGAAAGGCATTGGCGATGCGCGCGAACGCGACCTGACTCAGATACCAAACGCTAATGGCGGTTTCGCCGTGGCCATTCACTTTCACCTTGCCGTCGTCATCCACTACGGCGACGCTGCCGTCGGCGGTCGAGTATTTCACCCAGCGCGTCACGTCCTCAGTGTGGTTGTCGGAGTAATGCGCCAGCACGCGCAAGGCTTGCGTAGCTCCACTCGCCCCCTCACTTCTTAAAGTTGCCGCGTTCGGCGTGACTTCGAGCTTGATGATTTTGGCGTCGCTCTCGCGTGGCGCATCGAGGCCACCGGCAATCCATTCGCTCAAGACTTTGTATTCAAGCGAATCGGTCGCCATTCGCTTGCCGCCGCCGTGTCCGATGGCCGCCGTAGGCTTCAGCAACAACAAGCTGCGCGCCGGTTCGGATTTGTTCACGCGCCGCCCCAACGATTGCCGCGTCATCGCTGTGAAATCGGCTTCAGGGTCGTAACCGCGCAACGTCAGCTTGAATCCGCCCTTGCCCGCCAATGCGCCGTGACAGGCTCCGGCATTGCAACCCAGCCGCGTCAACACAGGAATCACGTGATTGCGAAAGCTCCAACCCGCCGCAGGCGTAGTGATTTCGCCGACCGGTTTCGTCGTGTCGAGCGTGACGTTGGGGGCTGCGTGAAAGGCTTGCTGATCTTGAGCCTTCCACGCAGCCGTCAAGGCGAGGCTGGCGATCAAGAGCCAGCGTTTGAGTGAAGTAGTTTTCATCGTTGTGGTGCCCAGATGTATTGAAGACGCGTTAAAACGGAATATCGCTTTCGTCAGGGCGCGTCAGTTTTTCAGGCAACTCGCGCGTCTTGCCTGCGATCAGGTCGCTGCGAATGTCTTCGATCATACGCGGCAAATTGAACGCCGCGTCGCGTGCCTGAATGAACAGGTTGAACATCGTTTCAAAGAGCAGCGTCTCGTTTTGTTTCGCTTCATATTCATCCACCAGCAACCCGTCGCGCGTCATCAGATAAGCCTTGACGCTCGCCGTCCAATGCATGTCGTCGGAATCATTTCCAACGAGATGAATAACGCCGCCGCCCAACGCCAGACAGAAATCGCAACGCAGCGAATCGTACTTGCGGCGAATCGGTTCCCAACGTAGTGGTTTCTTTTCACCGGTTTCATGCAGTTGTTGTAACAGTTCGATAAATTGTTTGCTTGCCATATGCTTACCTCCTTAAGGTTGGTTTGGGTCAATGCCAAGCGCACGGAGCTTGGCGGTGAGTTGTTCAGCGAGTTGCGTGGCGGCGTCAGCGCGTTGCGCTTCAGCGTTAGCGCGTTTGGCCTCCGCTTTAGCCCGCTTGGCTTCGGCGTTAGCGCGTTGGTTAAGGGCGTCTTCGCGTTGAAAGGCCGCTAAGGCATCTTCTTCCGAAGTCAGGAGCAAATTTCCGTCAGCATCGAAAAAACGTAACTTCCCTTCGTGGAGGCCGAGGAAGTATTGCAAGGTCTCGCTCCAACGCCAGCCTCGGTCATTGGGTGTGATTTCTTCGTAATCGCTGCCGCCCAAGGTTAAGCCGATAAACTCTTTGGTGACGGGCGAGAACCAGAAGTATTCTTGCGCGTGCAGCCGTTGTGCGTATAGCTGGCGCTTAAGTTTGCGATCTACGTCCCACGTTTTCGGCGAGAGTAATTCCAATACGAAATGCGGAGCCAGGCCGTCTTCTTCCCACACGACCCACGAAGTGCGCGGACGTTTTTCAGTGCCTAACACCACGAAAAAATCCGGCCCGCGAAAGTCGCGTGTTTTCAACATCTGCTGGCTATAAAAAACGGTCAGGTTGGCTCCGACAAAATAATCGTGGCGGTCGCGCCAGTGCCATTCGAGCAAATTGACCAATAAGCGCAACTGGCTTTCGTGCAATGAAGTTTCCATACGTGGCTCCTCGCTGAGAACGTGGCTCGCGTCCGGCATCAGTTCGGCAAAGGCGGCAGCGCCTTCGGGGTCGTTACTCAGCAACCCCTGCGCCGACGGCATTAAGTCGTAAAGTTCCGCCGCTGTCAGCCATTGCGGTTCAGGCGCGACCGTGACTGTGGGCGGCAGTGGATAGGTTTCTCGTTGTACTGCTCTATCAGCTTGCATATTGAGTCTCCCGATAAAAGACCATTCGCCAGCCTCGTGCTGCTTTAACTAAAACAGTTCGTTAATCGCATTCACACCATGCTCGACCACGCGAATCGGACGCCCTTGCACACCCGTCAATTCGTGATCGAGATCAATGCCCAGTCCGCGACAGATTGTCGCCGTAACTTCACCCGGCGTGACGGGGCGGTCTTTCGGATAAGCGCCGATTTCGTCTGAAGCGCCGACGACTTGTCCGCCTTTGATGCCGCCGCCGGCCATCAACATCGTCCAGCATTGCGGCCAGTGGTCGCGTCCGCCCGCCGGATTGATTTTCGGCGTACGACCGAATTCACCCGTCGCCACCACCATCGTATTTTTGAGCAAGCCGCGTTCGTGCAAGTCAGACAGCAACGAAGCGTAAGCCATATCGAACATCGGCCCGACCAGATCGCGGTAACACGCAATCGGGCTGAACGGAGCCGAGCCGTGAATGTCCCAGGTGATTTCGTTAAACAC
>JAYSVR010000427.1:0-13920 GCA_043718445.1 Acidobacteriota bacterium | reverse complement strand
CACGGTTGTTTTTCGGCACTCCGCACTCCGCACTCCGCATTCCGCACTCCACGGCTTTGCGCACGATTTCAGCACACGTCGAACCGTGCGAACGCTTGAGCATCACAACGATGCCGATACGCGCTTGTGCGGGTTCGGGCAATTGATTGGCGGAATTGTCAGAGAGAAAGCTGACGAACCAGCCCTGCGTTTGAAAGCCGTTGCTTGCCGAAGAAGTCCCAGTCTTGCCCAACGCATAAACCGGCAACTCATCGAGGTTGGCTTTCGCCGCCGTGCCGTAACGCACTGCGCCGCGCATGCCTTCAAGCAATACGGCGCGATGGTTGGCGCTGATCGGAATGCGCGCGCTTTCACGCGGAGCGAAACTCGCGTCATTAATTTGTTGCGGCTGCCAAAGATGCCCGCCGTTCACCAACGCAGCGTAAGCCGTCAGCAATTGCAAAGGCGTAACTGTCAGCCCTTCGCTATCGCCCAACACGTCGTTGGCGTTCCATTCGCCCAGCGACAAACGTCCTGCGTGTTCGCCCGCGATATTTGCGCCGGTGCGCTTGCCGAAGCCGAACGTCGCCAGCGTCATCGCCGCCGCACTCACGTTGAGCCGTTCGCCCAGATGCCCGAAATAGTCGTTGCACGAATAGCCCAGCGCGTGCGGCAAGTCGAACGCCGTCTCGCTTTTCGGATGCGAACACGTCATCGAAGAGGCTCCGCGTTGATAGCGTCCGCTGCATTGTCTTGATGAATCGCGTTGCACGAGTCCCGCGCGCAACGCCGCCAACGCCGTGAACGGCTTGATCGTCGAACCCGGCGGATACGCTTGACTGAATGCAATGCGCGGGTTCACCACGGCCCGCAAGCGTCCCGATTGCGGGTCAATCACAATCAACGCGCCTTCTCGGTCTTGCCCATTGCTGTCCTTCATGGCCGCGTCGGCAGCGCGTTGCCATTGGTCGTCAGTTAAATTGAAAAGATTGGTTGAAGATGGCGAAGGAACAGAGGCAGTGTCAGTAAGAGAATCGGCGTTCTGATGAACCGCACAAGCTGAAAGCGCGGCAATAGAAACCCAAAGCGCCAGAGGAATTAAGCGAGTCAAAAACTTCATGCATCCTCGCTTCAGCGTCAGCAGCCCGTGGTGACGAACTCGGCTACTTCTCTGACCAATTGGCCGGGTTTAGCTTGTGAAGAAAGAAAGAGCTTGCGGCGCGTCACGTTGTAGTGTTCCGGCAGATTGGCATACAAATCCAACTTGCCGTCACCATCAATGTCGCCGGCCCAACGCAATTGCCAACCAGAATCTTCATCGCCTTGCGTTAATTGGTAAACCACCTGCTCGATTGCCCCCTGTCGCAAGATCAGTCGAGGACTTTTTGAAGGTACGATATTTGGTTGGACACTCGGCTCATCGCCCGTCATCACCAGCTCATATACCAAATCGCCCAGTTGTAGCTTCATCGGCTGGCGATCCAGCAACATCACGGGTTCATCAGGATTAACGCCATAGATCGTGATGACATTGCCTGACCGCAACATCGGCGCATTGCGTACTAAAAATATCGGTTCTTCTCGGCGGTCAACCGTGACGCTTCTACCAGTTTTCTGACCTGGAATACCTGTGTCAACAATTTCATCTACTACGATCTCAATGTTCAGCTTCGATAAAATCAATTGCGAACCTTGCTCATTGGCGTACAAGCCCAACCATTGCTGACCGCTGCGTGCTTTGACTTCATCGCCGTGAAAGCCGCCGACTTCCAACAACTGAACACGCGGCAACGGCTGGGTTAATGGCGTGGGATTAGGTGACGGTGAACTATGACTGACAGGTTGAGGCGACAAATGATTTCCCGTTTTGGAAGACGCCGTTGGCTGGCTGCACGAAAGGTTCGCGCTGACGCACAGGAGAAGAACCCAAAACCAAATCACATCTCGCCTCATTCTCACGCCTCCACTTTCGGCGTAGTCACTTCGACCAACGCGCCCAACGAAACGAACCACGCCATAAACACCAGCAACGCCGCCAGCGCCATGCGCAACCCCAACAAAATCAATTCAACCCACGGCCCGCCAAATTGCGTCTTGAAGCCGAATAACAACGCATAAGCCAGCAGGCCGTTGATGATCCACGCCAACACATAAACCGCCAGTGAACGCGGCGCGAAGGCTCGAACCATGTGCCGCAAATAACCGCGTAACGTAGCGCCAATGCCTTCGCGCACGGCGGCAATCCACACGTGCATCGCCATCAGCGGCAACGCGAGGCAAAAGAAAAACAACCACAACCAACGCAACGTCTTGCCTTGCCATTCAACCGATTGGTCGTAACTCAGCGCGCCCGTCGCTTTGCCGTAAGCGTAATGCAGCAGCCACGCCAACAGGATGAGCGGCAAGCTTACGATCAACAGCTTCCAGCAATCACTCAACGCGCGTCGCAAGAGATAAGCGGCATTGACGCCTACGCGCGTGTAACTCACGCCGAGCGATTGCAACGAGAAAAACAAAATGACGCCGAGCAACGGTAGTACGAGCAAGCTCAGAATGACCTGCGTCGCTGAGCGTTCGCCCATAGCGAGAAAAGCGTAAAGCACCGCGAGCAGCAATAAGTAAAGCACCAGCGCCACTGCCGTCGTGCCGTAATGCGCAAAGAGTTTGCGTTCGGCGTTTACCACTGCGTTTTTGATGTCGGTGAACATAGTGAACCTGTGCGGCTTCGCCGCAGTGATGTGCGAAAAGGCTCTGCCTTTTCGCGAGGCAAGCAAGTCTCATCGGGCTATGCCCGCAGCGTCTTCGGTAGTTGAACCGATTTAGCTTGCTGCGCAGTGACGCGGCGGGCGTAGCCCGTTGCAAACTCTTGCTTCGCCCGAAAAGGCGGAGCCTTTTCGCACATCACTGCGGCACAGCCGCGAAGAAAAACCTTCTACTTCTTATCCAAAATCGCAGCGCGTGCATTGCCCGTATTCGCCGATACCGCTGGCGCATACATCATTTCAGCGCGCGCCGGAGCTACACGAAATTCGCCGGGCGTGATGACCTTCAAGGCGTATTGATAGCTGTCATCGCCATCGAAATAATTCGTAAAGAACGCCGTGCGGTTGTCATAAAACTCGCGGTCGCTATACCAACTCGACCAGTTGCCATCGCTGTAATTCAGGTTGATGCCGCTGACGTTGGCGACTTGTTCGCAGCCCGCCGGAATCGGGTCTTCGACCATCAGGTAACGGCCTTTCGCGCCTTGCACTTTAAGTTTCGAGACGATCAGGTCGCCCGAACGCAATTCGCCGGTGAGCGGTTCGAGCTTCCACGAAGGCTTGCCGTTATTCTCAGATACGCGCAATCGCAGGTATTCGCGCGTCAGCCGCAAGCCTCCGGCGGATTGCGGCGCGACTTCGGCCTCGGCGGTGAAGTAATCCAACGCGGCGGCGAGATACAACACGCCGCTGCCTTGTTTGACGAGGCGAATTTGATTGCCTGCTCCCAACAAAGCGCCTTTGCGTTCGATGGTGAGATTGCCGCCGCTCGCTACGTCAGCCGCCGTGAAACGTTTCGTGCCGACTTTCTCGCCGTTGAGATAAATGTCTACGTTAAAGTCGGGCGCTAGTTCTTTGCTGGTCTTGACGTAATCCATCAAGCCATAAATCGCAAAGGCCGTATGTTTCGTGCTTTCCCAGTAATAACCGTGACGCCGATTGGCGACCAGCCAGCGCGCGGCTTTAGGCAACACGTCGCTCGTGGGTTTGAGTTGCGCGAGAGCCTTGAGCGAAAGCGCCGTGGCTTCGGTGACGTTCTCTTCGGTGAAATCCAACATCGCCGGCATCGGGCGGCGCGTCGAAGGCCAATAGGCATCGGCTGCTGTGACTTTTGCTCCGCGTTCGATGTCGCCAGCGATTTGATCGGCGCGCGGTTTGTCGCCGCGTGCTTTGAGCGCGAGCGCGAGCAACGCGCGTCCGTAAGGTTGCAACTGCGCGCGCTTGTTAAACAAATCATTGACGAAGCGCGGGTCTTCTTCGGCGGACGAACTCAAGGCGTAAATCAGATAAGCGCGGTCTTCGAGATCAATCGTTTTGTTATCTTCGTTCTTGCCCGCGTCAAGCATTTGTCGGATGCGCGTGCGCGCTTGATTGAGGCGATAGCTCTCGATTGAAAAGCCCGCCGTCGTGGCTTGTTGCAAGCCGTCCAGCACATAAGCCGTCATAAACGGATCGGTCGGATCGTCCTTCCACCAGCCCCAGCCGCCGTCGCTGTGTTGAAAGCCGTAAAGCCGTTCGAGTCCGCGATTCACTTTCTTTTCGAGCGACGCGCGGTCTTTGATCGAAGCCGTTTTGAATTCCTTCAACACCTGCGCCACGACGACGTTGGGCAGGAAGCTGGACATGGTTTGCTCGGTGCATCCGTGCGGATAACTCGTCAGGTAATCCAACGCGCCGAACAAGGCTCCGGCAACGGATGGCGAAGCCTCTATGCGCAAGCTGCGCGATGAGGCGTGAGCGTTCGCGGGCAAGTCGAGTTGAACGGTGCGGTCGGCGTTGTCTTCGTTGACGGCGACGACGTTGCTTTTGGTTTGGTGCAATCCGGCGGGCACGACGTTGAGCGGCAACTCTACGCCGTCTGATTCTTCGTTGGTCTTGGCGGTGGCGAGCAAACGCAACGCCGCGACTGACGGAGCCTTGACGCGCCAGTCAATCCGCTGTTCGCCGTTTTGCGCAATAGTGACAGTGTGTTTGGCGTTATCTAACAACTGCGCGCCGCCGCTAACTTGCAATTCGACTTCGGCGGTTTTGTCGGAAGTTAAGTAGTTATGCACGATGCCCGAAATCGTCACCGTGTCGCCTTCGGTCAGGAAGCGCGGCGTTTCTAAACGCAAGATCAGGTTCTTGCGCGCGATGACGCGATTGATCTTTGAGCCTACTTTCAAATCAGCCGTCACCGCGCGAGCCGTCGCGCGCCACGTCGTCAGGTTGTCGGGCAACTTGTCGAGCTTGACCGTCGCCTTGCCTTCGGCGTTCGTCACGACATCTGGTTGCCAATACGCCGTGTCTTTGAATTCTTTGCGAATCGTAGGCTCGACCAACTCTTTGTCGTTCTTGAAATCGGCGAGTTGTTGCGGCCTGCGCGTCTGTTTGTTCACTTGGGCGAGTTGCATCGCCTTGTCGCCGCTGTAGCCCATAAATTCAAATTGCGTAGAAAAGTTCGTATTCACCGAGTTATAGCGTTTGTCATAAAACGCCTTGCGAATGTCTCCGGCGCTGTCGGGCGCGAGGCTATAAATGGCTTCATCAACGACGCCGAGGCTGACTTCGACGCCAGCGGCGGGCGAACCGTCGGCGTTGCGCGCGACGATGGTATAAGCCGCCGGATCGCGCGGTTTGTATTCTTTCTTATCCGGCAAAATTTCGAGCGAAAGATATTTGTCTTTGGCCGGAACGCTCAACGATTTGTCGGCGGTATATAACTCGCCGTTTTTGACGTAAGCCACCGCGAGATAAATGTTCGGCGCGAAACGTTCTTCGATTTTGACTTCGAGCGTAGCGGCGCGACCGGCAACGTCAACGCGGCGCGCGGTGATGACCCGATTGAGTTCGGTCGTCACGAGCAAATGCGTTTTCTCGTGCGGCAACATCACCAGCACGCGCGCCGTTTCGCCGGGCTTGTATGATTTCTTGTCGGGTACGAGTTTGATCTCGTCCCAGTTGCGATAAGCCGTGTCAGCCCAGGCATCGTTGCGATCGGTGGCGTAAAGGTATCCGCCGTCGCTGATGATCTCTTTGCCGTTTTCGTTAAGGATGGTTTCGATGCGAATGCTGCCGACAATCGGTATGCGCCAGTCATAGGTCGCCAGCCCTTGCGCGTTGGTCGTGACCGCGCCGTTGCCGAGTTCTTTGCGATTGAGTTTGTATTCAAACCACGTGCGACCGTCTTCGGTCTTTTCGACTTTGTCATAAGTCTGCTGAATGAATTTTAGCGTCACGCGCGCGCTGACCGGCTTGCCTTCGTAATCAGCCGTATGCACTTTAATGCGCGCGGCATCGCCCTGATAGTAAACATATTTCTCAGGTTCGGCGCTCGCCACGGCACTGCCGCGCGTACCCGTAAACGAAGCCTTGCCCGTTTCTTCACGGCGCGAGGCATCGGTCACGTTGGCTTCGAGGCGATATTGATAATCGTAAGGGTCTTTCTTTTCGCCCGTCGGCACGGTGAACTCGATCACGGCTTGTCCGTTGGCGTCGAGGCGCGCTTCGCCCTCTTTGACCATGTCGTTGCCATAACCGTAATAGCCGCCTTCTTCGTCTTCGACTTCTGCTTCGTCATCGCCGCCTAGACTGTCTTCATCGGCCCACCACCAGTGGTAATAACGCGAACGATAAACGTAATACTGCACTTCGGCATTGGCGACCGGCGAACCGAAAAAGTATTTGGCGTCTATCGTGAAATTGGTTTTCTCGCCCACGGCGACGAACTTTTGCGGCGTCGCGACGCGCACTTTGAATTCAGGCTTTTTGTATTCGGCGACTTCAAAACCGCTTGAGGCTTCGGCGTCATTCAGATTCGCTTTGATGCTGTAATAGCCGAGCTTCGCCGCGCTTGAAAGTTCAAGCTCACCGCTGAAAGTACCGCGCGCACTCAACGGAAGTTCTTTTTCGAGCAGCTTGCCGCCATCGCCGTCTTCGACCGAAACGCGCACCGTACGGTCAGTGAACATTTCGTATCCGTTCTCGCCGATCTTGCGCAAAATGCCTTTGAAGAAAACCTTTTGCTCAGGCCGATAAATTGGGCGGTCGGTATAGAGATAACTGGCGACGTTGTTGCTGTTGCCTTCGCCCTCAAAGCCGTCGAAGTAATAAGGCGACAAACCCGCGATGGCGAATTCATCGCCCTTGGTCGCCATCACCAGATAGTCGGCATTTTCGCTGTCGTATGCTTCTTCCTCTTCCATCGGCGCAGGCTCGCCGTTCGGGTTGGGCGTGGGCGTAGGCGTCGCTTTAGGCTGCGGCTTTTTGGCTTTGGTTTTGAGAATACCGTTTTTGTCGGTCACGCCTTGCGCGACGGTTACGCCTTGTTTGATGACCTGAAGGTTGACCTCAGCGCGCGGCGTACCGGTTTTGCGGTCTACGGCAAAGACCAGCATGTCGCCGTCGTTCGCCGTCTTGTTGATCGTCGCCAAATCGGTCACGACCGCAATCGTATAAGCCCGCAACTTATCATTGACGGCTTCGACCAGATATACGCCCGCCGGCATCGCGCCCAGGTTCACCATGCGCGTGTCATAACTGTGGTCGAGCGGTGTCAACGCTTGCCGAAACGTTTTCACCACCTGATCGGGATTGAGTAATGGTACGCGCGCGTAATCGGCGACGTTGAGCGGAAGCTGTTCGCCCGAACGATATTGATCGTTGAATGCGGCGCGCGATTCGCGGCGCAACTGCTGGCGCACGTAATTTTTGAACAGCGCCAGCAAGTTGAATTTGAAATCGCGCAGCGTTTCTAAAAACGAAGGCTTCCCGCGATAGGTCTCGGTGACGGCAGCGCGTTCTTCGACGCCCATGCGATGCGGGTTTTCGAGTTGCGTGAAAAACTTAATCGGGTCTTTGACCTTGTAAACACGAAAGTCGAGCGCCGTGATCCCCTGATAGCTGAGATAAATCCGCGTCTTTTCCGTCGTGCCATACGTGCGATTGGTTTGCAGCGAAAAACTCGGCTTCACGCTCGGACTCGGCTGCGGCGCGGCGTTATTCGCCACAGGCGCAGGTTGTTGCGCTTGTGCGTGCGTTTGCCACGCCGCCAACGTAAACGTGAAGACAATAACTGCTACATAAATCGCCAGATGATTTCTCAGCTTCATAAATCGCTACTCCCTGCGCTTGCTTTCAATCCAAAATCTTTAACCGATAAAAACCTAAAAAATGCTTGTTGCTTTCAATCGGACGCCAACGACGGTCGGGATGTTGATCCAACACCGCGAGCCTTGCCTTGCGGACTTCACCTTTATCATTTGCCGAAGTGCCAGTGTGATAAACGACCCAATCGCTGGCGCCTTCGTTGGCTTGCCGGGCTTCGCCTAAAAAGATCATCACGTGATAAGGGTATTTTTGCACCCACGGTTGATGAAAGAACAATAAATCTCCGGCCTGTGCCTGTCGGCGGTCGCGGCTGATGAACGTCGCGTTGTAATTCTTGAGCGTACGAGCGTCGGCGAACTCACTGAGTTTGCCATCCGCCAAATCACTTTCGGCAAACGTGCCGTAATCAGTGCGAAAGAGTTTTTCGCCCGATGGCGAACGCTCAAGCGCGAAGGCTTTCACATCCGGCGCGATTACTTCCATCGCCAGCGCCTGAAACCAGAGGCGGTCGTGCGTACGCAGCGCCTCGCGCCAGGCGAAGCGCACTAGTCCGGCGCAATCGCGCTGCGTTTCGTTCCATTGCGGTGACACAGCGTAAAACTGTTGTTCAGCCAGTGCGGTAAACCACTTCCGAAAATTCGTGCGGTCAGCAAACGAATGCAATTCGATGCCATCGGGCAATCCATCAGCGTCGGTATCTTCAAAATTCACCACGGCTTTTTCAGCTTTAACAGGTATAGGTTGGGCGGCGCGCGCGGGTGGCGAAGAGGTTTGGCATCCGGCGGTGAGCGTCAAACTTAATGCCAATAGGCTCAACGCCAATAAGCCGAACGAGACTGATTGAAAGTGGGGTCGCCGACTCGTCATGGGTGGTTAAAGCGAAGATTGCAGGTAATTCGTGATGCGATGGCGCTCACTATAACGACGCCCCTCGCATCTGAAAAGCGCACTTGCAGCCCGCCCGAATATGGCGTCGAACACACGTGTCAGTTTCAGGCCAACGCCAGCCCCTTGCTTGTGAGCGGGCTGCAAGTACGGGGCGTATTCTGCCTCGCGGGTTGAAAACGCAATACGGGCGAACTGCCGTTCGTTGTGACGGCAGGCAGCGGCACGGGGCTGTGGATTTCCACAGGGCTTTCACTCGACTGGTGGCGGAAAAAAACTTGACTGCCCCCAATTGACAATTCTCAGAGCGGCTTTATGCTCCGCTTTGGCTGAAGTTTTTTGGACAAATCACTCAATTCAAATCTATGAACAAAAAACCGCAACCCCACGACATCAATCTCGACAAGCTCGGGCGCACCATCGCCGCGCAGATGAAGGAACACAACCTCAGTTATCGCAAACTCGAAACCGTTTGCGGCGTCAAGTTTCCTACGTTGCACCACATCATCAACAAACCCGATCAGGCTTCGATCACGATCCCGAATTTCATGCGGCTGGTGAAATGGCTGAAGCGCCCGGCAGAAGATTTCGTGAACGGCGTACAGGCTGAAACCTTGAAGCTGCCGCTCTTTCAAGCGCGCGTGTCAGCCGGTGCTGGTGAAATGTTGCTCGCCACCGACAGCGAAGAATTCGAGTTGTTGCCCGCGCTCGTCAACCTCAAAAAGGTCGCGCAAACTTATCTCGTACGCGTCGCGGGTGATTCGATGGAAGGCGCAGGCATTTTTGACGGCGACCTGCTGATCGTCGAACGCGCCGAAGAAGCTAACCTCGGCGAGATCGTTATCGCCAATGTCGAAGGGCAAATGTTCGTCAAACAACTCGCCCGCGAAGGCAAGAAGCGCGTGTTGCGTTCGGCCAATCCGAAATACCCCGACGCGATTCCGTTTCCCGCCAAAGAGCAACCGATTCAAGGCCGCGTCACTCACGCCATTCGCCAATTCCCAATCCGGTGAGAGCCAATTGGACAGGATTTTCAGGATTAACGGGATTACAGGAAGGCGAGTTATTGCTGGCTCGTAACAACATCCCGTCAATCCTGAAAATCTTGTTAATCCTGTCTGATTCTTGAACTGTTCCTGTTTGCGGTTAGGTTGTTGCGGACTGCTATAATCCGATTCGTTATGACTACAACCATTGCCAAGAAACAACGCGAACCCAAACCGCCGTGGCTCAAGATTCGTTTGAACACGGGCGCGAACTTTCAAGAGGTCAATCGGATGATGAACGACCTCAAGCTGAATACGGTTTGTCAGGAAGCGCGTTGTCCCAACATCTATGAATGCTGGTCGAATCGCACGGCGACTTTCATGATCGCGGGCGACACTTGCACGCGGCGCTGCGGCTTTTGCGCCGTCAGCAAAGGCGAACCCAAGGCACTCGACGCGCAGGAACCGCTGCACGTCGCCGAAGCCGTACAGCAACTCAATTTGCAACACGCCGTCATCACCGGCGTAAACCGCGACGATCATAGCGACGGCGGCGCAGCGCATTGGGCCGAAGTCATTCGCACGACGCGCGCGTTGAATCCGGGCTGCAAAATCGAAGTCCTCATCCCCGACTTCGAAGGCAACGACGACGCCCTTAACGTAGTCCTCGATGCCGCACCCGACGTACTCAACCACAACACCGAAACCGTCCCGCGTCTTTACAAGCGCGTACGTCCGCACGCGCGTTACGACGAGTGGACGATGAAGCTCTTGCGAAGCGCGGCGGATTACCGCGACCGCGTGAGGCCAACAATGCTAACCAAATCCGGCATCATGGTTGGCCTCGGCGAAACGTCTGAAGAAATCATCGAAACCATGCGTGACCTACGCGCGACCGATTGCGACATCCTCACCGTAGGCCAATACCTGCAACCCGCGCCGCAACGGTTGAAGGTTGAAAAGTTTTATCACCCAGACGAATTCGCTGAGTTCAAACGGTTGGGGTTGGAGATGGGTTTTCGTTATGTCGAATCAGGCCCGCTGGTGCGTTCGAGCTATCACGCACACGAACACGTGCCGGAAAATCTGCGTCCCGTCGTTGTGTCAGTGACAACTGAAGCGCGCCGCGAATTGCCGGTCTTACAACTAGCGACGGCGTAAAGGTGCTATGTCGGATACGGCAACCAAGCTGCCTGAAAACGTACCCGGCCGCTTCTCGGTCAACACCGAATGCATTGATTGCGACCTTTGCCGACAGGAAGCACCAGCCAATTTCACGCGCGAAACGAGGAAGGCTTATTCTTACGTGAACAAGCAGCCCGTCAATCCTGAAGAAGAACAACAATGCGAAGCCGCGCTTAAGACTTGTCCGGTAGAAGCCATTCACAACGAAAGCTCTTAATCGCCCAGCCGTTTCGTTTCGACTTTTTCCAAAATCAACGCCAGCGGCATCGCACCTGATTCGTTGGCGCGCGGACAGTGTTGCAAGCCTTTGGGAATCACGATGCCTTGCCCCGGCGTCAGGTAAAAATCTCCGACTTCGGTCTGAAAGGTAATCGCGCCTTCCATCACGATGAAAGTTTCGTCTTCTTGTTCGTGCGCGTGCCAGCGTTCAAACTCACCTTGAAATTTCACTAGCCGAATGGCGAATCCATCGAATACGGTCAGATTGACCGGCGCGTAAGCCTCGGTGATTTGCGCTTTGGTGGCGCCGATGGAAAAAAGTTGTAAGCCTTCGTGCATTGCGTCTCCTTAAAATGTTGAACGGTTTGAGTCTGTCATTGGGCTGAGTTTGCTATACTCGCCGCGTCACGCGAAACCTCTATGCGACGCTTTATCTATCACGGCAATTTTTGTTCGGAATGCGGCAACGCTCTCGCGCCGCCACACCATTGGTTTGCGCGCTATCTGTGCGACGAATGCGCGGCGCACTTGCGGCGCGCGAATCGTTTGCCCGCGCGCGGCTGGCCGTGGCTGTTGGTCGTCGCCGTCGGCGGATTGTTTTATCTATTCAATCATTCGACGGCGACTATGACGCCTGTGCCTATGCCGCCAGCGGTCAAAACCGCAGTGGCTGCGCCCTTGCTCGCAACGCCACCCGCTGTTGTGCCCGCTGTTGTGAATGAAGCTGAACCCACGTTTTGCGGTGCGCGCACCAAACGCGGTACGCCGTGCCGCCGCATGGTGAAAGCGGCGAACGAACGTTGCGCGCAACATCGCGGCAAGCCTTCCATTGCACGCACCACTAATCCATGAACTTGAAAGCCACTTTGACCAAACCTGTGTTGGCAGACTTGATGGCTGCGCGTAACCTTGCGCCGTGGCTGGGCGGATTTGCCGCCCTACAAATCGGTTTGGTTGCGTTGGCCTTGCCCGGTTGGCCTTGTCCGTTGATGATGGCGACGGGGCACGCCTGTCCCGGCTGCGGCCTCACGCGCGCTGCTGTGGCGTTGTTGCGCGGACAGTGGCAAACGGCCTTGACTCTGCATGCGTTCGCGCCTATTTTCCTCGCGCTCTCCCTGGTTATCGGGCTTTCGTGGTTGTTACCGAAAGCCATTCGTTCAAGATTCATTAACGCAGTAGCCACGCTCGAAAGCCGCACTGGCTTGACGGCAATTCTCTTCATCATATTTTTGCTCTACTGGCTGATAAGGTTATTGGCATTCCCTGCATCATTGGCGGCGCTCACTTATCGTTAGGCGAACGCCGCTGTCACATTTCGTTGAACCTGAAACAAAAGGAGACTGCTTTATGGGTATGATTTTCTCACTGCTGGCGATGGCTTGCGGTATCGGCAGCTTGATTTGCCTGATTCTAGTGCTGATCAAACTCTTTCCCGCCGAAGGCCCGGTTAAAGGCGTACTGGGCATCATCTGCGGCATTTATACGTTTGTCTGGGGCTGGCAAAATGCAGACCGTTTTAACCTGCGCCAGATCATGCAAATCTGGACGGTCGTTTTCATCGGCAGCATCGTGTTTAACTTCCTCAGCGCTTATTTCATGGCTAGCTCATGAACTAACCTTCGTTCGTAGCCCTATTCAAAAAAGCTGGCTCAGTGCTTTATGCGTGTGCCAGCTTTTTTGCGTAATCACAGCTTTGCGGCCTCCCGCCTTTTCGCTATGATGCCGCGCATATGGCAAACGTAACTTTGAAAAAACGACCTGTCGCACTCATCATTTTAGACGGCTTCGGTTATTCACCCGACCGCGCAGGCAATGCGATTGCGCAAGCCCAGACGCCGTTTCTCGATCAATACTATTCCCAATACCAACACACGCTGATTGAAGGTTCCGGCGAGCGCGTCGGCTTGCCCTGCGGCCAGTTCGGCAATTCCGAAGTCGGCCACATGAACATGGGCGCGGGTCGCATCGTGCAGATGGACATCACCCGCATTGACGAAGCCATCAACACCGGCGCGTTCTTCGAGAACCCTACGCTCTGCGCCGCTGTGGACGCGGGCAAGGCGTCGGCGCTGCATCTGTTCGGACTCGTTTCCGACGGCGGCGTACATTCGATTGATACGCACGTCACGGCTTTGTTGCAGATGGCAAAACAGCGCGGCGTCACCAACGTATTCGTTCACGCTTTCACCGATGGCCGCGACACTGCGCCGAAATCGGGCAAGAAGTATGTCGGCGCGTTGCTCGACCAGATGAAAGAAATTGGCGTAGGCCGCGTCGCCAGCATCATCGGACGCTATTACGCGATGGATCGTGACAACCGCTGGGAACGCATACAGCTTGCTTATGACTTGATGACGGCGGGCAAAGGCACGGCGTCGAGCGATCCGCTCGCGGCGTTGCAGGCGGCTTACGACGCGGGCAAGACCGATGAATTTATCGAACCCATTGTCATCACCAATGCCGATGGCTCGCCGGTGGGGACGGTCAAGGCGAATGACTCTATGATCTTTTTCAACTATCGCGCCGACCGCGCCCGCCAACTGACGCGCGCTTTCACGGGTTTGAACTTTGACGGCTTCGCGCGCGAACTGATACAGCCGCTGCATTACGCGACGTTCACGCGCTACGACCGTTCGTTCACGACGCCGATTGTCTTTCCGCCGAATTCGTTGTCGCAGATTCTGGCTGACGTATTCGCCCAGCAGGGCATTAACAACTTGCGCATCGCCGAGACTGAGAAATACGCGCACGTCACTTACTTTTTCAACGGCGGCATCGAAGCTCCCTTCGCGCACGAAACCCGCCAACTCGTGCCT
>JAYSVR010000426.1:0-4314 GCA_043718445.1 Acidobacteriota bacterium | reverse complement strand
CGTTTCGTGATTTGCTGACGGGCGTTACGCAACTGGCGCTGGCGAAACATTTCGCGCTGCTGGGTTGTTACGAACTGGCGAACGTGCTGACGGCGGTTGATCTATACGACCAGCGGCGCGCGCTGCGTGACGTACGCGGCGCGTTGGCTTTTCCAGTAAAGAAAACCAAAGGCTGGCTGGTTGCGGAAATCGAACAACCGTTTTTGTTCAAGGCGATGAACAATGCGCAAGAGAGCCTCTTTCCCGATGAGCGCGTGAAATCAGACCGCCTGTGCTTTCAGGTACGCTGTCCCGTTGCGCTTTATGACAAGCTCACGCGCAGCCGGACTCCGGCGGAAGAGGTCTTTCAGTTGGCGAGCCAGTTGGAAGGCAAGTCGTGGCAGGCCGCCAGCGATGAGGTGAGCGCGACGTTGCGTTCGCCGCTGGGTTTTGAGTTGCGGCTTGAGCATCGGTAAGAATTGGGTTGTAGAACAAGATGGTATCTTGTTCTACAACCCGCAGAACAATATCCCATCTTGTTCTACAATGAATTTATGGACACCAAATTCGTCATCGCAGGAAAAGAATTCAAATCGCGCCTCATTATCGGCACGGGCAAATACAAAACCAACGAACTGATGGTCGAAGCCTTTGACCGCAGCGGCGCTGAGATGATCACGGTCGCGGTGCGGCGCGTGAACATCACCGACCGTTCGCAGCCTTCGTTGTTGGATTTCATTGATTTGAAACGGTTCGCGTTGTTGCCGAATACGGCGGGCTGTTACACGGCGGATGAAGCGATTCGTACGGCGCGGCTCGCGCGCGAAGTCGGCCTGTCTGACTGGGTCAAAGTCGAAGTCATCGGCGATCAAAAGACGCTGTTCCCCGACAATGAAGCTACGCTGGAGGCGACGAAGGTGTTGGTGAAAGAAGGCTTCACGGTGTTGCCTTATTTCGGCGACGATTTGATTATGGCGAAAAAGCTGATTGACGCGGGAGCCGCTGCCGTGATGCCGCTGGCCGCGCCGATTGGTTCAGGCTTGGGCATTCAGAATCCGAACAACCTGCGCATCATGCGCGAGCAGATCACCGCCGTACCCATCATCGTTGACGCAGGCGTAGGCACTGCGTCAGACGCATGCTTTGCGATGGAGTTGGGCATTGACGGCTTGCTGATGAATACGGCAATTGCTGAAGCCGAGCATCCGGGCGAGATGGCCGAAGCAATGCGGAAAGCCGTCGAAGCTGGGCGTTCCGCTTATCTGGCCGGACGCATGCCGCAACGTTTGTACGCGAGCGCGAGCAGTCCGTTAAGTGGTCTCGTGCGCTGAGTGAAGAATCGTTAGCCGCCAATTCACACGAATTTTCACGAAAGGCTTTCGCCCTTGCTTCGTGAAAATATGTGTTAATTCG
This sequence comes from Acidobacteriota bacterium, assembly GCA_043718445.1. GTDB lineage: Bacteria > Acidobacteriota > Blastocatellia > RBC074 > RBC074 > JACPYM01. Next base: position 2,922 of record JAYSVR010000426.1, on the reverse strand, counting down.
TGGCTGACAACTTCCGGTTTTGAATCTCACGGTGCGCTGCGTAAAATGCGTTCGTTTCGTTCTCAAAAGTTTGCCCCCGTCTCTTTTAACCAATAACCAAATAGCACTATATAAGCCGTGTCAGACCTTTACGCGGAACTCGGCATTAACCGAGGAGCCGATACCAGCGAAATAAAATCTGCTTACCGCCGTTTGGCGCGGCAGTATCATCCTGACGTGAACCCCGAACCGGAATCGGGGGAACGCTTCGCGCGGTTGAATGAGGCTTATCACATTCTGAGCGATCCGGCGCGGCGCGATTGGTATGATCAAACGGGTTCGCTCGACGGCGTCAACCTGCTCAGTAATCACCGGCAGACCAGTGTTGAAGCGCTGCGCGTCGCACGTCGTGCTTATTACCAAGCGCGCGCCGACCGCATCGTCAACGAATGGCTCGACCGCGAGCGCATCGAAACCAAAGCGCGCGGCAAAGCGGTTTATACAATCGTCACGCTTTTTCTTTCGACTTTCGTAATGGCGATGACGAAGCCGAACCTGTTCGAGGCTGCCGGACTGGTCTGGCGTGCCGTTATGATCGCAATGTTTTTGCTGGGTATCTGGCATCTGGTTAAGAGCCTGAAAGAGCATTTCGACTATTACACCTATCCCGCGCCGCGCCGCGCACGTTCGCGCAAACACAAAGACGACGCCAAATTCAAACGCGGTATTGCCTGGGCTTTTGTCATTGGCGGTTATGTGCTGTCGCTCAGCGCAGGCTTGTTGCTTGATGCGCTGACGAATTTTTCTACGGAACTCTTCGGCCCCGAAGCGAGTGATGCGCTCTTTCCCGTCCTGTTTTATCCGCCTATCGCCGTCTTGATTGTAGATCTAATTTACCGCGTGAATCTGCGGCTCGAAGAACTCTGAAATTTTTTGCCCGTCACTCACACAACGAGCCGTCAGAGGTGTTCACCTCTGACGGCTCGTTGCGTTTAATCACCTGCGGCGGGTTGCGGTTCGCGCACCGCCAGCGATGGTACGCTAAACCGTTTTAGCCACAGCGCCAGCAACCACACCAAGCCTGGACTCGCCGACAGCAAACCCGAAGCCACCATCATCTGACGTGGTGTAAACCACTGTAACAACCAACTCGCCGCGACCATCGAAACCGTCATCATCGTGAGTTCGAGCGCGCGGTCGGTGGTGAATACGCGCCCGCGATAATCGTCGGGAATGACGCGCATCACGAGCGTTTCCTGCACACCGAACTCTGCGCCGAGTATCAAACGGCTCAACATAATCGCTGCTGCCATGCTCCAGAGCGAAGGCATCCAGCCGCTCGCCGCCCACGCGACGCCGTGAATCAGCAACGCCCAGCCGACCAGCAAACCGGCGCGGCGCTCTTCTGAAGCCCACGCGCCTGCGCGTCGCGCGAACATCATGCCGATGAAAAGGCCCGCGCCAGCGGCTGTCCACAACGAGGCCAACGCTACGTCTGCGCCGTTGCTGGCGAATTCGCTGCCCGCCAATCGGTCTAACAGCAAGTTGTTCATGCCGCCGCCCGTCGCCCAAGCGATGTTGACCAGCATCACACCGCGTACGAAAGGCGTCGCTCTGATGTAAGCCCAACCTTCGCGCACCTGTTGCCAGAACTGGCTGGCGGGACGTGCTGCATCGGCTTCGCTGCGCGACATCAACTCAGTCGGAATGCGCCAAATGAAATAAGCCGACGCCACGAACGAAAGCGCGTTGATGAGAAAGGCCGCGTTATAGCCGAACTTCGCCGCCGTGATGCCGCCCAAGGCCGCGCCCAGCGTGAGTTGCAAAAAGCGCGTACCGAACATCAACACATTCGCCGTCAGTAATTCCTGCTTGTTCGCCAGATTCGCAATCGCGGCGTTTTTCGCGGCTTCAAAAAACGTGCCGATAGACGACATCAACGCCGTGCAAACGACAACGATCCACGCGGGCGCTCCCCAGTTCGTAGTGAGAAAGCCCAACGCGACGACGGCGCGCAACAAATCCGCCGCGATGAGAATCTGTTTGCGATGGCCGCGATCTACGGCGACGCCCGCCAACGGAGAAACCAACAAGAAGGGCAACGTGCGCGCGACTAATACCGCCGCCGTCATCGCCGTCGAACCGGATAACACGCGCACCAAGCCCAGTTCGGCAATCGCAGAAAACCACGTACCGAGTTCGCTAATCACTTGCCCAAACCACAAGCGACGAAACGGCGCATTTTTTCGTAATAACTCAGAATAACTAACGGATTGCATAAATGCCTTTTGGTTAGTCGCTTATTACTCAAGCGACACGTAACCTGAACGTTACCGAAACTATTGGCAACGCTAAGTTACTCATTTACCGCGCAAAATAACTCGAAGACGGCGGCTGGACTCTCACCAGCTACTGGCGGGGACGATTAAGTGCAACCAATTACAACCAATTACAACTAATTACTACTGGGGGCACGCCCGTGCCGCGATTACTTTGGCTTCACCGTCTTTGGTTTAAACGTCGTGCCGTTACGACTGGCACGTCGTGGCTTTGGGCTGAAGACGCAAACTGCAAAATGCTGTCGCCCAAAAAGCAAAAACCCTGACCGATCTGTTTAAGTACCGGTCAGGGTTGCTGAAATCTGGGTTGAAACTAGCAGTTAGCTGTTTTCTTTCAGAAGCGGTAGCAACTTCGACCGGTAAACGCCGTAACGCGATACGTCGCGGCGGTTAATTACCGTTTGCGGCATAAGTGAATGCCACGTAACCAGCGGCGTAACCGCAAACGGAGTCGCAGCAGGTTTAGTGCTGGCGGCGAATCCCAGATTGTTTACGTTACGCTTATGCATTAGACTTGTTGCGATGTTTAGAATCAACAACTTAACCTGAAATTCCAGAGTCCGGCGCAGACGCCTAAGACTTGGTTATATAAATCAAGATCATG
>JAYSVR010000425.1:0-13986 GCA_043718445.1 Acidobacteriota bacterium | reverse complement strand
ATTTGCATACTGAGCAGCGGCAGTTCGGGCAACGTGACTCTTTTGGTCGCGGGCGAGACGCGCGTGCTGATTGATTGCGGCCTGAGCGGACGCGAAACCATTCGCCGCTTGCAAGCCGTCGGCGAAGACCCTGCCAAACTCGACGGCATCGTCATCACGCACGAACACGGCGACCACGCGCGCGGACTCTCGGCCTTATGCAAAACCCTTAACGTACCCGTTTATGTTTCTGACACGACGCTTGCGGCCTGCAAGCTGGGCGACAAAGAGTCGCTCGTGCGGCGCGGCGAACGCATCTGCGCTACGCAAGATTTCGAGATCGGAGCGTTCCGGTTCAGCCCGTTTGCGATTCCGCACGATGCGGCTGACCCGTTGGCCTTTGCCGTCGAAGCCAACGGCACCAAGATGGGTTTGGCCGTAGACCTGGGTTACATCAACGCGCTCGCCGCCGAACGCTTTCGCGGCGCCGACGCACTCATCATCGAAGCCAATTACGAAACCGAAATGTTGCGCGCTTGCACGTTTTATCCCTGGGCGTTGAAACAACGTATCTTGAGCCGTACCGGACATTCGTCGAATGACGAGATGGCAAGATTCCTGCGCGAAGATTTCGACGGCAAGGCGCAACACATCGTGCTGGCGCATTTGTCACAGAACACCAATCATCCCGAAATCGCGCGGCTCGCGGCGATTCAGGCTTTGCAGGCAAACGCGCCGCTCTTTAGCGCCAACGCCGAAAGCCGTGTCAGCATTGCGCGTCACAACGCTCCAAGCGAGTGGATCAATTTATGAAGTCGAATAGACAGCGAGACAGAGAGACGGAGAGACGGAGAGACACGCTATGCAATGGTCTCTCTGTCTCTCTGTCTCTCTGTCTCTCTGTCTCTCTGTCTCTCTGTCCTGGTGTCTCTGCTCAATCAGGCCGCAAGCCGCCGCCTGATCCGAAAAACCCCGGCACGCAACGCCCCGGCGAAAAGCCTGTGTTCAGATTGGAGACCAAAGAAGTCATCGTGCCGCTTTCGGCTTTCGATGCCGAAGGCCGTTTGATTCACGACCTGACGGCAAAAGATGTCGTCGTACTCGAAGACGGCGAAGCACGTCCGGTGAGTTACCTGCGCCACGAACCCGCGAACATCGTGCTGATTCTCGATTTGAATAACGAATACGGCACGTTCAAGAACGCTTCACATCTGGGCTGGCTAACGAAAAAGGAAGAAGACAAACCAAGTGACGGCAGCAAGCCGATATGGCAGAAGCAGGAAAATTATCAAGCCATCGCGCGCCCTACGACCCGCGAGTTTGCTGACAATCTGATCAGCAAACTTTCGCCCGCCGACAGCATTGCGATTATTCAGTACGCCGACAAAGTGCAATTGATGCAAGACTGGACGAGCGACGCAAAAGAAGCCTTGCACGCGCTTCAATCAAAATATCGCATCGGCTTAAAAGGGCGTTTTTACGATGCGCTCAAGCTCGCCGCCGACAAACTCGAAGAGCGCAAAACCGGTCGCCGCGTCGTCATTCTCATCAGCGACGGCTTGGATTCGGCCAGCAAGACGAATCGTAAACAGGCTTTCAACGCACTGACGCGCGCACAGGCTACGACGTTTGTCGTCGGCTGGTCTGAAGCCTTGAAAGACGAAATCACCGCCGCCATCAACCGCACCAAAGCGGGCGCACCAGCCGGCATTGATTTGCTGGGCAACGCACGCAAACGCATCGCCGAGTTGCAGCGTTACGCCGGATTAGTTGAAGGCAATTCCATCTTCTTGCGCGATCTGGCTGAGACTTCGGGCGGAGAATTTTTATTGCCGCCGAGTTACGACGGGATACTCACAGCGCCACGCCGCCTGACTGAAGAGATTGGCGCGCAATACAGTTTGGCGTTCGTGACGGAATCGAAACCGAGTCTCGAAAGTTCGCGTGACATTCAGGTGCTGGCCGCAAGGCGCGGCGTGACCGTGCGTTCGCGGCGCAGCTATTGGATTGACGATGAGCCGCGCTGGCAACTTGCCACACCTCAAAAGTAAACCGATGAACGAAGAATCACCGCGTACCGTCAGAGCCTACAAACGCGCCGCTATCGGACTGGCAGCGGCGGCAGTGCTTTGGACTTTGGCTTATGTATTCGTACAGCGAAACGAAGGCGAACAAATCGGTATACAAAATTGGCCGATTCCAGTGGGCGCGGCAATCTTGAGCGCGTGGTTCTTTGCGTTGTCTGCCAAAGCGCGGCGTTGATTTCATTGCCAGCGGCTTTGATAATGGGGCTATGAGTACGATTACCTTAGATGAAATGAAACGCGCCGACATGGGTTGGTTGCAACGTGTCGTGGCGGGCGAAACGTTGTTGGTGCTGCGCGCAGGAAAACCGGTGGCAGAGATCAAACCTGTTCCAACCTCAGTTCTGACTGAAGACGACGACAAGGCTCCGCGCCCGATTGGACTGTGCGCAGGTGAGTTTGTCGTGCCGGATGATTTTGATGATCCGCTCCCGGAAGAAATACTCGCCGCTTTTGAAGGTCGCCTTGAGGGATAATGAAGCTACTGCTCGATACGCATATTTTTCTCTGGCTGCTTACCGACGATCAGCGTTTGCCGAAAAAAGTACGGGTGGCAGTGCCTGACCGAAGCAACGAAGTCTATCTGAGTGTCGCTTCGTTTTGGGAAATCATCGTGAAATACCAACTCGGCAAATTGCCGCTGCCTCAACCGCCTGAAACTTACATCCCTTTGAAAAGACGCGAACACCGCATAACCGATTTACCCCTTAACGAAGCCTGTGTCGCACAACTGGCAAAATTGTCGCGCATACACGGAGACCCCTTTGACCGAATGCTGATTTGTCAGGCAATGGAACACGGTCTGACGTTGGCGACGGTTGATCCGATCTTTCATTCTTACCCCGTAGCAATTTTCTAAATAATGATTTCTCGTTACACCCTGCCCGAAATGGGCGCGATCTGGACTGAACAAAACCGCTTCCAAAAATGGCTCGATGTCGAAATCGCTGCCTGCGAAGCCAATGCCGAAGCGGGCAACATCCCTGCCGACGCCGTGCCCGTCATCAAGGCCAAAGCCAAGTTTGAAGTCGAGCGCATCCGCGAACTCGAAAAGACGCTCGATCACGATGTCATCGCTTTCACAACCAATCTGGCTGAACACATCGGCGAACAGGCGCGCTGGGTGCATTTCGGCCTCACGTCTTCTGACGTAGTTGACACTGCCAACGCGCTGCTCTTGCGCGAAGCGGGCGGGCTGTTGCTCGACAAGCTGCAATGCTTGAGCGACGTGTTGAAAGAACGCGCGCTCGAACACAAAGACACGCCGATGATCGGGCGTACGCACGGCGTGCATGCCGAACCGACTACGTTTGGGATGAACTTCGCGCTGTGGTACGAAGAGAACCGCCGCAACCTTGATCGTATGACACGCGCCACGACGGGCGTGTCTTACGGCAAGCTGTCGGGCGCGGTCGGCACGTTCGCGCACCTCGATCCCGAAATCGAAGAGCGCGTATGCTTTTTATTAGGCTTGCGTCCGGCGAGCATTTCGACGCAGGTGATTCAGCGCGACCGTTACGCTGAGTTCGTATGCACGCTGGCGATCATCGCTTCGACGATTGAGAAGATGGCGCTGCAAGTGCGCCACTGGCAGCGCACCGAAGTCGGCGAAGCGCAGGAATACTTTCGCCCCGGCCAAAAAGGTTCGTCGGCGATGCCGCACAAACGCAATCCGATTTTGTCTGAACGACTCTGCGGCATGGCGCGCGTCGTGCGCGGATACGCGATGACGGCGCTCGAAAACAACGCGCTCTGGCACGAACGCGACATCTCGCATTCATCAGCCGAGCGCGTCATCCTGCCCGACGCCTGCATCGCGGTGGATTACATGCTGGCGAAGGCTACGACGCTGATCGAAAAGCTGATCGTGCATCCAGACAAGCTGCTGGCGAATTTGAACCTCACGCGCGGCATCGTCTTTTCAGGGCAATTGCTGCTCGAGCTCACTGCGGCAGGCGTCGCGCGCGAAGAGGCTTATTACTGGGTGCAGCGCAACGCGCACAAATCGTGGGATGAAGGTCTCGACTTCCGCGAACTCGTCGCACAAGACCCGGACATCAGCGCGCGGCTCACACCCGCACAAATCGAACACGCCTTTGACGTACGCACCCAACTCAAAAACGTAGACCGCGTTTTCGAGCGCGTCTTCGGCAAAGGCATTCACAAATACAGCGGCGCGCTGCCGCTGGAAAGCGCCAAATAATCCCCGAATAATCAAGAAGTGAATGAAAGATACGTTTGACGACAAGTGTCGCAAGCTAATTGACGAGCAACGTAACGACGAAGCACGCAAACGTGTTGGACGCGGTCTGCATACGCTCACGCGCAAAGGTATCAATTCGTTTGAGTCATTGCGCGACTTGATTCTCAAGCCAAGACCGCCCGCATTCATGGCGGCATTGCGCTTGCTTGAGTTGTTCGATAAGCGCAAAGCCGTGCCTGCGCTTTTGCAGTTGCTGCATTCGCGCAATGAATCAAATCGTTGGGAAGCGGCGAAAAGTCTGATACACGTTGATGGCAAATTGGCTTTGCGCGGATGTTTGAAACTGTTAGCCAGCGACGCAGCAGCAGACGCGCGTGAAGTCGCTGCCTACGTCTTAACCTTTTCGGGCGATCAACTCGCAGTGCCGGATTTGCTTTGCATTTTTGCGAATGAACGAGAAACGGTCAAGGTTCGCGCCCAAGCGGCTGAAGGCTTGGGAAACCTGTTGCATCTGACGAATCGGCGCAAACGCATTTGGCAACAAGCGGCTGATTGTTTGTTATCAGGCTTGTCAGACCCACTGCCGGAAGTCCGCTTTTGGTCGGCTTATGCGCTCGGTATGATGCGTTGCGAAAGCGCCTTGCCCAAGCTGGAAGAACTGGCGGCAACCGACCAAACTTTTTATTCAGGTTGGTGGACGGTAGGCGAGGAAGCCAGCGACGCGGCAGTAGCGATACGCACCGGTTATTGGCCCGACATCATCAGAATCGGTAAACAGAAAACTACAAACTAAGGAAATTCATGCTCGCAAAAGTTTACGTCACATTGAAAAACGGAGTCCTCGACCCGCAAGGCAAAGCGATTCAGCACGCGGCTGGCAGCATTGGCTATCAAGGCATCGCCGATGTGCGGCAAGGCAAATACTTCGAGGTCAAACTCGCTGACGGGATTGATACGGCGCAGGCGAAAGCCGAGATTGAAAAGTTTGCGCACGACGTGTTGTCGAATCCGGTGATTGAAGATTACCGCGTAGAGATTGGCTGAGAGCGTCAGTCTTCTTTCTGCTTCTTGAGGGCTTTCAAACCGTAGGCGGAACCGAAACCGCCGATAAAACCGGCCAATACTTTGAGCAGGTCTTTCAAGAGTTCGGGGTTCTTATCGCCGAGATAAACAATCAGAAACGTGAAGACGGCGCAAAAGATCAAAACATAAAGCAGGTTGTATTTCTTGGTTGATTGCACGTCTTGAAACGTGCGCAGGCTTTCGTTTTCGGAAAATTGAATCAGCTTGTCTATGTGGGATTCGTTGATCTTTTTGAGGAAGGGCGGCTGTCCGGCGTTGGCAAAGTTGCCGATGATGGCGGTGAACTGGTTTACCTCACGTATGATTTCCGGCGAAACGCTTTCGAGAATTTCTGGTGCAAGCGAGGTATCAGGCGCTGACAGACGTGCATTGCCGCTGGCTTGACTGGTGCTTTCAGGTGACAACTTATCGCTCTGCTTTTCGTTCATCCCTTTATCCCCTGATGGCTATTGATCTGAAAACAACCAGCCGCGCCGCATACTTTTGCCGAGAGCTTCTTGTAAGCGGCTTTCAAAGCAAAACTCCAGGTAAATTGCACTGGCGTAAGAAACGATGGCCTTAAACTCGTCTTCCGTAAGCTGGCCTTGTGTGCGGAAGGCCACCAGCTTATTGACCAGATTGGTGAAGGCGTGGTTAGCTTGTTTTCTCGTAGGCGGATGCTGGAATTCCTGACGTACTGTCGCTGAATTGCTATTGAGATCGTGTTGCATGACGTACTCTCCAACGTAACTACAATTAAGAAGTTGGTTTTCTTTGCCAACAATTTATCGTCGCAAAAAGGATTCTTAGGCCAGGCGTTTGTCTTGTCAAATTTCCTAGCCTCTTTGCAATCATCGCAACCGCATTATGACACAAACCATCACCCAAGACTTTCTTTCCGACATCGTCGCCCGCGCTCTTAAACGCGGCGCGACCGATGCCGAAGTCATCGCTATCGAAACCACCGACTTTTCGGTCGAAGTGCGCTTAGGACAAGTAGACAAGCTGCAAGAAGCGGCTTCGCGTGGTTTGGGGCTACGCGTACTTTTCGAGGGGCGGCAGGCGTCGTGTTCGACTTCGGATGTGAGCGCCGCGGCGATTGATGCGCTCATCAACGATGCCGTAGAGATGGCGCGGCTGACTTCGATTGACGAAGCCGCCGCGTTGATCGGCAAAGACGAATTGGCGAAAGGCGCGCTGCCCGACTTGGGTTTGTATGACGAAGCCATCGCTAATCTGCCCACCGAGCGCAAGATCGAAATGGCGAAGGCCGCCGAAGCCGCCGCGCTGGCGCGCGACCCACGCATTGTCAATTCAGAAGGCGCGAGTTGCTCGACCGTCATCGGTCGCGTAGTGATGGCCGCCAGCAACGGCTTCGCGGGCGAATATGCCAGCACGCGTTGCGGCATCATGGTTCAGCCCATCGCCAAAGAAGGCGAAGGCATGCAGGCCCAAATGCAAGTTGGCGCGTGGGGAGATTTCGCGCGCGTATTCGACCGCCTCGACAGCCCCGAACAACTCGGACAAGTCGCGGCAGATCGCGCGCTGCGCAAGCTGAACGCACGCAAAGTCGCCACGCAGGAAGTGCCCATCGTGTTTGACGCCGAAGTCGCCGATTCCCTGTTGGGTGAATTTTTCTCTACGATTTCAGGCGAAGCGTTGATTCGGCGCGCTTCGTTATTCGTCGGCAAATTGGGCGAAGAAATCGCCGCCTCCAACCTGACAATCATTGATGACGGCACACTGGCGGGCGCGTTGGGTTCGCGGCCTTTCGACGGCGAGGGGCTGGCTTCACGGCGCACCGTTGTGGTCGAAAACGGCGTGCTGAAAAGTTATCTGTTGAATGGTTACACGGCGCGCAAGCTGAACTTGAAATCTACGGCCAATGCGGCGCGCGGCCTCGCCGGTGCGCCGAGCGTAGGCACCGGGAACTTCTTCATCCAGCCCGGCGTCCATACGCCCGCCGAGATTATCGCCTCGGTGTCGAATGGATTCTTTGTGACTGATTTGATCGGCTTCGGTTTCAATCCGGTCAACGGCGACTATTCGCGCGGCGCGGCAGGCTTGTGGATCGAAAACGGCAAGCTCACCCACGCTGTCGAAGAAATCACCATCGCGGGCAACTTCCGCGACATGCTCAAAGGCATCGAAATGATCGGCAACGATTTGCGCTTCAGAGGCAAGATTGCTGCGCCTACGTTAAAGGTGAATAAGATGGTCGTGAGCGGCGAATAAGAAACTGTATCGCAACCTGTCAGGTTGCGAGGCTTCACGCACAGACGCCACGGTTCGCAAGATAACTCATCCGCAACCTAACAGGTTGCGATACAGCTTTCGCATATATGCTTGAACTGAATAAACCCAAAACTGAAGAACCTAAAACCAATCGCCTTGTCGTAGGCATTCTCGCGCTGATCGTCGTCGGATTGGTTGGCGGAGTGATATGGGTCGCGCGCTCCAAACCTGAAATCAAACCGATACTGACCAACGCCGTACGCGCGGGCAATGCAGAGTTCGAAGGTTACAAAAGCAAAGTCGCACTTGAGCTGGTAGACAAGATTGTTCATCCGAACATGATCGGCATGGCGCAATACGAAATTCAGGTGCGCGTCACCAATCGCGGTGACCGTACGCTGACCGGCCTCGAACTCGCCGGACGAATGATTGATCTCAGCGATCAACTCATTAAAGAAGGCGTCAGCGCGCCAGTTCCGCGCTTGCGCAAAACCTTGCCGCCCGGCGAAACCTTGCTCGCCAGCGTCAAAATTGACGCACCCGCCAAAATCACCGAAGACCAAGTGAAAGACCTGTTAGTCGAATTGCGCGGGTTGCAATTCTAAAAGTGGAACAAGCTGGCAGCCTGTTCCACTTTTGAAGCCATAGCCATTCCCGCCGACTCGTTTTAGAATCCGCCCATCGCATTACCATCAATCCTTTGGCAACCATCAATTTCGGAGGCACATCGTCATGAAAGATCGCCGCAACTTCCTCAAAGGCGTCACCGCCAGTGCGTTGACCGCCGCGTCTTATGGTCGCGTCATCGGCGCGAACGACCGCATTCGCACCGGATTCATCGGCATCGGTTTGATCGGCAAGCGTCACTTGCTCGACTTTCTCGCGCAACCTGACAACGAAGTCGCAGCGATTTGCGAAACCTACGACCCGCGTTTGGAAGAGGGCATCGCTACTGCCGCCGAAAAACAAACCAAAAAGCCCGATGCCTTCAAAGACTTTCGCAAGATGTATGAGCGCAAAGACATTGACGCTGTGGTGGTGTCTACGCCCGATCATTGGCACGCGCTGCAAACGATGCTGGCCTGTGCAGCGGGCAAGGATGTTTACGTCGAAAAGCCTATGACGCTTTTCGCCAAAGAAGGCCGCTGGATGATTGACGTAGCTCGCGCGCACAAACGCATCATCCAATGCGGTACGCAACAACGTTCGGGCGAACAATATAAACAGGCGGTTGAACTGATTCGCGGCGGCCACATCGGCGAAGTGCGCAACATTCGCGTCGCTTCGTTTCGCAACATTCATCCGGGTTTTAACAGCCCTGTCGGCGAGAAGAAACTTTCCGAAGCCGACTGGCAAATGTGGCTTGGCCCTGCGCCCGCGCGCGCGTGGGACGAGAATCGTTGCATCTATCACTTCCGCTGGTGGTGGGATTATTCGGGCGGACAGACGACGAACTTGCTTTCGCACAACCTCGACATCGCGCAATGGGCGATGAACGCGATGCCCAAAGCCGTGGCCTCGTTCGGCGGACGTTATTCGTTAAAAGGGTTCGGCGAAACCGCCGACACGATGGAAAGCATTTTTGAATATCCGGGCTTCTTGCTGAACTGGTCGAACAGCGAAATCAACGCAAGCAAGCGCGGCGGCAATCTTGAGTTTCTCGGTACGAAAGGCACGTTGCGCGTCGAACGTTCAGGAATCGAAATCATTCCCGACGCGAACATCGCGGCGGACGATCAGATTCCGCGCTTCACACGCAAAGAGGCCGTGAATGTGAATCCCGCGCCGCGTACCACAGCGATCAAGAAAGAAGGCTACGAGCAAGTGCGCGATCAGTTCGTGCCGCACGTGCGCAACTTTCTCGATTGCATCAAGTCACGCCAGCAACCAACCTCTAACGTAGAAAGCGGTCACCAAACTGCCGTCTCGTGCCACTTGGCAAACATTGCGATGAAACTCGGTCGCACGCTGCGTTGGGACGCCCAAAAAGAGGAAGTCATCGGCGACCGTGGAGCCAATGCGCTGTTGGTGAAAAACTATCGTGCGCCGTGGGATCGTGAGTTGAAAGCGATTCTGCCGAAAGGCTAACTCGAATGCTTATCAGCCAATGGAAAAATGTCGTTAATGTCTAATAAATTAAATACTCAACCTTCTCTCTTTGAGCCAAATCCAACTGGCTCAACCGGCGCTGACTGGCATGCGCAAATGCTGAAAGCTCTGGGCGTGACGGCTGGCCCAGCGTGGCCTGATAGTTTTGGTTACGCATTACGTAACTGGTTTACTGAATACGGGCATCCGCCCATCAAAACCCTGAGCCTTTTTAGCGGTGGAGGTGGCTTGGATATTGCGTTTAATGACGCCGGTTTCGTCGTTTTGGAAATGGTAGAGATCGAAAAACAGTATGCTGCCACTCTCAACGCCAACGCCCAAAAAATGCAGTCTTTGATCGGCAACGTGAAATGCCTAGACATTCGGGATTACCAGCCTTCAGCAGGCCTTCAAGTTGATTTCATTATCGGCGGCCCGCCTTGCCAAACCTTTTCTGCCGCTGGTCGTCGTGCGGCGGGCGTCAAAGGCACCAGCGATCCACGCGGGACGCTTTTTGAAGAATATGTGCGTATTCTGCAACAACTAAAACCGCGCGGTTTTTTATTCGAAAATGTATACGGCATCACTGGGGCTGAGGGCGGTGGCGCGTGGCACGAAATACAAGAAGCATTTCGTTCAACGGGCTACGAGATTTTCAGTCGCATACTGGATGCCGCCGATTATGGCGTGCCACAGCATCGTGAACGGCTCTTTATCGTGGGCTTACGAACTGATTGGGCAGAGAAACAAGTCTTCTTATTCCCACGCCCTACTCACGGTCCTGACTCTCTTAATACACAGCCTTATTACGCGGCTAGCGAAGCCATACAAGGAGCCGATGCCACCGACGAAACGTCGCTCTTAATGAATGGAAGATGGGGACACCTCATTGCGGATATTCCCCCTGGCTTGAATTATTCCTATTACACCGGCGAAATGGGCCATCCCACTCCAGTCTTTGCCTGGCGCTCCAAGTTCAGCGATTTCATGTATAAGGCAGACCCTGGCTTACCCGTTAGAACCATCAAAGCACAAGGTGGGGCTTACACCGGACCGTTTTCCTGGGAAAATCGACATTTCAGCACAGCGGAAATGAAAAGACTTCAAACTTTTCCCGATGACTATGAAGTAACCGGCAAGCGGCAAGCTCGCATTCATCAAATCGGCAATTCTGTGCCGCCACAAATTGGTCGCATTTTAGCTTTGAGCATATTGGATCAAGTGTTCGGCGCAACCTTGCCGTTCAAGATGCATTATCTCGCGCCCACTGAAGAACTGGGTTTTCGCGCCCGCAAACATGCGTTAACAGCGCATTACCGCGCAAAGGCGCAGGCGGCCATCGCTACGATAAAAGCTAAGCCCGCCAAGCCGACAGGCCGTGCGATTTTCCCAACTAAATGCTTACGCTATGTGACTGAAAGTTTTGCGCTCACTGACGAGCCTATCGGCGGAGGCATTCCTATCCATTTGCGTTATCAAGACACGGCTGAAACCCTAACGATCTTTGGTGAAGCGCAGAAGCTAAAAGAGGAAGATGAAAAGGGCGACTTTAGCTATACGATAACGATTGAACCTACACTCAATGATAACTGGCACATTCCCCTGCGCGCTGCCACGCTTTGCGGCAGCGGTTACGTCGGGCAAGTCTTCACGGCACTATGGAAGGCAGTAGAAGAACACATCTTGCTTGAATATGGGATAGACGATCTCGTTCAACTTTCTGGCTATTATCAATATGCGCCTAAATTTCATTCGTACATGAAGCTGAAGTATTCCTACCCCCCACCGTGTGAATGGCAAGTTTTACCCATGATAGTTGGGGGCATCGGCGTGGCGACACAACTGACGACGTTATCGTTCGCACACCTGTGGGGAATCACCGAATCAGAAGTGTTGCCGGTCCTGCATAAGCTACGGAGAATGGGTTACGAAGTGCGTAGCAACAACACCAACCCACAAATCGTTTCTGGGGAATACCTTATTCCTTACGCCTTCCCCACGCTTACACCACGCAGCGTACAACTCAGAAAACAACTTTGAATCATGTCAGAAAAACGCCCGCGCAACGCTCGCAAGTTAAAAAATCCGCTCCCCACCAAGTCAACTAACCAAGTCAAAGAGGCTTCGCCCGAATACCATCTCAAGGTTTACGACAATCGCAACGAACTCAACTTGGCCGATGGCTCGCAAATAGTTTTTTCAGAGGGAGCGAACGATGCGGTCACCAAACAACGCTATAAAAAAATAACGGATGCGCTGGCGGCAGGTTTTCTGCGCGACCAAATCCGTTTATGCCGCGAAAAGCCTGACCAACTGTTATTTGATGGCCTGACTGAATCCCAGAGGAAGTGGCTGGATGGCCTCGCAGATTCGATGACCTCAGAAGTTGGACGGGCCATTGTCGGACTCACTGTTTTACAACTCACGGTCAAAGCTATTGAGCCAGAACAAAGCATCAGGTTGCACAAAGGTGGAAGCTCCGCGAAATCTTTCGGGTGGCGCGACGGCATTTCCATGCGAACGCTGGATAACACCTACATTACTCCTACCTTACGCAGCGAAGGTTTGGTAAAACTTAACGCCGACGGCTTCATGATGACCCGCACACTGGCCGAGAACTATCCTTACACTCGCGTTTATAAAGCGGCTATACGCGGAGCGCGTTCAGAATGGATACACATCGTCGAAGGGCTGGAAACGCAAACCATCCAAGCCTTGCCCGCCTTACAATACTTCCTGTCGAAATTGCTCAACCGAGCGGCTCTGTTCGAGAAGGTTGCCACTGAAACGTTAGCCACGCTGGAGGAGTTAGTTAAAGCGGGCGGTCTTGACACTACGGCAGCAGCCATTGACCTCCTCCGACAACACATGTCTGCCTCCAATTACGCCGCGCGGATTATGGAAATTGCCATGCATGCGCTGATGCAATCGCTCGCGGAAGCTGGCGTATTAGGTAGCGCCACTTTGATACCGCTCTCACAAATGCGTTCCGCCAATAAGAAACACGGTAACATCGGCGACATTGAGTTATGTGAAAACGACAAAATCATCGAAGCCTGGGATGCTAAATACGGCAAGTCTTATTTGCGCGATGAACTCGAAGAGTTACACGACAAACTTGAACATCACGATGCCGTAACCGAAGTGGGTTTTGTCACCTCAGAAACACCTGTGCTTGCCGCCGAATTGACCGAACGAATAGCAGAGTTGCAAGAGATCAACGACCTCACCATCCACATCCTGACTTTAGATGAATGGGTGACTAGGCAATATCTGCGGGTGCTGCCCATCATTTCAATGAGCAATGCTGATCTGGCTCAACGATGGATACGAGCTTACGTTGAATCCCTCGCACAAAAAAGACGCATGCAAGCTCCGATTGACGAGCCGAGTTTTCAATGGCTAACCGCATTCCAATCCTTGCTACTTACCGAAATCAATCGGGCGAAATAACTAAAAAATCAGATAAAAACCAAAGGAGCAACACTTTTCATGCAAATGCCAGACGGCACTCAAAAAAACGTATTCGATCTCTTTCGCCTCAACGGACGCCGCGCGTTGGTCACGGGCGGTTCAAAAGGTTTGGGCTTCGTCTTTGCGCAGGCGCTCGCCGAAGCGGGTGCGGAGGTCGTCATCAACAGTCGCAATCTGGCGGAATGCCAGCAGGCGGCGGATGAAATCGCCAGGCTGACCGGACGCCGCGTCATTGCGCTGGCGGGTGACGTGAACGAAGCCGCCGAAGTCGAGCAATTGCGCGCCGAAGCCGAAACGCAACTGGGCGCGATAGACATTCTCGTCAATAACGCAGGCATCAATCGGCGCGGCGCAATCGAAGACCTGACCGCCGAAGATTTCGAAGCCGTGATGCAAACCAATGTGACGGCGCTGTTTCATACGTCGAAGGCGTTTGGCGTGCCGATGGCCGAACGCGGCTGGGGACGCATCATCAATCTGGGTTCGATTATGTCGGTGATTTCGTTGCCGCAACGCACGCCTTACGCTACGTCAAAGGCTGCGGTGATTGGGATGACCAAAACGCTGGCGCTTGAATGGGCGGAACGCGGCGTGACGGTCAACGCGATTTGTCCGGGGCCGTTTGCGACCGAGATGAATAAACAACTGCTCAACGACCCAGTGAAATACAAAGATTTCGTTGCGCGTATTCCGATGGCGCGCTGGGGCGAGTTGCATGAAATCGTCGGCGCGCTGGTCTTTCTGGCTTCCGACGCGGCAGGCTTCGTCACCGGCAGTTCACTGTTTGTGGATGGCGGCTGGACGGCGCAATAAAAACGAGGGGCGGTACGGGGAGCGTAAGCGACGTGAGCCTCGGTGATG
>JAYSVR010000424.1:0-4323 GCA_043718445.1 Acidobacteriota bacterium | reverse complement strand
TCACCGATGCGTTCGCGCGCGAACGCCACGAGTTCTTTAGCGTTGATTGTTTGGCCGGGTTTGGGTACGACGACCGCGCCGACTTTTTCGCCCATCATCTTGTCGGGTACGCCAACGACGGCGACCTCAAACACTGCCGGATGCGCGGCCAATGCGTTTTCGACTTCGACGCAATAAACATTTTCGCCGCCACGATTAATCATGTCTTTCTTGCGATCTACGATTTGCACGAAGCCCTCGCCATCAATCGTCGCCATATCGCCCGTGTGCAGCCAGTGATTGACGAACGTATCCGCCGTCGCTTGCGGCTTGTTCCAATAGCCCGTAACCACGTTTGCGCCGCGAATGAGCAACTCGCCTACGCCCGTGTCGCGGTCAGGCTCAAAGAGCTTCACTTCAGAGATCGGAATCGGAAAGCCCACCGATTCGGGCCGCACACGCGCGAACTCGTGCGGCAAAAACGTAGACACCGAAGCCGTCTCTGACAAACCGTAGCCGTTGCCTACGCGGGCGTTGGGAAAGGCTTCCAGCATTTGCGCAATCAGGTCAGGAGCCATCGGCGCTCCGCCGTAAGACAGCCAGCGAATCGCACGCATATCGAATGACTTGAAATTCGGCTGATTCAACGCCAGCCAATAAATCGCGGGCACAGAAGTCAGTTGATTGATGCGTTCGTTGACGATGCCTGACAGAAAGGCTTGCACCTCGAAGTTTGGCAGGATGACCACCGTGCCGCCTGCGTGCAACGTAGGCAAAAACTGCGCATTGCAGGCCGTGACGTGAAAGAGCGGAATGCTGATGAGCGTGCGAATCTCATCTTCTATACGGCCTGAAGGACGCGGCAGCGGAACAATGCGAAAGCGCGATTCGACAATCGAGAGAAAGTTTTCGTGCGTCGTCATCGCGCCTTTGGGAAAGCCCGTCGTGCCGCTGGTATAAAAAATTGCCGCGAGGTCATGACGCTGTAAATGTTCGACGGCGTAAGGCGCTCCGTCAGGCAGGACGGCGTTGGGCAAGAACGAAAAGCGCGAACCTGAGTCTTCGATTACGTAAGCCGCTTCGGCTTCGCTAAAGCGCGTATTGACGGGTACGGCAACGGCTCCCGCGAGTTGAATACCTAAGAACGCCAAACACCAGGAAACGCAGTTGGGCAGTTGAATGGCTACGCGGTCGCCGTGCTGAATGCCCTGTGCGCGCAAGCCGCCCGCGATGCGCACTGACTTTTCCCACACTTGCTGAT
This sequence comes from Acidobacteriota bacterium, assembly GCA_043718445.1. Classification (GTDB taxonomy): domain Bacteria; phylum Acidobacteriota; class Blastocatellia; order RBC074; family RBC074; genus JACPYM01. Next base: position 3,083 of record JAYSVR010000424.1, on the reverse strand, counting down.
AGCTCAACCGCGCGCCGCCGATTTCGACCAGGGCTTCAGCGTGCGGCGTAAGTTCAACGCGCTGGCGCAGCATCTCGACGATGGAGTTAGGCAGTTCGTCATAACGCAGCACGCTGTCAGCGTCGCGCGTGATGCCACTGTATTCAAAGGGTTGAAGCATGCGTTTTTTGCGGGTTTTAGAATGATTGCGACTTGCCTACTGACCGAGTGGTCAGGCAAAGTGAGTATAGAGATTCAGAGCGTTTAAGTACACGCCCGCTCAAACATTCGTCATCAACTAAAAGAAACTGAGAGGAAAAATCATGTCCGTCAAACTTCGGATCAGCATTTGTGCAGTGTTGTGTTGTTTCGCATTGGCGCTAACTTTTCACGCTACGGCTCAGGAAGCCAAACCACCTGCCGTGGCTGAACAAGCTGCCTTTCCCGAATCGCACTTCCATCACTTGCATCTGAATGCGACCGATCCGAAGGCGGCGATAGATTTTTACACGACCAAGTTCGATGCTGAGAAAGCCAAGTTCGCAGGCATCCTTGATGGCGTATGGGCGCAAAAGTCGTGGATGTTTTTCACGAAGGTTGCTACGCCGCCCGTGTCCGACATCACTTCGACGGTCTGGCATTTCGGTTGGGGCGCCGAAAACATGAAAGAGACTTATCCCAAGCAGCTTGCGTCGGGTACGAAATTCGATACGCCGCTGACCGACATCAGCGACATCGGCGGGCGCGTGGGCGCGAAGGATTTGTTTTATTACGCCTACGTCAAAGGCCCTGATGGCGCGCTGATCGAACTTAACACCGCCAGCCATCACAACTTCGGACACATCCATCTTTTCAGTGCCGACCCGCTGGCGGCGGCGGCGTTCTATCAAAAGTATTTCGGCGGCAAACCGCGCGGCAGTCGAGCGACTGAAAACATTTATCGCGGCGTAGCCATTGCGCCCAGCGCCACCGTGCAGCTTGATAACGTGAATCTCATCATCTTCCCGATGGCTTACCCCAAACAGGTTTACGCCGATCAATGGAAAGGCCGCACTGAGTTCGACTCGACCAAAGGCCACGTCCTTGACCATATCGGATTCAGCTTCGCCAATCTGGAAGAAGCACTCGCGCTGCTGCGCAAAGCCGGTGTGAAAGTGACTGACGAAATTCGCAGCATCGGCAAGATCAAGTTCGCCTTCATCGAAGGCCCTGACAAGATGCGTATCGAAGTTATCGAAGGTCATCCCGTTAAAGAATAGAGAGGCAATCACCCAATGTATTTTGAACACACTGACAAAGTGAAGTACCTGCAAACCAAGCTCACCGCGTTTATGGATGAACACATCTATCCGAACGAGGCGACGTTTGAGCAACAGCTTGCAGCCAATACTGAAGCGGGCAAACGCTGGTCGCCCGTACAAATTATCGAAGACCTCAAACCCAAAGCACGCGAAGCCGGGCTTTGGAATTTATTTTTGCCGCTCGAATCTGACCCTGAACAGAAATACGGCTCAGGCCTGACTAATCTTGAATACGCGCCGCTGTGCGAAATCATGGGCCGCGTAACTTTTGCGCCTGAGGTATTCAATTGCTCTGCGCCCGACACCGGCAATATGGAAACGCTGGTGCGTTATGCCAGCGAACCGACGAAGCACCAATATCTGGTGCCTTTGCTCGAAGGCGAAATTCGTTCCTGCTTCGCCATGACCGAGCCTGACGTAGCCTCTTCTGACGCGACCAACATTCAATCGAGCATTGTGAAAGACGGCGATGAGTATGTAATTAACGGACGCAAGTGGTGGACTTCAGGCGCGGGCGATCCGCGTTGCAAGATCGCTATTTTCATGGGCAAGACCGATACGTCGGCGCAACGCCACAAACAGCAATCCATGATCGTCGTGCCGATGGATGCGCCGGGCGTCACGGTCAAACGAATGTTGTCAGTGTTTGGTTACGACCACGCGCCGCACGGCCACGCCGAAGTGCATTTCGAGAACGTGCGCGTACCCGCGTCGAACATCCTGCTCGGCGAAGGGCGCGGCTTCGAAATCGCGCAAGGCCGTTTGGGGCCGGGCCGTATTCATCATTGCATGCGTTTGATCGGCGTTGCCGAACGCGCGCTCGAAACCATGTGCAAGCGCGTCAAACATCGGGTCGCCTTCGGCAAGACGTTGGCTGAACAAGGTACGATTCGCGCCGACATCGCTACTTCAAGAATGGAGATCGAGCAAGTCCGCCTGATGACGTTGAAGGCGGCTTATATGATGGACACCGTCGGCAACAAAGTCGCAGCGGCTGAGATCGCGATGATAAAAGTGATCGCTCCGAACGTCGCGCTCAAAGTGATTGACCGCGCGTTGCAAGCCCACGGCGGCGGAGGCGTCAGCGGTGATTTCAATCTGGCGGGGGCGTGGGCGAATTCGCGTACGTTGCGCTTGGCCGATGGGCCGGATGAAGTGCATCGTGAGGCGGTGGCTAAATTGGAACTGAGAAAATATGAATAGCACGGCAACCATGACATCAACGCTGGGACATCAACGCTGGAGGTAAACGAGATGGTTCAAACAGCTACTGCGCCGGTTCAAGCGGCTTCTCTACAAGATCAAACGACTTTTACTCAGACGGAAATCGCCGGACTGATGCGTCTTGGCATTTATGCCAATCAGGATGAGGTCATTGCGGATGGTATCCGTAATTTATTGCTCAACAATCCGTCGCTCCGGTTGGAGTTGGCTTTAGACCTAATCAAAAGCGACGAGGTATCTTTGAGCCACGCCGCTGAAATTGCCGGACTCGACCGTTGGTCGTTTCAAGACATTATGAAAGAGCGCGGCATCAAACTAATCATTGAAGGAGATTCCGCTGAAGAAATGGATGAAGCCATTGCCCGCTTTTTTGCCGCTAAACGATGATCGTTGTTGATACCAATATCCTGTCTACCTTTGCGAGCGTAAATCGGCTTGAATTGCTTTTTCAGGTTGCCGAGAGAGACACACTTTACCTTCCGCCTGCGGTATTTATTGAGTTGAATGATGGACTGAGTCTAGGCAAAACGTACCTACAGCCATTGATGAATGAAATTCAAAAGGACACTACCTTCAAAC
>JAYSVR010000423.1:0-4323 GCA_043718445.1 Acidobacteriota bacterium | reverse complement strand
TGCGACAACTTTGTCGGCGTGCCTTCGATGAGAGTTATAGGAGTTATAGGAGTTATAGGAGTTACTAAAAGCCTGAATCCCATAGCTCCCATAACTCCCATCGCGCTCTCATCACCCGCGATACCGCTTGCAATCAATCTCGTAGTTCTTGACCTTGTAACCCAAGATGCGTTCGGTCGTATCCAGCATCCGCGCCGCCCGCGCACGATTGCCCCGCGTAGTTTTCAGCGCGTCCTTAATCATATCTTTTTCAAACGCAGCGACGGCTTGTTCCAGACTGACGCGCGTCACCGTACCCGACCCTTCAGCCGTTTGCAGCGTCGGAGGCAGGTGATAGCCGTGGATCACGTTGCCGTCGGCCACCAGCGTAGTTCGTTCAATTACGTTTTCGAGTTCGCGCACGTTGCCGGGCCAGTGATAGCTCATCAGCATATCAATCGCGGGCGTAGAAATGCGCTTGATGCGCTTGCCGGTTTGCTTGTTGTACTTATCCAGAAAGTGTTCGGCCAACAGCAAAATATCGGTCTTGCGTTCGCGCAGCGGCGGCAGATAAATCGAAAACACGTTCAGGCGATAATACAAATCTGAACGAAAGCGCCCGTCCTGCACGGCGGTTTCGAGGTCAACGTTGGTCGCGGTAATCATGCGAACGTTGACCTTGACGGTCTCAACGCCGCCGACACGCTCGAACTCACGCTCCTGCAAAACGCGCAACAACTTGACCTGCATTGCGGGCGAAAGGTCGCCGATCTCATCAAGAAACAACGTACCGCCGTCGGCCAACTCAAAGCGTCCGCGCTTGCGTGCCATCGCTCCGGTGAACGCGCCTTTTTCATGGCCGAACAGTTCGGCTTCGATCAGGGTTTCGGGCAGTGCGGCGCAATTCACTTTGACGAAAGGTTTCGCGGCGCGCGGGCTGTTGTAATGAATGGCGTGCGCGACGAGTTCTTTGCCCGAACCCGACTCGCCGCGCACCAGCACTGTCGTGTTGGAATGCGCGACCTGCGCGACTTGTTCATAAACTTCGCGCATCTCTTTGCTGGTTCCTACGATGTTGCGAAAGTCGTATTTCTGCTGCAACTCGCGCTTGAGCAGCGTGTTTTCTTCGGTGAGTTGGGCTTTCTCTTGCTGCACCATCTGCCCCAGCCTTAGCGATTGCCCGATCATACTGGCAATGATCGAAAGCAGCTTAACCAGATCGTCGTAATTACGGTTTTGTTTGTAGGGGAAAATCACCGACAACACGCCGACCGTCTTGCGGCGATCTCGAATCGGTACGCAAATGAATGACTCTTCCTGCCCTTCTGAACGACGGCTCGTGCGGTTGAGAAACAGCGGTTCTTTGCTGACTTGGGGCACGATGACCGGTTTGCCCGTTGAAGCCACGCGGCCTGTGACGCCTTCGTTCATGCGATATTTGCCGCGTTGAATTTCGCCGTCAGACATCCCGTGAGCGTATTTAATCGAGAGCTTGTCGCCTTCGTCCTGCAAGGCAATCGCACCGCGTTTCAAACCTAGTTCGCGGTCAAGAATTTCCAACGTCTTCTCGAAGGCTTCGCCCATATCAAGCGTAGAGCCTAATGCCTGACTGACTTCGAGCAAGGCCGACAGGCGGCGAATTTGAAGAGTCTGTTCTTCCATAAATCGTGATCCGTACAATTTTGTTTGAGTGAGGCGGGCAAGCTAACATTTTTGTCTTGATGCGCCAAGTAGAGCTACGTGTTTTAGGCAATTTTTCAAAAACTGACCAACTCTGGATGGACAAAATCTGCGGGGCTTCCGTAAGATGCGTTCGCAATTAGACATTCCCCTCCAAGCACTTAATCATCCCCTGACATTCAACCCCACTCAGAAAAAATAACCCCTGAAACCATAGCGGCGCTTGTCCGCTGCTCATTTTTCCTGCGCCTTTGCCTGCGCTTTTGAAGGAGTTCACAAATTATGTTTCGTAAAGCATTTTCGCTGGTGCTGTTGAGCGCCATCATTTTATCCGCAGCATCCGCCACTTTCGCCGATCAGATCACGTTGAAAAACGGCGACCGCGTATCGGGCGACATCGTCAAATCGGACGGCAAAAAGATCACCGTCAAGACCGAGTTTATGGGTACGGTCGAAATCTCTTGGGATCAAGTTGATAAGCTCACGAGCGACAAACCCGTTTACCTGACGCTCAACGACAATCAGACCGTCGTCGGATTGGTCAGCACCGGTTCAGACGGCTATGAAGTCGCCACCAAAGAAACCGGCAAGGTCAAAGTCGCCAAGGCTTCGATTACCTCGGTGCGCAACGAAGCCGAATACAACTCGTGGAAGAACGAAATCGAACGGCTGAAAAACCCCGGCCTCACCGACCTGTGGGCGGGCGCGCTCGACTTGGGCTACGCGATGGCGCGCGGCAATGCCGAGACGAATACGTTCACGTTGAGCGGCAACGCGGTGCGTGCGACTTCGCGCGACAAGATCACGGCGTATGCGGCAATGATTCGTTCGAGCGGACGCACGGCCCGCAACGCGGCGAATTTCACGCAAATCGCCAACGCGGTGCGCGGCGGCGTGCGCTATGACTTGAATCTCACGAGCCGCACTTTTGCGTTCGGTTACGGCGATCTCGAATTCGACCAATTCCAAAACCTCGACTCGCGCACTTCGCTGGGCGGTGGTTTGGGTTACAAGGCGATTCGCAACGAAAGGACTTCGCTTGATCTTTTCGGCGGCGGCGGTGTCACAAAGGAATACTTCTCGGCGGGTACGCCGCGCAATCGCACCCGCGCTGAAATCCTGCTCGGCGAAGAGTTCACCCACAAGATCAACGCGCGCTCGATCTTCCGCGAACGTTTCGTCATCTTCCCGAATCTGGCTTCGGCCAAAGGCTATCGCTTTGCGTTCGATACGTCGTTGTCTACCAGCTTGAACAAATGGCTCGCGTGGCAGATTTCGTTCAGTGACCGTTATCTGAGCAATCCGCCGGTCATCGTGCCTGTGCTGAAAAAGAACGATACGCTGCTGACGACGGGCTTGCGGTTTACCTTCGCTAAATAAAAACCTGAAGGGAGTTATGAGAGCGATGAGAGTTATGGGATGACAGCGAACGTCCTATAACTCCCATCGCCTTTTTGTCACCCACCACACTTTCCGCTAAATTCCCCAGCCATGTTTCAACAAGTAATGCACCGCCTGGAACACAGGCTGCACGCGCGCGACTTTTCGCAACGCATCGTGCGCCCCTTCGCCTGGGGGCTAGAACATCTCGACGGCCCAACTGACACCGAAGTCCGAAACCCGCTGGAATGGTTGCGCGTCTACAACGAAAGCGCGCTCACGCAGAGCCACGAATTTTTCGCGCCACCACCTTGCGCGAGTGAGTCGTTCGACTTTGATGGTTTCTATCTGCGTTTTCCCAGCGCGATCAACACACCACACGCGACCAACAACGAAGTCTCTGCGCGGTTTTATCCGGCAGATGGGCGGGCAGATGGGCGGGCAGGCAATCACGACTCTGCCGTGATTCTTTCGCCGCAATGGAACGCGCAGGAAGATTCGCACATCGGTCTTTGCACGGCGCTCAATCGTTTCGGCATTTCGGCCTTGCGCTTGAGTTTGCCTTATCACGACCGCCGCAGACCGCCGGAATTGCAACGCGCCGAATACCTCATCAGCCCGAACATAGGGCTGACGATTCAAGCCGTACATCAAGCCGTACTCGACATTCGCCGCGCAGCGGATTGGTTGTTCGCGCAAGGTTTCAAGCGCGTAGGTGTAATGGGATCAAGCATCGGTTCATGCGTATCGTGGCTGGCCTTCATTCACGACGAACGGCTCGACACCGGCGTATTCAACATGGTCTCAAGTTATTTCGGCGACGTAGTTTGGCGCGCAGTCACGACCACGCATATTCGTGAAAGTCTGGAACCGGCACTTGACCTAAAGACGGCGCGCGAAGTCTGGCTGAGTTTGAGTCCGAGCTTTTATGCCGACCGCATGTTGCCGCACGTCAAACGGCGCGCTTTGTTTATTTCGGCGCGTTACGACCTTTCGTTTCTGCCCGACCTGACAGACATTTTTATCGCGGACAGTCGGCGGCACGGCGTACCTTATGAGACGGCGTATTTGCGCTGCGGCCATTACACGATTGGCCGTTCGCCGTTTAAGTATCTAGACGCATATCACATCTTGAATTTTTTTCGGCGCAGGTGGCGCTGAGGTTTGTTTGCAGGAGCGTGCGCTGTGTCCGTAGCCCGACCGTTAGCCTTGTCATTACCTAGTTTTTTGCACGGAGCTTGACAGCCTTGCATCAGGTCGATCTCCTTTAGAAAGTGGAAGTTC
>JAYSVR010000422.1:0-14010 GCA_043718445.1 Acidobacteriota bacterium | reverse complement strand
TTTCGGTGCAGCCTTGCGCGCGCGCCCACGCTTCGCCCGCTGCGAACAGTGCGCGCCCGATGCCGCGCCGACGCGCGTGCGGCTCGACGTACCAGCCTTCAACATAGCCCACACGATTGGTCGCGCAGCCTTCAGCGTAGTTGCGAATGTTCAGTTCGATAAAGCCGAGCGGCGTGCCGTCATCCGCGAAGCACAACAACACCGCGAGCGGTTCGTGCAACTCACCGGCGAAATAGCGTGCGATTTCGTCAACGTGTTCATCGTCAGTGTCGGGCCAAAGCGCAGTACGCATACGGCTCCACGCGGCGCTGTCGTTAGGTTGGACAGGACGAATGTTCATAACGGCGCTTTTCTAACGCCGTTCGCGGCAAGTGGCAAGTGGCGAAACGAAAAAACGGGAAGCCGCAGCGACTCGGCTCCCCGTCGGATGATCGTTCAATTTTTTGACAATTGGTTTGAACGATATGTGAGAAGGCAAAGCTAGCCTTATTGTCGTTATGCTTGTTTCTGTTTCAAGCGACGACCGTTGAAATTGCGCAATTCGTCAGGCGTCAAAAATCCGTCGGCGTTGGCATCAAGCCGATCAAAAGCGCGTGGCTTTTGCGACCATTCGTCGCGGGCGATTTTGCCATCGCTGTTAGCGTCGAACTGCTTGAACATATCCGCGCCTTTGTCGCGCAATACGTCGCCGAGTTCGGCCTGCGTGAGAAAGCTGTCTTTATCGGCATCGAGTTTGTCGAAGCCTTCCGGCTTACCTTTCCATTCGTCACGCGCGATTTTGCCGTCGGCATTGGTATCCATCTTTTGCATGAATTTTGCGCGCTGGCCTTTGCCAACTTTGCCGCCTTTACGGCTTGTGGCAACCGGCGGTTGCGGGTCTTGCCCGCTGGTGGCGGGCGGCGTCGCAGGCGTTTGGGCAAACGCCGTTAGCGAGAACATACAAAATGTAAAAAGTGTCAGTAAGCGAATCATCTTCAAAATCTCCTTCCCTTCTTGAGGGTTAATTGTTGAGCCAGGAAGCGAACGCAGGGTTAGAAGCATCGCGTAGGCGTTTGGTTGAAAATTTTTTGCAGGCAACTTTGATGACGGTTTCGCTTCAGCTATCGTAACCAAATGATCGTCGGGTGATCGCCTGCAATATTTTTTCTGTAAGGAGTTTCAAGAATGAAAATACGATTGTTACCAATGTTTCTGCTGACCGGGCTGACGGCAACCAGTTGGATAAACACTTTCGCTCAAGATTGGCCGCAATGGCGCGGCCCCAATCGTGATGGTTCCGTTACGAATTTCGTCGCCCCCAAAGTTTGGCCGGAACAGCTCAAGAGCAAGTGGAAGATTACTGTTGGTGTCGGACACGCTTCGCCAGTCGTCACGGGCAAGCGCGTCTTTCTGCATTCGCGTGTAGCCGAAAACGAAGTCGCGCAGGCTTTTGATTTAGACACCGGCAAGCAACTTTGGCAGGACGCTTATCCGGTCGCTTACACAATGAACGGCGCTGCGACCAGCCACGGCAAAGGGCCGAAGTCTACGCCCGTGGTGGCAGACGGACGATTGTTCACCGTCGGCATCACCGGCGTCGTGACGGCTTATGACGCGGCGAGCGGCAAGCGGCTGTGGCGCAAAGAAGGCAAAGCATTGTTCGGCGCTGAATCGCCCTTGTTCGGCACAGCGGCTTCGCCCATCGTTGATCGCGGACTCGTCATCGTTGCGTTGGGCACAGACGACAAAGGCGGCGTGATTGCCTTTGACGCGGCGACCGGAGCAGAAAAGTGGCGCTGGACGGGCGACGGGCCGGGTTACGCTACGCCCATCGTGGTCGAGTTAGTAGGCAAGCGGCAGATCGTCACGCAATCGGCGCACAAGATCATCGGCCTCTGGGCTGACAACGGCGCGCTGTTGTGGGAGATGCCGTTCGAGACTGAATACGTGCAAAACATCGTTACGCCGCTGTTGCACAAAGACCTGCTGATTTTTTCAGGCATTAACAAAGGCGTATTCGCGGTGCGGCTGGGTTACGCAAATAACCAATGGACGACCGCCGAAGTGTGGCGCACCAAAGAAGCCTCAATGTATATGAATTCGCCGGTGCTGGTCGGCTCAACACTTTTCGGATTATCGCATCGCAACAAAGGACAATTTTTTGCGCTCAACGCCGACACCGGCAAAACGGTGTGGACGAGCGATCCGCGACAAGGCGAAAACGCGCTGCTCACGCAAGCCAACGGTTTCGTTTTCGGTCTGACGAATGACGCCGAGCTGGTCGTCATCAACGCCAATGCCAAACTGCCTAACCTGGCGAAAAAATATAAAGCGGCTGACAGCGCGGCGTGGGCGCATCCGGCTTTCGCGGGCAATGTTGTGTTGGTAAAGGACGTGAATTCGCTGAGAGCTTTAGGCTGGGAATAAAGCAACTTTGTGGGGGGCAGGATTAAATCCTGCCCCCCACAAAATTAGAACAATAACTTCAACCCGAACTGCACGCGGCGCGGGCTGTTGGCCGAACGAATGCTGCCAAACGTAGGCGAACCTAAAAAATTATCCGGCAAGTCGAAGTTGGTATGGTTGAACAAGTTAAAAAATTCAGTGCGGAATTGCAGGTTTAACTGTTCTCTCAGCTTCGTATTTTTGACTACTGAAAAATTGACGTTTTGATAACCCGGCCCATCCAGGATGTTACGGCCTGAGTTACCAAACGTACCCGGACGCGAGAAACTAAACGCCGACGTGTTAAACCATTTTTCCGGTGTAGGGTTGTCGAGTTTCGCCTGACCAATTAACAGCGGACGGTCATTCGCGCCGAAGCCTAAGTTCGCACGACCCGTATTGCTGTTATCAATATCTGACAACAATGCCACGGTCAGCGGGCGTCCGCCTTGAAAGACCAACACGCCATAAGATTGCCAGCCACCCCATAACTTATCTTTGCCGAACGGCAAGTCATAAGAATAACTCAGCGAGAAACGATGACCGATGTCGAAATTCGACCGTCCGCGTTCAGCGCGCAAGTTATTGCTGTCTTGTGGGAAATTCGGGTCAGCCGCGCTGTTAAAAAAGCCCGAAGCGTTATCAATGCTCTTTGACCACGTATAACTCGCCAACAGCGAAAGCCCCGCGCTCAACCGTTGTTGCAAGCGCGTTTGCAAGCTGTGGTAACTCGAACTCGCGCTCGATTCTTGTAACAGGATGTCTTCAAATTGCGGGTTAGGCCGCAAATAAGGAATTAACGGATTCTGTGTGCGCGGCCCCGGTTGTGGCTGATTGGCATCGCGCGCGGCGAGTAACTTAGTGCCTTTCGACCCGACGTAAGCTACTTCTAAAACGCGGCTGTTGCCGAGTTGTTGTTGCACACCTAAGTTCCAATGTTGCACATAAGGCGTACGCAAATCGCGCTGAAACGCCGAAGCTGAACTCGGCAAGGCAAACGGAAAGTTCGCCGGGAACGGATTATTCACAAACAACGGCAATTGTTGCAGCGGAAAATAAAAGTTCAGCGTGAAATAAGGTGCGCTGAAATATAAACCTTCGCTCGGAGCCAGCGGCGATTGGTCGTAATAAACGCCGTAACCAGTTCTGACAACCGTGTTACTCGCCACCGTCCACGCAACGCCAATGCGCGGTGCGAAGTTATTTCTATCAGCCAAATAACCCGAACGCGGTACGCCATTTTGGCCTACGGGAACTAACTTGCGCGCGGTTAAGTCATAAATATTGGCACGGTCGGTCGTGTCTACGCCGGGATCGTTGTATTCATAACGCAAGCCGAGCGACAAGGTTACGTTACGACGAATGCGATAGCTATCGTTGGCAAAGAAATTATAACTCTCGGCGCGCAAGTGTTGCGGGTTGTCGAGCTTAGCTCCGCCGGTGAAAACCGGTACGCCGAATAACAAGTCAGCGAGTGCGTTGCCGGTGATGGCGGGGACGGGGCGTCCGGTGGCATCCAAAGTGAAAGCCGAGAAGGTCAGAAAGCCGCGCGATTGCACGTCACGAAAGGCGTTCTGCTGAACCTTGCGAATGTCTGCGCCGAACTTGACCAGATGTGCGCCGCGCGACCATGTCGCCGTGTCGAGCAACTGATAAGTATTCGTCGCACTGAATTGCGGGCTGTTAAATTCGTGGCCGATAGGCGAATAACCGGTGAGCGTAATAAAACTAAGCCCGAAATCGCGCGGGTTGCGCGATAGCTCAGGCACGCCTACTTGCTGGTTGATGCTGACACCCGCGTTTTGTTGCGTCACTGAACTCGCCGTGCGACTAAAAGCAATGCGCAAGTCATTCACAAACGCCGAAGAAAAAATATGCGTTTCGCCTAACATAATGTTTTGGCCGCGACGCGGCACGTCGTTGCCATAACCGGGAATTTGCGCAAACGTCGTTCCGGCAAAAGGTTCGAATAACAAACGGTCGTTAAAGCTATAACGCGCGGCGAATTGCGAGCTACTGTTAAATTGATGATCTAAGCGAACATCAAATAAATCGTTGCGGTCGCGTTGCGTAGGCGACGACACATAATTGGCAAACGGCGTCGCGCGATTGGGCAGCGGATACAACGCCGCGATTTTTGCGCCTACGGGATTAATGAAAGGCGCGGGCAAGGTATTGCCGGGAAACGGAAAGCCTGCGCCTTGCAGGCCTGGCGGGATAACCGGTTTGGGTAACAAGCTCGCTGAAAAATTACCTTGCCGTTCAGCGAGCGTCGGTACGTTAGTTACTCGTGTTATGCCTTCACGCAAGCGCGTACCTTCATAATCGGCAAAGAAAAAGGTTTTGTTTTCGATAATGCGTCCGCCCAGCGAGCCGCCAAATTGATTGCGTTGATATTGCGGCGCAGGTTCGTTGCGCGGCGCGAAAAAATTGCGCGCATCAAAAGCTTTATTACGAAAAAACTCATACGCCGTACCGTGAAAAGCATTGCCGCCTGATTTGAGAACTACGTTGACCTGCGCTCCGGCGCTGCGTCCAAATGAAGCGTCATAGGTGCTGGCGGCGACTTCAAACTCGCGGATGGCATCTACCGGCGGCTTGACGCCGAAGGTGTTGAGCTTGGGGTCTACGTTATAAACACCGTCGAGCAGGAAGTTATTCGCGTCTTCGCGCGTGCCGTTGATGTTGAACGCAAAATCACCGCGTACTGAGCCAGCGGAACCTTGCGCGGCAGGTGCTGCGCCGGGAACGAGTAACGAAAATTCGAGGAAGTTGCGTCCGTCGAGCGGGAGGCCGGTTATTTGTAAGTTATCAATGACGGCTCCATGGGAAGGAGAATCTTGTTTTAGTGAGTTAGTCGTTTTAACGTCTACCGTATAAACGCGCGCTTGCGCTGATAACTCAACGTCCAGCCGGAAATCCTGATTAACCGAAACGTCTAAATTCGCAGCGTATTTCGTAAAGCCTTTTTGCTCTGCGATAAGTTGGTAGCTTCCAGGCTTAACCAGCGAAAACACATATTCGCCCTGACTGTTAGTCACGAGCTTACGTAACTCACCAGTATCAAGCTGGGTAAGCTCTACCGTCGTATTAGGGACAACTGCTTTTTGAGCGTCAGTGATACGTCCGCGAATCGTGCCGCGATAGTTTTGGGCGAAAGCCGTGAGAGTGGTGGTAAGTAATAAAAGCGAAAGTACGAAAGGTCTAAAAGCCACGATGGTTCCTTTGGGTGATGATGAGACAGCGCGTAGGGTGTGGCGTGGTGTCGGCAATTGCTTGTGGCACAAGATGGTATCTTGTGCTGGCTTGAATTGCCGCGTTCGCCGAATGGCACAAGATACCATCTTGTGCCACAGCCTTGCGCTGATTGTCAGATTGATTGCCTATGCTAACAGGAGATGGTCATCTCTGAAACGCAGTCACAGAAAAATAAGTTCAGCTCGGTTTGGCCGATTTGGGAAGAACGGCGGGGCTGTTTTAGAGTGGCGTTTATGAACTCATCCACAACATATTGGCTGGGCGTAGACGGTGGCGGCACGCATACGCGCGCGGCGTTGGCTGACGCAGCGGGCAACGTGCTGGCTGAGGGCCACGCCGAAGCCGCCAACCTCGTCCGCGTAGGGCTGCCTGCCGCGATCAACAACATTCAGCGCGCCGTCAACGAAGCCTGCGACAAGCTGAAAATCAAAACGCAACAAATCGCTTCGGCCTGCTTCGGACTCGCGGGCGTAGGCAATGCCAAACATCACGCGGCGATGCTGGCAGCTTTGCAAAACGTGTTTCCGCACATCGCCATTCGCCTTGAAACCGATGCGCGCATTGCACTGGCTGGGGCTACTGACTTGCACGCAGGCGTGGTGATTATTGCGGGTACGGGTTCGATTTCGTGCGGCATCAATGCGGCGGGACGGTTCGCGCGCGCCGGAGGCTGGGGGCCGGTGATGGGCGACGAAGGCAGTGGTTCATACATCGGACGCCGCACGCTCGAAGCCGTCGTGATGGCTTTCGATCAACGCGGTGCGCCTACGTCAATGACGGCGGAGGTGTTGGGGCAATTTGGCGTCAGCGCGCCGCCCGAATTGCCGCCCGTGATTTATGACGCATCGCCCGAAGAGCGCCATCTCATTCAACAAAAAATTTCGCAACTCTCGCGCGTCGCGGTGCAATGCGCAGCGGCAGGCGATTGGGTAGCGACGCAAATCCTGCAAGCGGCTTCGCTCGAACTCGCGCGCGCGGCTTGCGCAGTGATTACGCAACTCGATTTGAATCACGAACGCTTTCCCGTCGCTTACGTCGGCGGCGTATTCGAAGCGGGCGAATTGATGTTGGCTCCGCTGCGTGCCGAAATTCAACGCTTCGCGCCGCTGGCTGAACTCGGCGCGCCGCTGCATTCGCCAATGGTGGGCGCGGTGAAGTTGGCGCAACAAGACCGTATCGCAACCTGTTAGGTTGCGGAGGCTTAACGTGGCGTGACTCGGTTTGATAATGAAGCCTTCGCAACCTAACAGGTTGCGATACCAATTGAGCAACCTGATATGACAACCACTGAACAACTCAATCCCAACACTTCAAACATTGACCAACTGACTACGCTCGAAGCCCTGCGCGTGATGAACGCCGAAGACCGCAAGGTCGCTGAAGCGGTCGAGCGTGCGCTGCCCGCCATTGCGCAAGCGGTTGACGGCATCGCCGAACGTCTGGCACGCGGCGGACGATTGATTTACGTAGGCACAGGCACGAGCGGACGGCTGGGCGTGCTGGATGCGGCGGAATGTCCACCGACGTTTGGCGTGTCGCCCGAACTCGTGCAGGGCTTGATCGCGGGCGGATATGAGGCTTGTCACAAAGCGGTCGAGGCTTCTGAAGACGACCAGGCGGCGGGCGCGACAGACTTGCAGGCGCGCAAGCTGACCGCCAACGATGTGGTCGTAGGCATCGCGGCCAGCGGTCGTACGCCTTACACGATTGGCGCGGTTGAATACGCGCGCGGCATTGGCGCGCTGACGGCGTGCATTACGTGCAATGAAAACACCGCGCTGGCTGCCGCCGTAGACATTCCTATCGAAGCCATCGTCGGCCCCGAAGTCATCGCGGGTTCGACGCGGTTGAAATCGGGCACGGCGCAAAAGCTGGTGTGCAACATGCTTTCGACGATGACGATGGTGCGGTTGGGTTACGTGACGGGCAATCGCATGACGAATCTCAAAACCAGCAATATCAAATTGCGGCAACGTGCGACGGGCCTCGTGATGAACGAATGCGGTCTTAATGAAGCGCAAGCCCAGGCCGCATTGGAAGCGGCGAATTGGGACTTGCGTGTAGCCATCGTGATGCAAAAGGCGGGCGTGACGCGTGAGCCTGCGCAAGAGGCGTTAGCGGCAAATGCTTTCACGATTGCGCGAGCGGTGGATTGGCTCAAACCATAAGCTCGTCGCTCAAATCAGATGATGCGTCTCCGGTAAAGGCAATGGTTGTGCGTGATGCCTTAACAACGTGAGCAAATCTGCGTGATGACAGATGAGGGCGCGGTAATTAGGGCCTACGCCTGCGAGAGCGGCGAGGTCGCCAATGCGCTCTTCTCTCACCAGCGCCGCCGTTTCTCGCCAACGAGGATGCGTTCTCAGTGCCTGCAATACCGGCAACAATCGCTCAGGATCAACGTCGAACACGACAAAAGCCGCGCCATCGTGTTCGAGTGCGTTTAACTCCACCACCGAAGTTACGATGATTGCTCGATAACATGCGTGCTCGAATGCGCTGATCAGTTCAACCGCCTGAGTTGGCTGATCGCTGAAAAGAACGAGGGTGTGATTTACTCCAGAACCGTTCGCCAAAAGTTCGTGCGTCATAATTGCGATAAAGCGATAATTTCGTTTTGGTCGCCTTGTTTGAGCGCACTAGATTTCTCACTGACGAGCCTCTCTTTCAGCGTCAAGATTTGCTGACGGATCAAAAAATAGAAGTCCTTTGACGAGCGCCAATAAGCCGCTCAACACAAGGTAATTAAGCCATGATTTCATATGGTTATTTTCGGTTGATCGCACGCGACGATTTCACGGGATAGTGGCGATCAGTTCCAGCACCTGCCCGCCGCGCCAGATTTTGGCTTTCAGGGTTGCGCCGCTGCCTAACGCCTGAATTTGTTTTTGTATTTCGCGCACGCTTGCATAAGCGGGACGCACAGCCACGCCGCATATTTCCAGCAACACGTCGCCGCCAATCAGTAAGGCTTGTTCGCCGACCACGATAGAAATTTTCCCTTCGCGCAACCCCATCTGCTGCCCCAGCGAATTCGCCGCGACCGATTGAACAATCAGACCGGCGTTTTGCGGCAAGTTAAAAGCCTCAGCCAGCGCGTCTTCGATTAGCCACGCTTCAAACCCCAGCCAAACCTGCTTTTTGTCGAGCATCAACTGGCGCACTGTGTTGGAAGTAACCGCGAAACCGGGGCCAGTAGCCTGATTATCTTTACTATCTTTAACCAGCAAATGAGTCACGATGCCTACGACCTCGCCTGACAGATTGAACACCGGCCCGCCGGAATTGCCCTGAAACAAAGCCATGTCCACCTGCCACGTTTCGAGCGGCGTGAGGTTTTCGACGATGTTCTCGGCGGAGCGGCGCGCACTGATCCAGCCCGACGCGAGCGAATGCCCCGCGCCATAAGGTGCGCCGACGGCAAACACCTGATCGCCCGGTTCAAGCTGGTTAGAATCGCCCAGTTGCGCCACGACCGCCGTGGCGGGAACACGCGCCAGTTGCAGCATCGCCAAATCAGCGGCAGGCGCAGCCGCAATCACGCGGGCGGAGATTCGTTCGCCGCTTAAGAATTCGACCTCGATGTGATCAGCAGTGCTGATGACGTGTGCGGCGGTCAGCACTCTTCCGTCCGCTGCGATCAAAACTCCTGAACCTATGCCTTGCCGTATTCCCGGTTTTTCAAACGTGTTGGCGGGCGCAGGCTTGATGTCTCTGTCTTCGTGCGTATGCACTATGACCACGGTCGGATTGACGCGCTTGAAAACCTCGCGCAGTGATTGCGCGGGCGTTGCCGCCACGCCAAGCAAAGCCAAACCAATTAACATCCACAATCTATTTTTTGAAGAACTCGTCATTATATGTGCTTCCTGATTGATGATCGCTCGATTAAAGAGCAGCGGCAATCTTGCTGATAACTGCGTTTTCTGAAGCCGTGTTGCGCGGTTGCAATCCATTGCGATGGCGCGCCGCCGCCGCGATTTCGACGCAGTGCGCCAGCAAGTCTTCTTTCAGCAACGCTCGGTCTGCGGCACTGATCGTTCCTAAAATGCCGTGAATCGAATGCAACGCTTGGTAGAAAAAAGCGTCAGAAGGATGCTGTTCGAGCCACTGTTGCAGCAACGTTTTGGCGCTCAAATCAGACACCGCCGCGCGCGAGCAAGCGGCGCGCAAAAGCAATTCGCCTTCACGCAAACTGACGTAACCATCAGCCCAAGCGACTTGCAGGCTGGGCAGCAACCACAGCAAGCGCACCGTCCGGCTGGTGAAGCCGAGTGCTTGCAACTGACGCAAAACGTTTTCATCGGTCACGCCCAACGTGTTCGCCATTTGTGTCATCTCGATCTGTTCGATTTGGTCAGCGGAGGGCACTGCGAAAAAAGCGTGGTGGCAGAATGAACGGCTCCATTGATTGACGAATCCTTTAGTAATCATTTTTCGCTCCTGGTTGATTCGAGTTAGGGTGAGAGCGTCGCGCAGCCCAGGCCCGCTTACGACTCTCACCCCCAACGTCTCCTGCGAGACTCGCGCACTTATTGGCAATCGTTATGCCGCACGACGAATGCGCTGGAAAACCTATTAAATAAAGGCGATGGCAGCGCCGTGGCTTTTACGCAGTGATATAAAATGTCACAGCGCGGTTCCAAACTGCCGCGCTTTTTCACCGTACGATGCAGTTAGGTGCTGGTGAAATGGGCTTCGTGATGGCTTCACGGCAGACAACCGTCGTAAAGCCATTGCGCTTTCGTGCAAGCGCCGCCAGCGGAATTGACTCAGCTTATGGCTCGGCATACATTGCGCGCGTTTCCATCACTGCTGTTCAAACCCTTAATCCATCGGAGCCTCTATGAATCGCCCTATCTTGCAAAAGCTTGCGCTCGTCGGCGCGTGGTCTTGTGTCTTTTCGTTCGTCGCTTATTTCGGCTGGCAGTCTTACGCCAAAGTCCGCGCGCATGCCGCGATGACCGAGGCGGCGAATAAATTTCTCGCGGCGCTGAATGCCGAACAGAAAACCACCGCCACCAAATCGTTCGACGATGCCAACCGCGAAGACTGGCATTTCATTCCGCGTGACCGGCAGGGCTTGCCGCTCAAACAGATGACTGAAGCGCAACGCCAACTGGCGCACGCGCTGTTGCAAACCGGTGTCAGTGCTTACGGCCATCAAAAGGTCAAAGACATCCTCAGTCTCGAACCTGTGCTGCGCGAAATGGAAGGCCCGAACCGCCGCTTCCCGCGCGATGAGACGTTGTATTACGTGACGGTGTTTGGTACGCCGGGCGCGAAAGACCGCTGGGGCTGGCGTTGGGAAGGCCATCATATGTCGCTGAATTTCACGGTCGTCAAAGGCGAATTGATCGCCAGCACGCCGCTGATGTTTGGCTCGAATCCGGCAGAAGTTCGGCAAGGCGACCGCAAAGGCTTTCGCGCGCTGGCGAACGAAGAAGACAAAGGCCGTGCGTTGATTACGGCGCTGGATGAGAAGCAACGCGCCGCTGCGATTTATGACGCCAAAGCGCCCGCCGATATTTTGAATATGCCCGAAGTAAAGTCCGCCAAAGTGCTGACGCCGCCGGGCATTGCTTACAGCGCGTTGACCAAGCCGCAACAAGTCATGCTGGTCGCCATCGTAGATGAGTATTTGAATCGCACGTCTGACGAACAAGCCAAGTTGCGCCGCAACAAGTTAAACAAAGCCGGATGGAGCAACGTGACCTTCGCGTGGTCGGGCGGCATCAACAAAGGCGACTTGCACTATTACCGCGTGCAAGGTGCTACGTTTTTGATTGAATACGACAACACGCAAAACAATGGCAATCACATTCACAGTGCGTGGCGCGATTTCAATGGAGATTTCGGACGGGATTTAATTGCCGAGCATTACCGCAATGCTCATAGTAATACCGCAATCACTTTACCTACAGCGCAAGTAAGCGAACCAATTTATGACGTACTGGAAAAGGGCATCACGAAGCCGATGCCAATCAAAAAGCTTCTTGCCAAACCCACTGATGAGGCTCGCAAAAACAACACGAATGGCACTGTGACGCTCGGAGTGGTTTTTACGACAACGGGGGAAATCGTCGTTGAGCAAGTCGTTAAAGGTTTGCCTCATGGTTTAACAGAAGCGGCCGTTAATGCTGCGATAGGGTCGCGGTTTTCTCCGGGCCTAAAAGACGGTAAACCAGTAAACGTGCGCGCTAAGATGGAGTACAGCTTTAACTTTTATTGATTAAGCCAACCCACATTCACTCATTAAGTCGGCAACTTCACTTGCGGACGCGGCAGCTTGAACCAGAAGCGTGAACCGCGTTCGGGGCGAGCTTCGTGGCCGATAGAACCGCCCCAGTGTTCGATGGTGATGCGGCAAAAATATAAACCGAGGCCGATTTTGCCTTTGCCTTTCTTCCCTTGTGAGAATTTCTGAAACAGTTGATCGTGAATTTCGAGCGGTACGCCGGGGCCTTCGTCTTCGATGGTGACGAGCAATTGGTCGTGGTCGGTTTCGTGGCAGGCGATGGTCACAGTCGTGTCAGGCGGACTGTGGCGCAGCGCGTTTTCGACGAGGTTTGAAACGACGCGATCAAGGCGTGAACGTTCGCCGACGACTTGCCAGTTGACGACGGCAGCATCGGCGGGCGCGACTTCGAGCTTGACATGATTGTTGTCACGAACAACGGCCCCAGCTTCGCGCCGAATAGCACCATCGTTGATCTGTTCCTGGTCGGCATCGAACCCGGCGCGCTGTGGATGTGCGCGGCTTCGAGCGGCGCGGCGAGCGGCACGGGCAGTTTGAATACGACAGTGAATCTAGCGGTGAACGGCACGGCGACTTATTCAGTCACCGCCATCGTTGCGCCAAGTGCGACGGGCGGCACCGGAACTGTCAGCTTCACCGTCTCCGCAGGCACGCTGCCCGCCGGACTCATACTCACGAGCGCAGGCTTGTTGAGCGGTACGCCTACAGCACAAGCCATCACGTCCAATTTCACTGTCAGTGCCACCGATGGTTTCGGTTGTGTGAGAACCCGCGCTTATACGATTGCGGTTGGGGTGAATTGCCCGATCATCCCGGTCAATCCGGCGAGCTTGCCCAACGCCACCATCGGCACGGCGTATAGCCAAACGTTCACCGCGACGGGCGGCACGGGGACGATCAGTTTCAGCGTTAGCGTAGGCACACTGCCTGCCGGACTCACACTCACCAGTGCAGGCGTGTTGAGCGGTACGGCTAGCAGCAATGCGAGTGCGACGTTCACCTTTCAGTCTTTTCTCGTGTTATTCGGTACGGGCTTGCGCGGACGCAGTGCGCTCGAATCCGTTACCGCCACTCTCAGCACCGCCGGTTTCGGCAGTGCCACCTTGCCAGTCACTTATGCAGGCGCACAGGGCTTTGGCCGGACTCGATCAAATCAACCTGCTGTTGCCGCGCAACCTGACCGGACGCGGCGAACTCGATCTCACACTGACGGTTGATGGCCGAGTGACTAATACGGTCAAGGTTAATATCAAGTGACCAGTCGAATCAGCCACGGGGGACACGGGGAAACCAGTAAGCTGGCAAGTTTCATACGGGTCTGAACGTAGCTAACAGTCATTTTCTATTTGAGATTTTCTATTTGAGATTTGTCATTGGTTTCCGAAGCAATCGGAGCGATGGCAAATGACAAATCTCAAATGAAAAATGAAACGAGCTGTTACCTGAAAGATGAAACTTGCCAATAACCCCATGAGTGCCCCCGTGTTCCCCGTGACCGCTTCCCCTTGGCTTATTTCAATCGTTGATCGGCGAAGTTCAGATACTGCTCCCAATCGTAATCAGTCACGTCATGCTTTCCGCCGCGAATGTGATAGCCGACGGTCGTCATGATCGGCTGATGCAAGCCAGGCATTGCGGCATTCGCATCAATGCCTTCGCGCCCCAACAACCGATAGACCGCCGAAGCCGCTTGGGCAGAAAGAAACTCGCCGTGCGGGTCGGCCCATTGGTCTTCGACGGCGCTGGCGACGTAAAGCGGACGCGGCGCAATCAACGCGAGCAGTTCGTGCTGATCGGTCGGCAGCTTGTTCGGATCGTCGCTGTATTTCTTGAAATTGCCGTTGAACCAATGCGGGAAGTTGTTATTGATGCGCCATACGTTTTCGCCCCAGTTGCGACGCGCGAGTGCTGCGCCGCCTTCGCCACTTTCGTTCGAAATCACCAGCGCGAACCTTTCGTCCTGCGCCGCCGCCCACAATACCGCCTTGCCCATCCGCGAATGCCCAATGACGGCAATGCGTTTGGCATCAATGGCGCGGTCGCGCTCGAGATAATCAACCACGCGGCTC
>JAYSVR010000421.1:0-4329 GCA_043718445.1 Acidobacteriota bacterium | reverse complement strand
ATTCAAAAGGTCGGCACGCAAACTTATTTTTACGTAGGCAACACCGACAGCGTCGTGCGTTATAAATACACGATTGGTGCGACGGCGGTTGAGAGCGCGGCGGAAAAGCTGTTTGAAATGCCGACGGGCGGCCACGGCACGCGCGACGTGTTGTTCAGCAAAGACGGCAAGCGGATGTATGTTTCCATGGGTTCGCAATCGAACGTCAACGCGGGCGAACCCGCGGTGCGCGCGGCGATTAACGAATACGATGCTGATGGCAAGAACCATCGCATCTTCGCGGCGGGCATTCGCAATCCCGTCGGCCTCGCGTGGAATCCGTTCAGCAAAGACCCGAAAGGCGAACTGTGGACGGCGGTCAACGAACGCGATTTGCTGGGCGATGATTTGGTTCCTGAATACGCTACGTCGGTGAAAGACGGCGCGTTTTATGGTTGGCCTTACGCTTATATGGGGCCGAACGAAGACCCGCGCCGCAAGGGCGAAAAGCCCGAACTCGTCGCCAAAACCATCGTACCCGATGTGCTGATCGAACCACATTCGGCGGCGCTCGGCATTCAGTTTTATACGGGCAAAATGTTTCCGAAAGAATACGTCGGCGATGCTTTCGTAGCGTTGCATGGCTCGTGGAATCGCAAGCAGCGCACGGGTTACAAAGTGATTCGCATTCCGTTCACCAACGGCAAACCCGAAGGCGGATACGAAGACTTTCTCACCGGCTGGGTTCCTGACGCGGCGGGTACGGATGTGTGGGGTCGTCCGGTCGGCGTGTTGATGATTCGTGACGGTTCGTTGCTGGTGGTGGATGACGGCGGCAAGAAAATTTGGCGGGTGAGTTACGGCAAAAAGTGAAACTTGCTGGCGTTGCGTGAACGGGCGGATAATCGCCGCCCGTTCGCACAAAGAACACGCAAAGAAAGAGAGGTTGTATGAAAGCAAAAGAAAGCAATTCGTTGACGCGCAATGCGAAGCAGGGCGTTGCGGTTGGGGCAAAGAAAAGCACGACGACGGTTGCGACAAAAGGCGCAACGAAACCGAAGACAGTGGCGCATGCCAAGAACGGCGCGGCGGCCTTGCCCAGCATTTCGTCGCCGGTCAATGGAAAAGCCGTGAAGCAAGAAATCCTGAAGGCAGAGCGTTTCAGCGCCAAAGAACTGGCACGCTTTAAGAAGCTGAAGGCTTACTTCGATATGCTGGACGAAGACACGCATATTCGTGAATTGGAAAAGCTCTCGTTGGAAGAGATGCATTATCTGGCGTGTAGTTACCTCGCCGAAGACATAGCAAAAGGAAGAAGACTGACGTGAGAAATGCTTCGTTGCTGTTTGATACGGCTGTCTATATTGGCTTTCGGAAGGAAGTCACTGAAATCGGCCCCGGCTGGCTCTCGGCCGTTGTGGTTCAAGAGCTAATGACCGGCGCGTCTGGGCGTTCAGATTTGAAGCACTGGGAAAACCTCAGCCACCTCTATTCCCGCAAAGACCGCTTGCTTACACCCAACGCCGAAGCCTGGCGCACCGCCGGTCGCATCTTGAATCACATGCTGAGTGACGCCAGCCGCAGCAATGCAGGCCGTCGCCGTCCCAAACTAAGCAACGACAAAAAGCAAAGCATCATCCGCGACGTGCTGATTGCCGTCTCAGCCAAACAACACGGCTTAACCGTGATTTCCGATAACGAAGATTTCCCGTTGTTACAGGCTTATTACGACGTTCGTTGGCAATCAGCGACGAGTTTTTTCGCCTGAACGATTCTGTAATTTCATGACCCGCATCACCGAACGCTTCAACCAACTCAAACAAACGGGCCGCAAGGCTTTCATTCCTTACATCACGGCGGGCGATCCTGATTTAGCTACGACTGAGAAACTGATTCTCGCGTTGGCCGAAGCAGGCGCAGACGTGATCGAACTAGGCGTACCGTTTTCCGACCCGATGGCGGATGGGCCGGTGATTCAACGCGCATCTGAACGAGCGTTGCTGAGGCCGTTGGGTGTCACTGACATTCTGCCGATGGTCGCGCGCGTCAGGCAGACGTGCGAAGTACCGATTTTACTGTTCACTTATTTCAACCCCCTCTTGCAGTTCGCGCAAAACGATTTAGGCGCACAACTCAAAGCCGCAGGCATTGACGGCGTACTCATCACTGACCTGATTCCCGAAGAAGCAGACGAATTCGTCGCCGAGATGCGCGCGGCTGAGATTGACACGATCTTTCTGGCTGCGCCGACTTCGACCGATGAACGCTTGAATCAGATTGGGCGCTATTCGTCCGGCTTTGTGTATGTCGTTGCGCGCACCGGCGTGACGGGTATGCGCGCGAGCGTTGCCACCGAAGTAGAATCGCTCGTTGCCCGTGTGCGCGCGCAAACCGACTTGCCCATCGCGGTGGGCTTCGGTATTTCAACGCCCGAACACGTGCAGGACGTGTGGCGTTACGCCGACGGCGCGGTCGTGGGTACGCGGCTCGTGCTGGAAATCGAACAGCAAGCCGCCGCGCCTGATTTGGTCGAGCGCATCGCGCAGCTTGTCCGCCAATTGCGGGGGGCATAATCTTGACGGTCAAGGAGGACGCACAGTGTCAGCGAAATTAGCTTATGCAGAATCTGCGCCGATGACGCCGGAAGAATATCTGGTCTGGGAACGCGCGGCTGAAACGAAACACGAATATGCTGACGGCAAGCTCTATTCGATGGCGGGAACTTCGCGGCAGCATGTGCGCATTAGCGTTAATTTGGTGCGGCATTTAGGAAATGCTTTGGCAAGCAAAACCTGCGAGGTATTCAATAATGATTTGCGCGTATGGATTCCGCGCCGGCGCGCATACAACTACCCCGATGTGATTGTGGTTTGCGGCGAAGCGGAATTTCTCGATAACCAGTTCGACACTTTGCTCAACCCTGTTTTGATTATCGAAGTCCTTTCGCCTTCAACTGCGCGACGAGATTGGAGTACGAAGTTTCGTGATTATCGTTCGCTCGATTCCTTTGCTGAATATGTGGTCATCGCGCAAGACGAACGCGCCGTTGAGCATTTCGTTAAACGCGAAGATGGTATTTGGGCGATTCAAGAAGTCGCAGACGAATTGCATTTGGTATCAGTGCCCGTGGTGCTGGCGCTCGATGATATTTACGCACGTGTAGAGTTTCCTGAAGACTCACCCAAGACCGAAGAAGGAAAGCCTGCCGAATGAGCGAAACCAATTCACCGCAAACTGAAATGCTGCCCTGGCGTTGCCGCATTGACGAAATTGATCTCGAATTGGTCAAGCTGTTCAACGAGCGTACGCAATGCGCCATCGAGATCGGCCACATCAAAAAGCGGTACGACCTCGAAATCTATTCGCCTTCGCGCGAAGCGCAAGTCATCGGCAACGTCTCCAACGCGAACGCCGGCCCGCTCGACGCCGAAGCGATTCGCCGCCTGTTTGAGCGTGTGATTGACGAAGCGCGTCGCATTGAACGCATTCATTCAACCGAAGAAACCAGTGGTTAGTGGTCAGTGGCTAGTGGCTAGTACAGAGCCGCTAGCCACTAGCCACTAACCACTAGCCACTAAATTTATGATTGTAGTAATGGAACCCAACGCGACCGATGCCCAGATTGTCACGGTCGTTGATCGTCTCGTTAATCTCGGTTTTGATATTCACCGCTCGACCGGCGCGCAGCATACGTTGTTGGGCGCGGTCGGTTCGCGGTTGGTGGATGCACGCGAACTCGAATTGCTGGGCGGCGTGAATAAAGTCGTACGCATCAGTTCGCCTTATAAACTGGCGGCGCGCGCGTTCAAGCCGGAAGGTACGCAAATCAAATTGCCTCTGGGTAGTGATGCCGTCACGATTGGCGGCGAGCAAGTCGTATTGATCGGTGGCCCCAGCGTCATCGAAAGCCGCGAACCGCTCGCCGCGATTGCCGAAGTGCTGGCGCAACAGGGCGGGCACGTTTTGCGCGGCAATGCCTTTCGCGCAAGCAGCGATCCGTTCGGCTTTCAAGGTTTGGGCGAAGAAGGGCTGCGGTTGTTGCGCGCGACCGCCGATGAATACAAGCTGCTCGCGTTGTCAGAAGTGAATGACGCCGCGCAACTCGAACTCGTCGCGCGTTACGTTGATTTGCTGCAAATCGCGGCGGGACAAATGCAAAACTTTCCGTTGCTGCGCGTGGCGGCCAAGTGCGGCAAGCCGATTGTATTGACGCGCAACGCTTCGGCCACGATTGAAGAAACGCTGCTCGCCGCTGATTTCGTGATGACCAGCGGCAATCACTCCGTCATCATTTGCGAAAGCGGCATCAAGACGTTTGAGACTTATACGCGCCACACGCTCGACCTTTCG
>JAYSVR010000043.1:0-8278 GCA_043718445.1 Acidobacteriota bacterium | reverse complement strand
TTCTTGCGTTTCAATCACAACGGCTCGTGTTGGTGGTTAATCAGAACCGTGTTAGATTCAGGGTGAAGTCAGTCAATCAGTCAGGCGCTCTTGCGCCCATTTATTCATTGGTCGCTCTCATTCGTTTCGGCAGAAAAACGCCGTCTTCGGCACTTATCGGCATTTAGGCGAAGACGCACTTCGTCGGCGACGTTTTTCCCCTTCCCTCAAACACCAACCAGGAGCAATGACATGAAAATTTCAGCAGATTTTCTCGAAGCCAAAAAAGTTTTGAGCAGTCGTTTATTACGCGCCGGCTTGCGCGGCGCGGTGATCGGCATGCGCGCGGCAAATCAAGTGAGCGTCGCCGCAACGCAAGCGCGCGCCAACGTGCATGCCGTCGGCATAGGCGTCAAACTCGTAGCAGGCAAAGCGACGCCCGAGCCGTGCGTGCGCTTTTATGTTGTGCAAAAGATCGCGCCCTCGCTTTTGCGGGAACGCGACCTGTTGCCTTCACAAGTGGATGGCCTCGCCACCGATGTGATCGAATCGCCGCCCGCTTACCTCGCCGCCGCCCGCAAAAAAGCTGCGGTGAAGGCGGTGGCGCTGGGTTGCACCGATTTACGCCGCAAACGGCAACGGCCTGTGATTGCGGGCATCAGCGCCGCCCACGAAGACGTAACGGCGGGAACCATCGGCTATTTTTGCCGTTCGACACTGCCCGGCGACGACCCAAACCAAATCTTTGTGTTGAGCAACAACCACGTTTTTGCGGACGTCAATGCGGCCGTGGCAGGCGATCAGCTGTTCCAGCCCGGCCCTGCCGACGGGGCCACGGCGACCGACCATTTCGCGGCCTTTCACCGCTTCGTCAAAATCAAGATGGGTGGTACGCAAGCCAATGCCGTTGATGCGTCCATCGGCAAGCTGCTTGATGGCGTGCCCTTCCGCGCCAGAATCTGTCGCATCGGAAAAGTCACCGGCACGGCGACGGCCACCGAAGACATGAGAGTTCGCAAGCATGGGCGCACGACTGGCTTAACCAATGGCGTCGTCACCGATGTGAACTATGACGCCCTCGTCGGCCTGAGCCATACGGATGATTCCATCGTGGGATTATTCACCGATCAGATTCGCATCGAAGGCTTCGCCCCCACGCCCATCATCGGCCTGGGCGGCGACAGCGGCTCGCTGGTCGTGAATGCACAGCGCAAAGCAGTCGGTCTTTATTTCGCCGGGCCGGACGTGGGCACTTACGGCATCGCCAACCACATTGGCGACGTCTTGCAGGAATTGAAAATCACCCTGGTCTGAGGCTGGCGAAACGGTGGTGGACGCTGTGAGCGCCCACCACCACTACCATAAAACGGCTCGACTGGAGCATTGACCGATGGCGCAACCCTCATGGCAAGGTTATGATGCCCGGCATTCGACAGTTGGGCTGGATCATTCAACCGCTCTGGCAACCGCTGGCAACCGCTGGCAACCGCTGGCATTTATCGGTTAGTGAGGAGTACGTCATGAATCAATCATTGCGCGAATTGAAACAAAACTTGCGGGCCAAGTATTTAGGACACGCCGGCATTCATGGCCTGAGCGTGCGGAAAGCCGGCGATGCGTTGTACGTTCATCTCAAACGCGACGAGAGCCAGGAACAGGCCAACCTGCTCAAAAAGCTGGAAGCCGAAGCCGCTCCGTTACCCCTCGTCGTTCTCGACGACGAAGCTCCCCGATTACAAGTAAAGTTATCAGGAACGTAGCAAGCAAAGCCTGGACGGTCGTGACGCTGATACAAAGACCCTTTTCCCAGCCGCGTACCCATTGGCCGCAATGCATGAGCGAGAAGGATTTAACGTCATGAAAAAACGATTTCCCGTTATTGC
Organism: Acidobacteriota bacterium; assembly: GCA_043718445.1. GTDB lineage: Bacteria > Acidobacteriota > Blastocatellia > RBC074 > RBC074 > JACPYM01. The sequence continues at coordinate 6,416 of JAYSVR010000043.1, read as the reverse complement.
CTGTTTTATTTTTTGGCTGACGTTGACCGCCTCAACGGTTTGGGGACAAGCACAATCCACACAAATCACCGGAACCAAAGTCAGCCTGACGCCGCCTGCCGGATTCACGCCCAGCGAAAAATTCCCCGGCTTTTTGCACGAAGCGTCGGGCGCTTCGATTATGGTAACGGAAATGCCCGCGCCGTATTCCAAAATCACCGAAGCCTTCACCAAAGAGGCGCTGGCGACCAAAGGCATGACCTTGTTGGCGCGGCGTCCGCACGCGGTCAGCGGCAACGCGGGCTTGCTGATTCACTTGCGGCAAGTCGCGCAGGGTACGGCGTTTCTGAAATGGATGGTGGCGACGGGTACGGAAAAAGAAACCGTGCTGATTACCGCGACCTTTCCCGCAGCGGTCAAACTCAAATGGTCAGCCCCATTGCAAAAGGCCGTCGTCAGCGCGCAATGGAACGATGCGGCGGAAATTGACCAACTCGCGGGATTGAATTTTTCGATCAAAGATCACGCGGAAATGAGAATCGCGCGGCGAGTCTCGAATATGCTGCTGCTGACCAAAGACGGCGTGATTCCGGGCAAGCCCACCAACGACCCGATGCTGATCGTAGGCTCAGCGATTTCAGACGTAGCCATCGGCGACTTGAAACAATTCGCCGCCGCGCGCTTGCAACAAATCAACCAGATCACCGGCACTACGATCAAGCAACAAACGACCGTCACCATCGGCGGCTTGGTGGGCAGCGAAATCATCGCCGAGGCCGAATGGCAAAACCCTCAAGAGCCTGTCACCGTCTTTCAAATCATTCTGCCCAGCGAGAAAAGCTATTTTATGCTGCAAGGCTTTGCTCCGCGCGCCGAACAGCAAAAGTATCTGATGATTTTTAGAAGCATCGCGCAGAGCTTTCAGAAAAAGTAAGTCGCATTCCCAATGTCCAAAATTCGTGTTCTGCCTGACAGTCTCGCTAACAAGATCGCCGCTGGCGAAGTGGTTGAGCGCCCGGCATCCATCGTAAAAGAACTGCTCGAAAATTCGCTCGACGCGGGCGCGCGTACCGTCGAGATCGCCATCGAATCGGGCGGACGCCGCCTGTTGCGCATTGCCGATGACGGCGAAGGCATGACGCGCGACGATGCCATTCTCGCCTTTGAACGCCATGCCACCAGCAAACTCAAAACCGCCGAAGACCTCGACGCCATCGTGACGTTGGGCTTTCGCGGTGAAGCGTTGGCTTCGATTGCTTCGGTCGCCAAGGTGAGGCTCAGAACCCAAACCGAAAGCGACCTCGTAGGTTCCGAAATCGAAATCAGCGGCGGGCGCATGCTTAACGTACGCGATTGCGCTTTTTCGCGCGGGGCTGAATTTGAAATCCGCGATTTGTTTTTTAACGTACCCGCGCGGCGCAAATTCCTGAAATCAGAAGCGACCGAGAGCTTTCACATCGCCAACCTCGTGACGCATTACGCGCTGGCGAATCCGCAGATTGCTTTCACGCTCACCAACAACGGACGCGAGAGCATTCGAGTCACTCCCGTCAACGAATTGCGCGAACGCGCTTATCAACTGTTCGGCGGCGATGCGATTGCGGGCTTGATCGAAGTCCGCGCTACTGAAGGAGAACTGAAAGTAAGAGGTTATGTGTCGTCGCCGTCGGCTACGCGGACGACGCGCGATAGCCAGTATTTTTTCATCAATGGCCGCTACGTGCGCGACAAGGTCATCGGCAAAGCATTGGGCGAAGCTTACCGCGCGATGATGCCGGCGGGCGTCTATCCGACCGCGATGCTCTTTCTCGATATGCCGCCCCACGAAGTTGACGTGAACGTTCACCCCGCCAAAACCGAAGTACGATTTGTGCGCGGGACGATTGTGTATGACTTGGTGAGGGATGCAGTGCGTTCGGCGATTGGCGCTACGAAATCTGCCGTCACGCTGTTTGCCGAATCGCGTCCGGCTGCGCCTGCGGTTGAATCACGCGCCGCTACGCCTGCTTCGTTTTTGGATGAGCAAGCGCCGAAGCCTACGCGACAGGAATTGGCAGCGGGCTTCCGATTGCAGATGCCGCGCTCTGAACCGCCTGCGCCGCAGCAACAGAAAATGAATTTGAGTTACGCGCCTTCTCCACAGGCGACGGCGGAAGCTGCGTTGAGCGAAAGTGCGTTGTCTGAGTTGCCGTCTGAATTCGATGAAGACGTTTTGACGGAAAAAGAATCAAGTGCGTCTGCCGTTTACGAATTGCCAAAAGCCGTGCCGCCGCGTTACAGCAACCGGCTTGGCTGTTTGGGCGCACACGCAAATGAAACGTCTAACGCGCCGTTCAAGGTCGCGCAAAACCTGACGCTCGATAAAGACGAGATCAACATCAGCGGACAGTTGCACAACAGCTTCATTCTCGCCGCCGACCGCACGGGCTTGCTCATCATTGACCAGCACGTAGCCCACGAACGCATTCTGTTTGAACAACATTGGAACGCGCTGCGCCGCCAGCAAATCGAAGTGCAACGCTTGCTCATTCCTGAAACGCTTGATCTGACACCCGCGCAGGCTGCGGCCTTCGATCAAGTGCTGCCCGAACTCGAAGCCAACGGCTTTGAACTCGGACGCCTCTCAGGCCGCACCATCGCCATCAAAGCCGTACCCGCCATGCTTACGGCAGGCGCTGCACAAGCGTTGTTGCTCGAATTGCTCGACGCCATCGAACACGACCGCAAAGGTTTGTCGCTCGACGAGATTCAAGCTGAAATCGCCGCGAGCCTCGCCTGTCGTGCAGCAGTAAAAATCAATATGACCCTCGCACCCGAAAAGATGCGCTGGATGATTGATGAATTGCTAGAGATGGAAAATCCCGCGACCTGTCCTCACGGACGCCCGATCATTTTGCGGGTGACGATGAGGGAATTAGAAAAAGGCTTTCAGCGCGTTTAGCTCACATCCGACTTGCTCATCCGTACAAAACGAAAGTCGCAATGCGCTGCGCCTTGCATCAGCGTTTGGCTGCGCGTCAATTGAATCTCTGAATTGAAGCCTTCGATCAACGCGAAGTCGCGGTTGCACGAAAGCACTGCGCCGAGTTCGGGAATACCGAGCGCGCGGTACATTTCGGCGTAACGACACCGCGTCACGTTGAACTCATAGCGTTCGTCGTTCTCAGCCAGCACATCCATTTGCATCGCGTCGTCTTTTTTCCAGGCCGCCAATGCGCGCGCGAAATCATTCATCTGGTTGCCGCCGGTTTGCGCGGCGAGTTGCGCGCCTTGTTCGCGGGCGACGTTGATGATGGTGTCGCGGACGATTTCGAGTACGCGATCACGTCCGAACTCATCGCCCAGCGCCGCCAGCACGGGCGCGAGGATGCGGGCTTCGATCTCGCGTCGTTTGATTACGCCAATGTCGTTTAAGGTATCCGCTTGCATGGTTGTTGTTCCTATCAGTTCAAGACGCGTGTAAAAGTCCCTGAAGGGGACTGATTCAATAGCCGTGGACAACGTCCACGGAAAGCGAGTGAAAGGCTTTGAACCCTGAAAGGGTTCGACAATTATTGCTGATGCGACCCCTTCAGGGTCGGGCTGAATTTCGCACTCAACCGGTGGCGTTGCCACCGGCTATTGAATCAAACCCCTTCGGGGTAGTAGCTGACTTTTGAGATAAACCATCAAACCAGTTCGGCCAGTTCCGCCCAACGTTCCAGGTCTTTTTCGAGCGCAGCCTTTAACGCTTGCTGTTCGTCATAAAGTTGCGCGACCAGCAGGTGATCGCTGGCGTTGATGGATAGTTGCGTATCAAGTTCCGCTTGGCGCGTTTCGCTGGCTTCGACGCGCTGTTCGAGTTCTTCGAGTTCGCGTTTTTCTTTGAACGTGAGTTTGCGTTTGGGCGCGACGCTGACGTTCTCAACCATTTGCGTTTGCGGCTTGGCGCTTTTTGCCTGCACGGTTCGTTCGGCTGTGGCGGCTTTTTCTTCGGCGCGCTCGCGTTCGCGGATTTCGAGAAAGGCCGAATAGTTGCCGGGGTATTCGCGCACCCGGCCTTGATCCCCAGAGGCGCCTTCAAAGCGAAACAGATAATCAACCGTGCGGTCGAGAAAATATCGGTCGTGGCTGACGATGACCAAACAGCCTGCGAATGATTCCAGATATTCTTCGAGCGCAATCAGTGTGGGGATGTCGAGGTCGTTCGTGATTTCGTCGAGCAGCATTACGTTCGGCGCGCTCATCAGCAGGCGCAATAGATAAAGCCTGCGCCGCTCGCCGCCCGACAACGTGGCGATGGGTTGATATTGCATCGCGGGCGGAAACAGAAAGCGTTCGAGCATCTGGCCTGCCGTGATCCAATCGCCTTCGACGGTTTGAATGCGCTCGGCCACTTCTTTCACGTAATCAATCAGCCGCAACTCTTCGGGCAGCGCGCGAGCCTCTTGATCGTAATAACCGATGGCGACGGTCTGGCCTTTTTCAATCGTGCCCGCGTCAGGTTGCAGCCGTCCGGCAATGATCTCAAGCAACGTCGTCTTCCCTGCTCCGTTCGCGCCGATGACGCCGATGCTGTCGCCGCGTTTGAATTGGTAGCTGAAATTTTTGATGACCGTCTTGTCGCCGTAAGCATGGCTGATGTTTTCGAGCGCGAGAATCTTGCCGCCCAAACGCGCCGATTCAAAGGCGAGTTCGAGCGTTTGTTTTTCGGCAATGACGGCGGCGGCTTCGCGCGACTTTTGCATCACTTCGTTGGCGTTATCTATGCGCGCTTGCGACTTGCGCGTACGAGCTTTGGCGCCGCGCCGCAGCCATTCCAATTCGCGCCGCGCCATCTGTTTGAGCTTTTGCGCTTCGACAACCTGACGCACTTCCTGCAACTGTTTCTTTTCGAGATAGGTTCCGTAATTGCCCGTGAACGATTGCACATTGCCACGTTCGATTTCGAGGATGCGGTTCGTCACGCGGTCGAGAAAGTATCGGTCGTGCGTCACCAGCAACAGCGCGCCGTTGAAATCAGCCAGATAACGTTCAAGCCATTCAACGGTTTCGGCATCGAGGTGATTGGTCGGTTCGTCGAGAATCAGCAAATCAGGTTTGACGATCAGGCTGTGCGCGAGGGCTACGCGTTTGCGCTGTCCGCCTGAGAGCGTCGCCATCTTATCGTCGAGTTGCTGAATGCCGAGTTGCGCAAGAATGGTTTTGGCTTCGGTTTCGAGTTGCCACGCGCCGCTGGTTTCGAGTTCGTGCGCAAGGTCTGCGACACGCGCCAGCAGCTTTTCGTCTTCATTGCTATCTGGGCCATCTGGGTTGCCATCTGGGTTGCCATCTGGGCCACCGTGGTCTGCCAGTTCAGCGCAAGCCGTTTCGTAATCGCGCAACATCGCCAGCTTTTGTCTGAGCGATTCGTTGTTGCCCGCAAAGACGGCTTCCATCACGGTGTGCTGCGCATCGTAAGGCGGATTTTGCGAAAGGTAGACAACCACTCTGCCGGTTGAAAGCACTACGCGCCCGGTGTCAGCGACTTCTTCGCCCGCAATGACGCGCAACAACGTAGACTTGCCGCTGCCATTCGCGCCGATCACACCGATCTTGTCGGATTCATCAAGGCCGAAACTGACGGCGCTAAAAAGCGGCTTGATGCCGAAGGTTTTACTGACGTTTTCGAGCGAAAGAATATTCATACGAAACAATGGTTCACAAACTGAATGGTCGTTAAATCAAAAGGCAAAAGGCAAATCTCAAAAGGCAAAAATGGGGACAAAACCGTTCCGCACTTTTGCCTTTTGCCTTTTGCCTTTTGCCTTTTGATTTCTCTCGCCTCGGCAAGTTACTGCGCCAAGTCCTCAAAGTCTTCCATGCTCGGCAACTCGGTCAAATCCTTCAGGCCGAATTGCAGCAGGAAGTCTTTCGACGTGCCGTACATCATCGGGCGGCCTACGGTTTCTTTGCGTCCTTTGGTGACGATGAGGCGTTTTTCGAGCAGCGTCTTGATCGCCGACGAAGAACTCACGCCGCGAATCTCTAAAATTTCAGGAATCGTAATCGGCTGTTTATAAGCAATCACCGCCAGCGTTTCGAGGCCCGGCAACGAGAGTTTCGCCGACGGACGCGACTTGAGATAAGCGCGAATGAAATCGTGATGCTGCGCGCGCGTCGAGATACGCCAACCGCCTCCGACTTCGCGGATTTCAAGGCCGCCTTCGCGCGCGTCGTAATCAGCAACTAGTTCGTTGAGCGCGGCTTCGATGTCTACTTCGGCTACGTCGCCCATGATTTTGCCGAGGTGCTTGAGGGGCAGCGGCTCTTCGCTAACAAACAACAAGGCTTCGATAATGGGCTTTAGTTCGTAAGATTGCGCCGTCAGCGGTTCGGCGTTGTCTTCGGTGAAAGGGGTTTCATCGTGTTCGATCATCACGCTTTCCGCTGCGTCGGCGTGGTCTTCGAGGTTCGGG
>JAYSVR010000420.1:0-4330 GCA_043718445.1 Acidobacteriota bacterium | reverse complement strand
GTGTGGACTTTAGTCCGCTCGTCACTTTTGCGGTTGCGCGGACTAAAGTCCACACAACGTCTCACAGGCTGAAGCCTGCGCCACGTCAAGCCAGCGTTTGTTGAATCTTTTTGGGCAACTTGTCACGCACCATTTGATAAGAGTCTTGGATGAGTCGTTGAGTTTCGGCTTGGTTCAAAGCGTTCCAGCGTTCGAGGGCGACCCAGTGATAGCGCGCGGCATAAGGCGCAGGGAAGATGCCTTCGCGTTCGCAGAGTTCGGCAAATTCTTCCGGTGTACATTTGAACGAAAGCTGGACGGGCGTGGTCGGCGAGATTTCGAGCGGAATGACGGCGAACATCTTGCCGCCGATTTTGAAGACGAGGTCTTTTTCCCACAGCACTTCTTCGGTGACGTGGGGCAGGGCGAGACAAAATTGGCGAACGGTTTCGTGATTCATGGTTTGTCATTACCACCTGCCGCGGCGGCGGCCAGCGGTGCAGTGGTGGCGACGGGTTTCATCGGTTCGACAAAGGCGGTTTGTGCGCGTGCCAATACGCCAGAGTCGAGTCCGGCGGAAGTTGCGGAACGAAATTCAAACGTAGGCGCTGGCATCACTGCTTGCGCCATCGCTGGTTGTCGCGCTTCGTAAAAATGACATTGAGCAGAGGTGAGCGCGAGCTTGGCCCACAGCTTGATGACGAGGGCTACGTGGCCGAAGGCGGTGGCGAGGCCTACGGCAAACATGCCGTCTTGAATGATGGAGTCGCGTATCCATGCCAAGAAGGCGTAAAAAGCGAAGCCCAGCCCGGCGATCTGCACATAAAGCGGATAGGCCTTGAAAAAGTTCAGCGCGCAAAATTTCAAGCTCGCCAGCGTCGCGCGCCACATCCCGCGCACGTCGTATTTGACGGTGTGAATGCGCGCGTAATCGAAAACCATATTGACCAGCGCCAAGCCCAATACCAGCGCGCCATACAGTGCCAGCCGGTACCAGGGATAATGCCCCAACTCTGTCGCTTGCGACATTCCGCGCGCGAGCCAGCGGCTTGCCAGGTTGAACGCTAAAAAGACCAATCCATAAAACGGCGCGGCGTAAAGCAACAGCCGAAAGAAACGCCAGAAATAGGCTCCGCCAAAAGCCCAGAAACGCCGCATCGAAAAACGCTCAGTGTCGTGCAACAAGTGTCCCAGAATGCCGCCGGTCAACATCAGGTTAAACAGCAAATAGAGTCCGGCGATCACGAAAAGCTGGATAAACGTTTCAGTGGCAAAGGCAATGAGCGATCCGTCAGCGAGTTGGTTGTTGAGCAGATCGGTGAACCAGACCGGATTGAGTTGATCGGCCATCAAGGTGCGCGCGGCTAGTCGGTTATTCGTCGTGAGTTGAATCAGCGCGAAAACCGGAATGATCAGCGGCAGAGCGAACAGCAAGTTGAAAGCAAACAGGCTCGCCAACAGTTTCAGGCTGCGGCTGGCGCGTTTCGTTCCGTGAAAGAAAGCGGTGAACATAAAATCACTTGTCAGAAAAACCGTTATGCCCCGTTAAGTTAATGAGGCGACCATTTGTAGAAAAGATTGCAACCAGAACATCAGGCTGCTCGCCCAGCGCGAGGTTGAAGCGATGGCGACGGTATTGGCGTAACTGTTATTGACCTGATTGGCTTCGAGTTGAACGCGCTGCTCAGGGTCAAGCTCGACCGAAACGATGGATTGGTCGTTAGATAAACTGGGCGGAATGCGAAAGCGATGCCAGCGTTCCTTCAGCGGCCAGCTTTCTTTGTGTGCCTCAGGCTCCGGTCCAGCTATGTAGCCCGGTTCTTTCGGCTTGCCGTTCGGAACGTACGTGTATTGGTATTCAATCTGTTCACCTTTCACCAGCATCGGCAATATCTTAACGACCGATTGATCGGCGAGCGTGACGCGAAACTCGTGTGGATACCACGCTTCGCCGTTGCGCCTGACCGTGAACGTATTTTCTCGCGGCGCGGTGGGGTCAGCCGCTTCGATGGGGCGGCCCAACACGGTTTTCGGCTGGAAGTTCTTAAAGCCAGTGATTTCGTAATCGAGCGTGCCCGTGCCTTCGATAAACTGTTTGAAGAACCACGATTGATCTTGTCCGCTGACCTCGTTGACCACGGCGTAAAAGTCAGCGGCGGTCGGATGCTTGAAGCGCCAGCGCGTGGCGTAAGTGTGCATCACGCGATCCATCGTCGTTTCGCCCAGCCAGGCTGCCAACGTGTGCAACATCAGTCCCGTGCGCGCGTAAGCATTCGTCGCGTAGCTGCTGTCGTCGTAATACTTCCAGGCCAGCGTTTGAATCGGATCGTTGAAAGGCTGGTTAAAAGTGTTGATGCGGTAAGTCGCGGTGTGTGGCAATTGAACGGGAAAGCTCCAGACGGGAAAGTTTGCCGGGCGCAGCACCAGGCGGTTGTTGCCATAGGCCGTTTGCATCAATTTGATTTCGGTATAGGTCGTGAAGCCCTCGTCCAGCCAAGCCTCTTCGGCTTCGTTCGACGCGACCAGCCCTTGCCAGTATTGATGGGCGAATTCATGCACGACAACCGTTTCAGGATTCTGGTCGTCGCTCGCCCACCACGCCGTACCCGCTGTGATAAACGTCGGATATTCCATGCCTTCAGCGCCCTCGGCGTTGAACGGCGGATCAACGATGGTGAGCGTCGAGTAAGGATAGCGTCCGTACCAAAGCTGGCAGTATTTCAGCGAATTAAAAGCCGCGCGAAAGTGGCGTTCAGCTTGGCTGGCGTGTTCGGGTTGCAAGAGCAACGTGATCTCTACGTTATCGAATTGAAAAGACTCGGCAGGCAATTTCAGCCGTTCGCTCATCGGCTTGATGTCTTCGGGTTTGATCCATTCGGCGGCTTTGAAGCTGCGTTTTAAGACCAGGTAGTTGCTGTCTACCGTCCAGGCAAAATCGTGTACGTTGTTTTGCGCGAAGCGATACGACACGGTTCCGTCGCTGTTGGCCTGTTCCGTTTGCTGTGCGCCGGTCGCGCCGAGCTTGCCTTTATAGATCGCAGGCACGGTGAGCGTTACGTCGTAATTGCCGAAGTCCGCATAGAATTCCGTGTTTGCGTGAAACTGATGGCAGTTCCAACCGGCTCTGGCGCGCTGGCGTTCGCCCTTTTCTTCCCATACGCCAATCTTGGGGAACCATTGCGCCACCAACGCGAAATTGCCCCAATAACCGGTACGCGCATAAACGCGCGGCAAGCGCGCGGCAAACTGAAGGTCGAGAACAATCGTTTCATTCGGCTTGAGCGGTTTGGGTAACGCGACGCTGATGACGGTTTGGTCTTCAGCATTTTCATCATCAGGGTGAATAAATTTTATCTGGCTGGTCAGGTCTGCACCGTTGACGATTTTTAGCGCGGTGATTTCGATACTACCCCATTCGCCGTCAGCGAACTTGATGCCGCGCAATTGGCCTTTCGATTCTTTGAAAAACGTACTCTGCCGATTTTTGAAAGCGTTCAAATAAAGATGAAATTGCAACTCGTTGATCGTGTCGGGCGAAGCGTTGCGCCACGTGAGTTGTTCGCTGGCGGTCAGTTTGGTCGGACGCTGCCTTTCGTCGAGCGCGAGGCGCGCATCAATTTTGTAGCTGGCAATAGTGTTGGGCGAGTTGGGAGTTGCTTCCTGATCGGCTCGCACCACAGGCGAAGCCCCGGCGAGAAAGCAGACGGCTGAAAGAAACGTCACATACACTGAAATTTTTCGCATAAATTCTTCGTGCGGGATGCCGTTGAAAGTTTATGGTTCTAACCAGTCAAGGGCCGTTAAGCGGGGGAAGCCTTTCGGTCAAGACAGTTACAGTGGGAAAAACTGCGAATTCATCACATCAACCCAGAAGGGTCTTCGCACAAAAAAAGCACAGAAACCACAAAAGCCGCTGGGCCAATTCTTTTTTGGGTCTTTTGTGCTTTTTTGTGGCGAAAGCCCCACGGGGGTGAGCGGCGATTCACTTCCCTTTGGTGAATTTCACCGAACGCACATTGTTGCTGCTATCGAGCGTCGCCACGATATTCGTTACGACTTTTTTATCGTTTTCTTTTTGCGGTTTGAATTCGAGAATCTCTTGGCCCGCGACCGTGCGGCGTTTGAATTTATCGCCGAGCGTACGCCGCGTTTCGTCGAGCGACCAATGCACCAGCATCTCGACGCTGGCGAGAATCCTGTCGCTTTTGTTGAGCGCGAGGGCGAGGCCGATGTCGGAAGTCAGATATTTCACGGCGAACTCTTCGGTCACCGCCGTCTCGCCGGTTTTTTCGATGGCGGCAGAGCGGAACATTTCAGCCAGTTCAAAATCGCGCACGACGCCGATGCCGTC
>JAYSVR010000419.1:0-4335 GCA_043718445.1 Acidobacteriota bacterium | reverse complement strand
CTCTGACTTCATTTCACTCGGCTTGAGTGATTACACCCCACCGCCCGCTCCGGTTGAGGAACTGTTAGCGCCTGTGGTTGAAACTGTTCTCGAACCCGGCCGGGTTATTTTTCAGGACGTTACGCGCCGTTCAAAGTCGCGCCTACGTCCAACGGTTTGACGAACGTGACGCACGCCAATGGCGCGACTGGTTTCGGCGACGCCTGTCTGGTGGCGAGACAGATTCTCGCGGCGCGACAAGGCACGCGCTTCATTCAAATCAATTTCGGCACGTGGGATCACCATCGCAACGTTTACACCAGCTTGCCGGGGATGGCGAAACCCTTCGATAACGCGCTGGCGGCGCTCATCCGCGACTTGCAAGCCGCGAACCTGTTCGACGAAACGCTGATCGTCGCAGGCGGCGAATTCGGACGTTCGCCCGAACTGAATTCGCAAGGCGGGCGCGATCATTTTTTGCAGCAGTCGTTTTTGTTTTGCGGCGGAGGCGTGCGCGGCAAGGTGATAGGGGCTACGAATGCGACGGGTGCGTTCACGACCGAAGCGGGCTGGTCACGCCACCGCGACATCCGCATCGAAGACGTGGAGGCTACGATCTATTCGGCGCTCGGCATTAACTGGACGACGATTCGTCGCGACGATCCGCTGGGCATCGGCTTTCCTTACATTCCGTTTGCGCAAGACGATGTCTACGGCCCGATCAATGAATTGTGGGATCGTACGATTCAGCGCGGTGAATCGAATCAGCGGCCTGTGGGTGATCGGCGCATTTCTTGAAAGGATTGCGGTGTTCGGAAAAAACGATTCGTTATCGTGCTGCTTCCATTACCCGTTGGCAAAATTCTACGGCGCGCGCTTCGGCCCAGCCGCGATCTTCGTCGGGTTGCGACTGTCCGCAAAAAGCTACGTGGCCGCCGTGCGAAGTCGGCACCAGCAACACATTCGGATTATTCACAATGCGCTGATCGCCAAACGATTCAAACGGAATGAATGGATCATCCTGCGCGGTAATGATCGCCGTCGGTACGCGAATGTGCGGAATGAAAGGCAGCGAACTCGCGTTGTCGTAATAGCCCTGCGCTCCGTCAAATCCGTTGTGGCGTTGATAAACTTCGTCCCAATCCCACAGATGGCGGATGCGAGAGAACGGCGTCAACTCAAACTGGCCGGGAAACAATTTCACCTTCTCTTTCATCGTCCGCCGCAAGCTCAAAATAAAACGCCACTCATAGATAAAATTTTCTGCCCGCATGATCGCCCGCGAACAAGCCTCTAAACTCACCGGCGGAGAAATCGCTACGACGCCGCGCAACTGCGGCGGAGCGTCTTCGCCAAGTTCACCTGCGAATTTCAACGACTGATTGCCGCCCATCGAGAAACCCACAAAAAACAACGCGGGCAGACCATCGCGTTCGATCAATTCGCGCGTGAGCGCGTGCCAGTCCGCAGTCAGCCCTGAATGATAGAGCGTAGGTGTCAGGTGCATCGTGCCGCCGCAATTGCGTACGTTGACGCGCACGACGTTGAAGCCTGCGCGCCACGCCTTGTCAGCCACACCCATCACGTAATGCGCGTCGGCAGTGCCTTCCAATCCATGCACGACGATGATCGTGGCCTGCTGTTGGCGTTCGGGCTGCCAGTGACAAAACGCGACGATGGTCGTATCGGGTTCGGTCTTGAATTCGCGGCGCTCAGCCTGCGCTTGCGACAAAGCAAAGGTGCGCGAACGTTTAGAACCGAGAATCGTCATCGCATGGCGGTTGTGCAAAAGCGGCGGCGCAACGAAAGGCCGCGCGGCGATGCGTTCGGCAAAATGCTGCAACACGGGCAGCTTGCCCACCACTTTGGAAGAATGAATTACGGCAGATTTTTGACTCATAAGCGGAGCTTGCAATTCGCGTAAGGCGGCACGATGATTCGCGCCAGTTACGCAGCAAAATAAACACGAACAAACTTTTTGAAGAAACCGTATCTTGCCAGCGCGCCCTGTTAATCAACAAATAGGCAGTGGGCGCGGCATCATTAGTCACCGGAACCCGCTATGCAAACCTGTCTGAAATGCGGCTTTGCCGCTGAAACAAACGCAAAATTCTGCCGTCAATGCGGCTCGTCTCTGTTCACCGACAGCGGTGAATCAGAAGCGCCGACACAACATTACGGACGCCAAACGCCGCCGCCTGTGCCCGAACCGAGTTCGTCGCCGTTCACTACGCCGATGCCGCCGCAAGCGCCGCCCAGCATCGCCGATACGTTTGCGCCTGACACGGGGCGTTTGCATAACCCCGGCTTGCCGCCGCCGATGCCTTATCAACAGAATCCTTATCCGGCTCCGATGTATGGCGCGACGCCGTCTGCTCCGGCAGCCAAATCGAATTGGTGGAAGTGGGCGCTCGGCGCAGTGCTGGGCAGCGTGCTGATTTGCGGAGGCTGTGTCAGTTACGGTTTGTATAAAGCGCAGGAGATGGGTTCGGGTTTGCAAAGCAAGATCGAAGCTGCCGTAAAAGAAGCCGAGCGTGCCGCCGCAGAAGCCAACCAGTCAGCCGCACCATACGTACCGCCTGTCATCGGGCCGGATGGCAAGCCGGTTCCGCCGCCGCCTCCGCCAGGCAGTAGCAACGTTTCACCTGATTTGGCGAAACTGAAATATCCGAATGCTTCGCAAACTCAGCATACGAAAGTCTTCGGGCAAGAGATAATCAACTTAACTAGCGAAGACGACTTCGACACGATCAAGGCGTTCTATCAAACGCAAATGGCGATGGGCGACCCCATCACAGAAAGCGAGAACAACAACAGCAAAACGGTGGTTTTTCAGAAAGGGCAGGTGATGGTCACGCTCAATGCAGAGGACGAAAAAAATCAAATCACGCTGATTCGTTCAACACTTATCCCGAATCTCAGAGAGGCGGCTAAACCTTAACTTTGCGCAGAAAGCGATTTTAACGATGACACCAACTGGCTTAATCCCCTGCTCACAATGCGGCTATGAGTCGCCCGACAACGCGAAGTTTTGTCGCAGTTGCGGCGCTCCGCTGTTTGTCGAATCAGAATCATCCGCCGCCGGTACGCGACATTATGGCAGGCAGGAAGGCGCGGTGTTGCAACCGATGTCCGCGCCGTTGCCTTCGCAACCGCTGCCGCCCAGTGTCCCCCCAAGTATCGTGGATGCGTTCGGCGACGAGACGCGGCGACAGGCTTATGTGCCGCCCGCCGTATCGAATACGAACCCGTTCGCTACGCCGCCCGTGCCGCAGCAATACGGTTACTCGCCGCCCGTGCCGCGCTACGATTTCAACCAACTGCCAAATGCTTCCAAAAACCGCCGCGTCCTCAAGTGGGGAGCCGCCGCCAGCGTCTTAGCCTTAGCGATGGGCATCGGCGCAGCGATGAATGACGACAACAACAACGCGCGGCTTTCGTCGGCTGAATTGGAAATGGTTGAAACGGCGCGCCGCGAAGGACGCCTGAACGACCGCCTGACGAAGAACCTTGAAGATGTAGGTACGCGCAGCAACCGCCAGCTTGACGACCTCATTCGCCAAGTTGATCGCGCTGGCGAAGAAGCACGCCGCGCCGCCGAACGCGGCGCCAAAGCTGATCTATCGGGCATTCCGCTGCTTGACCTTGATGCTTACGAATTCGATCAGGCGACGGTGAGCAACGCCATACGTATTCCCGGCAGAGAGATGCGGCAACAACACGTCAATTCCGATTTTGGCTTTCTGGTGCAGCATTACGGCAGGCTGCTGGGCAAGCCCATCATTCTGAAAAACGGTGAAGACGACGATGAAAAACGCGCGCTCTTTCAATCGGTCGGTACGCCCGAAAAAGCTTCGGTCAGCGTACTCATCAAACACAGCGACGAAAATGACCGGCAGTGGGAAATCCTGATCGTGCGCTCGCCGTTCAGCTTCCCGCGCGCCAACGGCAGCAACGTGACGCTTCCCGCTCCGCCTGCTGCGCCGCCCGCTCCGCCGGTGATTATTGAAAACATACCCGATGCCAAAGCGCCTGCGACTGAAAGCGCCAAGCCTGTGGTCAAAGTGATTCGCTAAAGTCAGATTTTGGAGTGCGGCGGCTTTGACGCCGCTTTCCCACGTCTCCGCATCCCGATACTTGGGAAAGCGGCGTCAAAGCCGCCGCACTCCATAGGCGCCCGCTCTTTCTGATTCAAGCGAATTGCGGTACTTTTCGCGCGTCATAATCCTTCAACTAAACCCCAAAGGAGATTCCACTCGTGAAGCAATACAAGATCGGTGTCGTCGGCACCGGATTCATTGGCCCCGTACACGTCGAAGCCCTGCGCCGCTTAGGCATGCAGGTCGCCGCGCTGGT
>JAYSVR010000418.1:0-14040 GCA_043718445.1 Acidobacteriota bacterium | reverse complement strand
GAAAAGGTGCAAGCCGAAGTAGACGAAGAGAAAGCCGAAGAACTCGAACGCAAGTTGATGCAGAACGAGTTCACGCTCGAAGACTTCCGCGATCAACTGGGGCAAGTGAAAAAGCTGGGTTCGATTGGGAGCCTGCTCGATATGCTGCCGGGCGATATGTTCGGCGGGATGATGCCGAAAATGACGCCCGAAGTGACGGCGCAGATGGAAGGCGAAATGAAGCGTACCGAAGCGATCATCAACTCGATGACGCCGGCAGAACGCAACGATTATCGCCTGATTGATAATTCCAGAAAGATGCGCATTGCGAACGGCAGCGGCACGAAAGTGCAAGATGTCGTCAACATGCTGAAGCAATACGTCGAGATGCGTAAGATGGTGCGCATGATGATGGGAGCCGACCCCGACGCGCCGCAAGGCATGCTGGGCGGCTTAAAAAATAAAATGATGCGGGGGCTGACCGGCGTCGGCAAACGCGCCAACCAAAAGCAACAGAAGAAAGTAAATCCGAAAAAGAAACGACGGTGATTTTAGTCGCTAGCAGTTAGTGGCTAGTGGCTAGTACGAAATACTAGCCACTAACACTAGCCACTCTCAGAGGAAGATATGTTAGCAATCAGATTGACTCGTATGGGCACGAAGAAGAAACCTTTCTATCGTGTAGTGGTCGCCGAAAAGCGCAGCAAGCGCGACGGCAAATTTATAGAAATTGTCGGACACTACAATCCGTGTTCGACGCCCACGCTGATCGTGATTAATCAGGAGCGCGTGCAACACTGGATCGGTTGTGGTGCGCAACCGACTGACACGGTGCGTTCGTTGATTCGCAAGCACGCCGCTGCGCAACCGCCGGTGCCAACAGTCGCGGCAGCCGTAGCGGCAGAGGCGGCAGCGGAAGTAGAAGCAGCGGCTTAATTTTGGATATAGGAAGCAAGGCGCAAGATGAAAGAACTTGTCGAATTTATTGCCAGTTCGTTGGTGGACAATCCTGACGACGTCAAGGCCAAAGAAATCGAAGGCAATCAAGCGACGGTCATCGAACTCACGGTCGCGCCCAGCGATCTGGGCAAAGTGATCGGTAAGCAAGGCCGGACGGCGCGCGCGATTCGCACCATCCTCAACGCCTCAGGCACGAAGCTCAAAAAGCGTTTCGTGTTAGAAATTCTTGACTGACACTTCGCCTGACACGTTGACCGAACTGATTACCATTGCGCGCATCGCTCGTCCGCAAGGCGTGCGCGGCGAAGTCATAGGCGATTTGTTGACCGATTACCCCGAACGTTTCGCGCAGCGTAAACAGGTTTGGCTGGGCAAGACCGAAACGTCGGCGCGACTGGTCGAACTTGAATACGCGCGGATGCATCAGCGCCGCATCGTTTTGAAATTTAAGGGCTACGATTCGCGCAATGATGTTGAAGCGCTGCGCGAAATGCGGGTGATGGTCGAACGCGATACGCTGGTTGAATTGCCTGCTGATGAGTTCTTTCACTTCGACTTGATCGGCTGCGCGATCATTACGCGCGACGGCGAGACGTTGGGAACGGTGAGCGCTGTTCAGGATTTCGGAGCCGCGCCACTTCTGATCGTCAAACAGATCGTTAAGCAGGCTGAACGCGAACTGATGATTCCGCTGACCGACAGCATTTGCGTAGAGATCGACACTGCGCAAAAACGCATCGTCGTCGAATTGCCCGAAGGACTGTTAGACCTTTGACGTTAGCAACGCACTGAAAGTAAAAAGAAACAATGAAGCAATACAAAGTTGAGTCGCTCATCTACTACACGAAAGTTACACTTGATAAAGAGCATATTGTGAAGTCTTCGACGGTGGATATTCAGAAAAAACTAGACGAATATTCCAAAAACGGTTGGAGTCTGGTTTCAACGAATGCCACGGACTTTGGATTTGCTGTCTATTTCTATCTGTATTTTGAGAAGGACGGAAGTTCTTAAATAGTCTGAGGTCTGAAGTCGGATGTCTGAGGTCAGTTTATGCGCTTCGACCTGTTGACGATATTTCCTGAGTTTTTCGCTGGCCCGTTCGATTTCGGAATTTTGCGGCGGGCGCAAAAACACGGCGTCATTGAGATCAAGATTCACGATATTCGCTCTTTCACAACCGACAAACACCATATGACGGATGACCGTACGTTCGGCGGCGGCGATGGGATGGTGATGAAACCCGAACCTATCTTTAGTGCTGTCGAAACACTGTTGGCCGAACCCGTCCAGAGCGAAAAACCTGCGGCAATAATTTTGATGTCGCCGCAAGGTACGCTTCTCACGCAAGCCAAAGCGCGGCAGATGGCGAATGATTACAGCCGCCTGATTCTGTTGTGCGGACGTTACGAAGGCGTAGACGAGCGCGTCATCGAACACCTCGTCACCGAAGAGCTTTCGATTGGCGATTACATTCTGACCGGCGGCGAACTGCCCGCGATAGTGGTAGTTGATGCGGTGACGCGGTTGTTGCCCGCAGCGTTGGGCAGTGCGACTTCCGCCGTGAATGATTCTTTTGAAGACGGCTTGCTTGATTATCCGCATTACACGCGACCCGCTGATTTTCGCGGCTGGGCCGTGCCGGAAGTTTTAATCGGCGGACATCACGCCGAAGTCGCCAAGTGGCGACGACGCGCGGCACTGCGCAAGACGTGGCAATGCCGTCCAGATTTATTGCCGCAGGCGCAACTTACGCCTGCCGATAAAAAGTGGTTGGCCGAATTTGAGGCCGAAACAATTAACGAATAACTATAGGACAAAGGCCGAAGGCAGTGACTGCATAAAGCGAGTTGCGATTCTCCCCACGAATTCGGTCAGATTGATTTTAGAAAATAGAAGGTGAACGATCATGCGAAATGCTACTTTGACCGCGATTGAGAAATCGCAACTGAAAACCAACATTCCCGAATTCATTCCCGGTGACACGATTCGCGTACACGTACGCATCAAGGAAGGCGAGAACAAAGAACGTCTGCAAGCCTTTGAGGGCGTTGTCATCGCGCGCGGCGGCAGCGGCGTGCGCGAAACGATCACGGTGCGCAAGACTTCGTTCAGCATCGGCGTCGAACGCATCTTCCCGTTGCACGCGACGATTGTTGACCACATTGACGTGGTGAAACATGGCCGCGTACGTCGTGCCAAGCTCTATTACCTGCGTGCGTTGCGCGGCAAGGCAGCCCGCATCCGCGAACGCGACATGCGCGTACACGCGGCAGCGAAAGCGGCGGGCAAAGCGAAAGCCGCTGCCAAAGGCGAATAAATTCTTTTTGGATAAGCTGGCAACGAGCCGGAAGCGTTTTGGCGCTTCCGGCTTGTAGTGCTTTAGGGACACGAGCTTCTCAGCCCATCACAAGCACACCCTGACGAGCCAGGCACGAAACCATCGCAACCGCGTGAGGCATCCTAATGAGCCTGGAACATCCGACCGAATCTGACGAACAAGAACAGGGCGAACAAGCACAGGGCGAACAAGCACAACTAGACGAACCCGAAATCGCGCCTGCGAAAACTGATGGTGTCGCTCTGTGGTTCAAGCCCGTGGCGTTGCTGGCAGTGTTGGCGACGGTGGCAATTTACGTATTACGCATTGACCACGTGATGGGCTGGATGATGGACGATGGCTGGTACGTGTTGCTGGCAAAATCGCTGGCGACCGGCGAAGGCTATCGCCTGACGAATTCGCCCTCGCCCGATATTTTGCCGCTTTACCCGCCGGGCTTTCCGTGGTTGTTGTCGTTGGTCTATCGGCTCTATCCGCACTTTCCTGAAAACCTCTGGCTCTTAAAATCGCTTTCAGTCTCCGCCGTACTGGGTTGCGGCCTGCTGCTTTATCGTTACTTTCAACAACAGCGCGGACTGCCTGCGCCGTTGTCGTTGGGCATCGCACTGGCTACGTGTTTGTGTCCGCCGCTGGTGTTTCTGGCGACTTCGACGGTGATGTCAGATTGCGTGTATATGCTGTTGATGGTGGCAGGCATCGTATTGGGGGAACGTCTCGTGACCGCTGCCGCCGCTGGCAAGAGCGCGTGGTTGCTGTTGGTTTTTACCGGCGGTATCGCAGGACTGGCCTTTCTCACGCGTTCGATTGGCGTAGCCTTAGTCATAGCGATTTTTTTGTATCTGCTCAAAGCGCGCTTGCTGAAACACGCGGTGTTGTTTGCCTTGATCGCAGCCATCGTCATCGGGCCGTGGATAATCTATTCGCGGCGGCATGCGCCTACGCCGTCGCAACAAATGGAGCAGGGCGGTTACATCGTGCAGCCTTATTCCATGCAATTCTGGCAGAAGCTGGCGGGGGATCGTTACGCGGGCGACGTGACTGCCAGCGAATTGCCGCGCCGCGTTTGGACGAACTCGCTCGAATTTTTAGGCCGCGACGTATGCCGCATTCTGATGGCCGTCGTGTTTGAAGCGGTGCGCGATCCGTTCAAAGACGCTGAGATCGTCAATTCATCTGAAGCGGGTACGCGCGGTGAAATCCTGCCGGTCTCGTTGATCTTAGGCGTTATCGTTTTATTCGGATTCTGGCGGGCGGCGCGCGAACGCCTCACGCTGGCCGAAATCGTTATGCCGCTGACGATGGGCGTGATTGTGTTGTGGCCGTTTGAGACGGTGCGTTATGTGTTGCCGCTTGCGCCTTTCGTGATTTTCTATTTCCTGCTGGGCATACGTGAATTGACGCGGCTGGTGATGCGCAACAGCGCTGAAACGTCTCATTGGAAATTGGCTTACGGCGTATTGTTCATCGTGTTGGCGTTGAACCTGTTCGGCAATGTTCGTTACCTGCTGAGTTTTTATGCGACGGCTTCTTATGATCGTCCGGTGTGGGTGACGCGCTTTGATGAAGCGCAACAGCTTTTTACGAAAATCAAAGAGACAGTGCCCGCAAGTGGCGTGGTCGGTACGCCCATCCCGTCGCTGGTCGCGCTTTACACCGGACGCAAAACCGTGGCGTGGGAAGACCCCGCAGGCAAGTGGGAATCGTGGCGCAAGTTGCCCGTGAGCCATTATGCGTGGCTGTTGTTTTATCCGCGTCCGCCTGATGCGGCAGAACGCAAATTCAAGACGCTTTTCGTTGCTAAAGGCGGCGGCAACTTTCGCCTGATTGAGTTAGGCGATCCGGCGACGCGCCCCGTCTGGGCAACGCCCTGAGCTAAATTCTCGCAATTATTTTCCGATGCACGATTGGTTCCGCCAGCATCCACGCGCCGCGACTGTTGCCGCGCCATTGTTTCTGTTCCTCTTACCCTTCGCTTTTTTCTGGCGTCAGACATTGGGTTGGCTCACGCTCGCTGACGCCGATGCGCTGTTCTGGTTTTATCCCGCCTATCACTTCGTTGCCGAGCAATTAAAACAAGGCCAGTTGCCGTTATGGAACCCGCATCTTTATGGCGGCATGCCGCTGTTCGGGCAATGGCAAGCCGGCGTACTCGATCCGCTTAATTGGATTTATCTTTTCGGCCTTAGCGAACGCACGATCACGCTCGCGCAGCAACTCACGTTCAGTCTGGCGTTATTGGGGATGTATGGTTACGTGCGGCAACTCAGCGCAGGGCGGCGCGCGGCGGTTTTCGCGGCAGTCATTTATGGACTCAGCGGCTTTATCGTAGCGCGCACGATTTACCCCGGCATCTTTCATGTCGTCGCGCTGACGCCGTGGGTTTTCATCTTTCTCGAACGCCTCGCGCAACACCGCCGTTGGCGCGATGCAGTCTTCGGCGCGTTGTTTGTCGCGTGGCAACTGTTCGCGGCGCATCCGCAACCGTTTCTTTATGCGGCGGTGATGGCGGGCGCTTACGCTCTGTTTCGCATGCAATGGCGCGCGGTGAGTGTGAGCGAATGGTTGCGGCTGAACATCAGATTCGCGGTGCAAGCCTTCTGCGTTTATTTCGGCGGCGTATGCTTGGCGGCGTTACAGCTTTTGCCGGTGGCCGAAATGGCTGCGCAATCGGTGCGGCAGGAATGGCCTTACGAACATTTCACGTTCAACTCGTTGCATCCGGCGTCGCTGTTGAGCGTAGTCTTTCCGTTTTTGCACGGACAAGGGCGCGGTTTTTTACACCTGCCTTTCTGGGGGCCTTATTGGCACGCCATTGAGCCTACGATTTATTTGGGCGGCGCGGTGCTGGTGTTCGCGGTGATTGCCTGGTTCGCCGCGTGGCGTGGCAAATGGCCGCTGGCGCGGTTCTGGAATTTCGTCGCGGTGGTCGGCGTGTTGCTCGCGTTGGGGCGTTATTTCGCACCGCTGGCGCGCGTGCTTTATCACGTACCGGTGTGGGGACAGATGCGCAGCCCCAATCGCCACTGGCTCGAAGTCAGCTTTGCCGTCGCCGTGTTGAGCGGCTTTTTGATGGAACGTTTGTTAAGAGACAACGCAGACGAATTGCGTTCAACGGTCGCGCGCTGGCTCACGCGCCTTGCGCCGCTGTTGATCTTGTTGGTTTGGCTGGTTGGCGGATTCGCGTGGCAACGCCCCGGTCTGACGCAAGCGTGGTTGCGCACCCTGCCTGATTTTCAATACCTGCCGCCGAACTTCCTGCGCGCGGGCGGGCCGGAATTTTGGCTCCCGATGTTGTTGGTGCCAGCGACGCTGGCAGCGCTGGCTTATTTTCTGCGCGCGCCGCAGAGCTTGCGCCGTTATGCTTTCCTGCTGGTGGCGGTGCTGCTCGACTTTCAGAGTTACGCGCACTTTGCCCCGGTCAGCGCGACGGGGCAGTCGTTGAATTCTTTGCTGGGACGCGGCGTGGCGGCGACGCTCAATCCGGCTGGCGCGGCCTTTCGCTCGCACCAATTGCTGACATCCGATTCGCAAGGCTTCAATCCTTTTTGGATGCACGGCCACGAATTTATCACCGGTTACGACCCGTTGCTGAGTACGCGCTATAAAACCCTCACCCGCATTGACGAAGCCGGACGCAATTTTTCGCCCACGCTGCTGCAATCGGCAGACACGACACTCGACTTGCTCAACGTGCGTTACGTTTTGCTCTCGCCCGAATATGTGCAGGCGCAATCCGAAGCGGATAAAACCGCTTTGCAAGATACGGCGCGTTGGCGGGACGTGCCGAATGACAGCCCGATTTACTGGTACCACGATCATCAGATTTACGAGAACCTGCGCGTGCAACCGCGCGCCTGGCTGGTTGGCGAAGTGCAGGTCGTGACCGATTGGTATCAGCAATTGCAACGCTTGCGCGGCGAACTCAAAGACGAACAAGGCCGCGCCTTCGATCCGCGTTATATGGCGATTAGCGAAACGAGCTACGGCTTTGAAGATTTCGTTTCGTCGCCAGCACCGTTCGCCGCTGACAGCGCCAAAATTGTGGAACGGCAAGCCGGGCGTTTGTTGCTTGAGACCGACGCTGCGCGTCCGTCTTTATTAGTGATTAGCGAAATGGCCTATCCCGGCTGGCAGGTGAAAATAGATGGGCAATGGGGCTCGTGGCAGCGCGTGAATTACATGCTTTGCGGTGTGCGGCTCCAGGCAGGGAAGCATCGCGTAGAGTTTTTTTATCGTCCGCCGAGCGTGAAAACCGGAGCGCTGGTGAGTCTTGTCACGGCAATTATTTTGCTTGGTGTGATGGCGTGGAGCTTTCGCTTTGAGCGGTAGCTGCTGAAAAGCCGTAGCGCAGGATTCAATCCTGCGCTACGGCTTTGATCGTTAAGGCTTCTTGCGCGGCGTAGGTTGCGGCACAGGTTTCTTTTCTTCCGCTTTCTCGCCCGCCAGTGGAACCGGTGGCGTAGTTTCTCCCGCGCTATTCGGTTTCTTCTCGTCCGGGTTCGGCACTTCTTCGTCAATCGTGGTGATTTTCACGTCGCCCTGAAACTGGCGATAGTCTTTGTATTTCACGACCATCCGCACTTTGATTGATTGCCCGCTGTCGAAATTCAGTGTGTCTTCGCCGTAAGTGTAAGTGGGGAACCAATAGCGCCCGTCAATGTTTTCGCGGTAGGTCTCAAATTTTGGGAAGCGCTGTTTGAATTCGGGTACGGTTTTGCCCGCGACTTTGACGACTTGCAAATCTTGATCGTCTACCCAAATGCGGCCTTGAAAGTATTTGCCTTCGACCTTTTGGCTTTTGAGTTTGTCGAGCGCGCGCTGGTCAGTCATCACCTTCGGATTCACGTCGAAAACATAGGTGTTCAAGTCGTCAACCTTTTCTTTGCCGACGTAACTCAAGTTGTAATTCGGCAATTCTTCCGCCGTCAGCGCGAAGGGTTGCAAATTGACCAAGGCATTTTTGTCTTCCATAGACATGCTCAACCCGGCTCGTTCCAGCGTCGGTTGCGGCGCTCTGAGAATGCGTTCGATGCGCTTGCCCGCGTCGTTAAAGACGAATTCAGACATCTGGTAATACTCGCCTGAAATGATTTTGGCGGGGCCGAGTACCTGCAAGCGCGATTCCTGTTTGTATGAATACTCCTTCCACAGTTCGAGCAATTCGCTCTCGCGTGTCGTGAATTCTTTGATGATCTCTGGCGGCGTCATTTCTTTTTTTACCGCCGAGGTGACTGGCGGTTTAGGTTGGGCGACGGTCGCGCCAACCGTTAATGCCAACCATATGCAGCAAACAATCATTCGTTTCATCACTCGCTTCTCCCTTGTTGGTAACTCTGCTAAAACGCGTGGTGGAACAAGATGGTATCTTGTTCCCTTTGGGCTGGAACAAGATACCATCTTGTTCCACAGCCCCGTGCAGTATAGCCAAGAACGTTATCCCTGTCCTTTTTTGCGCAAAGCCACGGCTAGTAAATTCCAGCCCCCTGTAGCACAATCAAGGCGCGTCATTACACTCCACGGTAACAAGAAATTTTTATGGCTTTGCAACTCGGACAAGCGGCTCCCGCTATCGAATTACCCGCTCAGGATGGGCAAATGTGGCGACTGAGCGAACATCGCGGCCAAGTCGTCGTATTGCTTTTTTACCCAGCGGACGAGACGCCGGTTTGCACCAAACAACTGTGCAGCGTCCGCGATCATTGGTCGCAATATCAACAAACCGGGGCCGAAGTCGTAGGCATCAACACCGATGCGGTTGAAAAGCATCGCCGCTTTGCCGAACGCCACGAGTTGCCCTTGCCGTTGCTGTCAGACGCCGACGGGCAAGTGGTCAAGGCTTATGACATGAAAAACCTTTTCGGCGTCAAACGCGGCGTCGTAGTAATTGACGGCGCAGGCCTCGTGCGATTTGTGCGCACTGTCATGCCGCTCTTTCGTCCCACCGACGACGAAGTACTCGCAGCCATTGGCAAGGCGCAACAAAGTTAAAATCAAACGTAAAGAATGAGTTCATCCACCGCAGAAAAGCTCCAACTAGACACGCCACTTGGTACTAACGATACCCAACGCTTGCAACAACTCATCAACGAGTTGAGCGTAGAGTTTATCTCCATTCTCGACCTCGACACGCTCTGTGACCGCGTCGCGCAGCGTTTGAAAGAAGTTATCCCTTACAAGTTTTTCAACATCTTTCTCGCCGACGAAGCGCGGGGCGGACTCGCGTGGAAAAAAGCCGTTGGTTACAAGCCCGAAGAAGTCGAACGCAATCCGATCATTCCGTTTGATCGTTCGATTGCCTCTGCCGCGTGGCGCGCAGGCCATTCGATGATCGTCGCCGACGTATCGCACGACGCCCGCTATTTCTGGGTCGAGACCGAAGGCGAACGCGAGCCGCGTTCTGAAATCGCCGTCCCTTTCATCGTGCCGCGCGAAAACAAAGTCGTAGGCGTCTTGACCATCGAGAACGCCGAGCCGAACTATTTCAATCAGGAACACGAACGCATTCTCAACATTCTGGGCAGCCATCTGGCAATCGCCTTTGAACACGCGCGCGTCTATGACGAGTTGCGCCAACGCACGCGCGAGATGCGCACGCTGGTCGAAATCGGCCACGAGATCACTTCGATTCTCGAACTCGACCGCTTGCTGCAAACCATCGCGCCGCTGCTTGAGCGCGTAGTGAATTACGAATTTTTGCTGGTCGGTTTGATTGACGAAGCGCGCGGCGAATTCGTCTGGCACGTCGAACACGGTTACGCCGCTCCGAAACGTGAACGCGCCAGCCGCACGCCGGTGGCGCGCGGCGTCGTAGGCCGAGCTGTCCGCGAACGCGCTACGCAAATCGTCGGCGACGTACGCCACGATCTCGATTATTTCGTCACCGATAACTGGCGCGACCGCGGACAGCTTTCTGAACTCGCCGTGCCATTGGTGGTCGAAGACAAAGTCATCGGCGTCATCGCGCTCGAACACAGTGCGGCCAACGCTTTTAACGAATATCAGAGCCGCCTGCTCGAAAATCTCGCCAATCCGCTCGCCATCGCGCTGGCGAACGCGCGGCTCTATCAGCAACACGTCGAACGCGAAAAACGATTCGAAAAAGAAATCTTGATGGCGCGTGATGTGCAACGTTCGATGATGCCTGACGCGCCGAAAATGAAAGAGTTCGAGTTCGCCGCGCGGCTCGAACCGGCCTTGAATTTGAGCGGAGATTTTTACGATTACATTCCGCTGTCGCCTACGCGGTTGGGGCTGATGATCGGCGACGTATCGGGCAAAGGCGTCAGCGCCGCGATGGGCATGGCCGCCGCTCGCTCGTTGTTACGCAGCGCCGCGCGTCGCGGTGGCGGCCCGCCGCGTGTCGTACGCGATGCCAATACGCGCCTGTTCCGCGACCTCAACGGCAACCTGTTGCTGACGCTGGTTTACGGCGTGCTGGATGCCGAAGCGAAAACTTTTCAATACTGCAACGCCGGGCACAATCCGCCTTTGCTCGTGCGCGCTTCGGGCAAAACCAAAGCTCTCAAAGCCAGCGGCCTGTTACTGGGCGTATTCGACAAGCAGCCTTACAAGACCGAAACCTTGCAACTCGAAAAAGGCGACGTGCTGTTTTTTTACACCGACGGCCTGGTCGAAGCCCGCATGCCCGGCCCCGAAATCAACGAATTCGGCGAACAGCGCCTGATCGAAATTCTGCTCGCGCATCGGCACCTCAAAGCGTCGGCAATTTTAGAAGCCGTAATGAAAGACTTGCGTGCCTTTGCCGAACGCGAGCGGCAACAAGACGACCTGACGCTCGTGGTCGTGAAAGTGCAGTAATAACCAGAGAAAGCGAACTCACTGAATAATGACCGACAACCGGCAACCGACAACCGACAACTGATTTTATGCAACTCGCACGCGTGGTCGGCAACGTAGTCGCCACGATTAAAAATTCAACTCTGACCGGACGCAAGCTGATGGTGATTCAAGTGCTGAACGGCGACTTGAAGCCCGTCGGCAAGCCGCTGGTCGCCATTGATTCAGTCGGCGCGGGCACGGGCGAACTCGTGTTCTGGTGTCGCGGCAAAGAGGCCAGCTTTCCTTTCGAGGGCAGCGAAGTCCCCACCGATTGCACGATCATCGGCATCGTGGATTCGCCCGAACATGTGAAAAACATCGGAGTCTTAACCTCGTGATTCTCGCGCGTGTACTTGGCAACGTGGTTGCCTCGCAAAAGAATAAACGCTACGACGCGGCGCGCATTATGTTGGTGCAGCCGGTGAATCCCGACGGTTCGCCGCGCGGCGTGCAAATGCTCGCGCTTGATTCCGTAGACAGTGGCGAAGGCGATTTGGTGATCGTTGTGCAAGAGGGCTGGTCGGCTTCGACGGCGGCGACAGGCGAGCAAGGAGCTGCGATAGACAGCGCGATCATCGGCGTGGTGGACTATGTAGAGGTGTTTCAATGAATCGAGACGCGATCAAAGAACTGGTGCGGCAAGCTCTCAGCGAAACACTGCCGTTTGCTGCCACAACGTATCGTGCGCCCTATCAGGCACCATGGACGGGCGTGCAATACGAAGCGCACGCCAGCCAGCAGCAATTCAACATCGGCGAAGCCAGCGAACTGAAACAGCAACTGCTTGAAATGGTCGAACAACAACTTTGCACGATTGAAAAGAATCGCGCCTGCGATCATTGCGGCGTCTGCAAGTCGTTGGGCTTTTAGATCGGTTGGTATGGCAACCTGTTAGGCTGCCGAGCATTCAAGGGTTTCTCTTGGCTAGCAACGAACGCATTGCCACGCCACTGGCAACCTAACAGGTTGCCATACACTCGCCTGAAAACCGACTTAAGGTAAACAAAAAAGGAGCGGCGAGTTATTAAACTCGCCGCTCCTTTTTGCATCAAGTGTAACGATGGACGGTTTACTTGATCGTCCAACCCGCTTCGCGCGAACCGCCGCGATGCGCGTCGTGGCAGGCTTTGCAGGTCGCCTGCAATTTCATTTGTTCAGCGCCGAGCTTGTCCCACTCGCCTGCGCCAGCGATTTTGCCCATCTCAGCCGCAGCGGCGCGCGCCGTCTTCGACAGGTCAATCGCGTCTTGCGTTTTGCGCTTGGTCCAGAATTCTTCCGACGTTTTGAAAATCGCTTCGAGCTTGGCGGCATCGGCTTTGGCGGCGGCAGAATCTTTCGCCTCTACGTTTTTGCGCATGCTGCCATTGGTCGGCATCACGGTTTTCATCGCGGCGGTGAAGGCTTGTTCGTCAGCATCCTGCGGCGCGAACGCCATGACCGTGAACGTCGCGCACATCAGCGCCAGCAAAAGTTTCGTAAGTTTCATAAGGTAGTTTTCTCCAATAGTTAGTGTTTTCGCTGAGAGGAAGGGCAGCGAGTTTTGCGCGATTCACGAACTGCCGAATCGCACGCGAAGTTGTTTTGCCAGGAAGTGTAGGACGAAGGGAACGCGCGTTTTATACAACAATGTACCGCGATGACCAAACGCACAAACGTGGCGCAGGCTTCAGCCTGTGACCCGTATTGTGGACTTTAGTCCGCGCGCGTTCGATTGGCGCAGGCTGAAGCCCACGCCACGGGTCACAGGCTGACGCCTGCGCCACTATAAGCCGCCAGCGCCGCGCGCCAATCGCGCAAAGGCGGCAAACCCAGCTCAGCCGACAGCGCGCAAGCCATTGGGGTATAGCGCGGACGCGCGGCTAGCCGTTGCGCGTCGCTTTCGCTGACTCGTTCGATCAGGTTTGCATCGGCTTGGCATAAGCGCGCGGCTTCATCGGCAAAGTCGGCGTAAGACAAAACGCCCGCGTTGACGACGTGATAAAGCCCGTAATGTCGCCGCGCCAGAATTTCGAGCGTGCGTTCAATCAGATCATTCACATAAGTCGCGCTCGCCCACACGTCTGTGATGGCGCGTATGCTTTCGCCTGCGCGCAGCTTGCGCGGCAGCGTACTCAAAAAACTTTCTTTGCCGGTGCCGAATACCCACGACGTACGGATGACATAGCTTGACGGATTCGCCGCCCGCACGGCTTGCTCGCCGTCGCGTTTGGTGCGGCCATAAACGTTGATGGCCTCGGCGGCGTCAGCTTGTGTATAAATGTGCCCGTGGTGTTGACCGCCGAATACGTAATTCGTACTGAAGTGCAGCACGGCGACGTTGCATTCCTGCGCCGCTGTCGCCAACGCTTGCGGCCCGGCGACGTTGAGAGCTTCGGCGTGTTGCGGCTCGCGTTCGCAACGGTCTACGTCAATGGTCGAACAGTTGATGACGAGTTTGGGTTGAATGCTGTGACACCACGCGCGCACTTGCGCTGTATCGGTGATGTCCAACTCAGAATGGCGTGGCGTGAATAGCTCGTGTTGAGCGGCAAGGCTGTGCGCCAAATGGCCGCCGACTAAACCACTCGCTCCGATAATACCGATTTTCATGAGGCGTTATTGCAAGCGTTGCCTATTGCAGTTTTTGCATGATGCGATAGAGGCCGATGAAGGCGCTGACGGTGCCGAGAATGACGCCGACGACGACGCCCCACGGCGCGGTGCCGCCCCACTTGTCGGCGGCATAGCCGAGCGCCGTGCCGCCGATGATGTTGGTCACGAGCATCGCACCAACTGACATGGCAATCGCCAGTTTGTTAGGAGCGTCATCTGGTGGTTTCATTATTAGGCTTGTTGCGATGGAAAACATTGAGGAATTCGCGTTTTTGCCGCCACTCTCAACCCAAACCATTTGATGACCAGCATTGTTCCTTATCCATTTT
>JAYSVR010000417.1:0-14056 GCA_043718445.1 Acidobacteriota bacterium | reverse complement strand
CTTTCTCTTGCGCAACCTGCAAAACAAAGGTGTCAATGTGTTGAAAGACAAACATCTGAAATTGTCTGTCAGCGACGGACGCGTGACGCTGCCCGCGCTCTGGTGGAGTTCGGTCGAGCATTACAAAAAACTCTCACAAGCCGCGCGTATCAGCTTGCTCTGTCGCCCCGAAATCAATGCGTGGAATGGCCGCGAGACTTGCCAGCTAAAGGTAGTAGATGCGGCTGTCGAATAACTCAAAGGAAAACCCAAGTGATCAAACATCTCGTCTTTTTCAAATTCAAACCCGAGACCACCGAAGCCGATAAGCAAGCCTTCAAAGCGCTGCTCGACGGATTGCCTGGCAAGATTGATGTCATCAAAAGCTATCAAGCGGGCTTTGACGTAATCCGTTCGGCGCGCGCTTTCGACGTAGCCCTCATTATGGATTTCGACGATCTGGCGGCGCTGGACGTTTACGCCAAACACGAACACCATCTGCCGGTGATTGAGTACGGCAAAGACGTTTGCCAACAAGTGGCTTCCGTAGATTTTGAGTACTAATGCGTTTCTTACTTTTCTGCTTTTCCTTTTTCATAAGTTGTGCGGCGACATTCGCGCAAAACGCTACGCTGTCTGGCCGTATAACTGATGCAACCAATCGCCCGATTCGCGGCGCGACCGTCAAAGCCACACAAGGCGCAACGTTCAAGCAAGAGACCACCACAAATGATGAAGGCCGCTTCGTCATCAGCGGCCTGTCGGCGGAGGCGTTGTCTGTCGAAGTGTCAGCCGTGGGCTTTGCAGTTTATCGCGCGCAACCCGCCGCGCCGTCAGAGCTAACGATTCGCCTTGAACCTGCGGCGCTCAACGAAACGCTCACCGTCACGCCTGCGCGAACATCTTTGCGCTTGGAAGAAGCGCCCGCCAACGTGAGCATCCTTAAAGCCGAAGACCTGCAAACCGCCGCCGCCCAAACCGTAGACGATCTGTTACGCCAAGTGCCCGGCTTCAGCATCTTTCGGCGTTCGAGCAGTCTAGTGGCGAACCCTACGACGCAAGGCGTGAGCTTGCGCGGCGCGGGTGCGAGCGGTGCGAGCCGTACTCTGGTGTTGCAAGACGGCGTGCCGCTCAACGATGCCTTCGGCGGTTGGGTCTATTGGGATCGCATCGCTCGCACAGCCGTCGAACAGATCGAATTGGTACGCGGCGGCGCGTCTGATCTATACGGCTCCGACGCGTTGAGCGGCGTCATCAACGTGTTGACGCGGCGGCCTGACACGCGGCACGTCAACGCCGAAGCCAGTTTCGGCGAACGCAATACGCGCGACGTTTCATTTTTTGCGAGCGAAGCCTTCGGCAAATTTTCGGCTGCGGCCAGCGGACAAGCCTTTGCGACGGATGGATATTTTTTGCCTGCGCCTGAACGACGCGGCACGGCGGATGAACCCGCCGCGTCAAGGCATCGCAACTTCAGCGTGCGGTTGCAGTATGCGTTAGGCAAAGACGGCTATGCCTTTGCGCGCGGTTCGTTGTTTGATGAAGACCGCCGCAACGGTACGCAATTGCAACGCAACGACACGGCAACCGAAGGCTTGGCAACCGGCGCGCGTTTCAAAACAGATGACGGCAGCGAATGGCAACTGACGCTGTTCGCCCATCAGCAACGCTATCACCAAAACTTCACGGCGGTCGCTGCCAATCGCAACACCGAGACGTTGAACCGTTTGCAATTCGTACCCGCGCGCGATGCGGGCTTGTCGTTCACCTGGTCGCACGTCTTACAGAACAGTTGGGCCAAAAAACATTTGCTGGTCGCAGGCGCAGATATTCGCGGCGTGCGCGGCACGAGCGATGAGACAGTGATTGCCAACAACCGCGCGACGACCTTTGTCAGCGCAGGCGGACGGCAACGTCGCAGCGGATTTTTCCTGCAAGACATCTGGCAAGCGACTGAAAAACTGAGCTTCACCTTGAGCGCGCGTTACGACACGTGGCGCGATTCATCGGCGGCTTCGGTGTCGCGCAACCTGACGACGAACGCCGTCACGCCGACGTTTTTTCGTGCGCGTTCGACCGATGCGTTCAACCCGCGCATCGCAGCTTCTTATGAACTGACTTCGCGCGTCGCGCTCAAAGCCGCTGTGTATCGGGCTTTCCGCGCGCCTACGTTAAATGAGCTTTACCGTTCGTTTCGCGTAGGCGATACGTTGACGCAATCCAACGCGGCGCTAATCGCCGAACGTTTGACCGGCGGCGAAGCGGGCGCGAGTTTCAGTTTCACGCGCGCGTGGACTTCGCGCGTGACAGGCTTTTTCACTGAGACGGTCAATCCGATTGCGAACTTCACGCTGTCGGCGACGCCGACGTTGATTACGCGCGAACGCCGCAATCTCGGGCGCACACGTTCAACCGGCCTCGAAGCCGAAAGCGAAATCACGCTCGCGCCGCATTGGCAAATCACTGCGGGTTATTTGTACGTTGCGGCTACGGTGCGACGCGCGCCGCAGGATGCCCGACTGATCGGACGCGATATTCCGCAAGTGCCGCGTCAGCAATTCACGCTACAAACCTCTTATCACCATCCGCGCTGGCTGAACGCGGCAATCCAGTTTCGCGCGGTCGGACGCCAGTTCGATGACGATCAAAACCTGTTGCCGCTGGGCAGCTTTGCGGTGATTGACGCTACGGTATCGCGGCGGCTGGGGCGTTGGGTCGAAGCCTTTGTCGCCGTGCAAAATCTGGCGAATGAACGCTTTGTCGTAGCGCGTACGCCATTGGAAAATTTCGGCATGCCGCGTATGGTGCGAGGCGGCTTGCGATTACGATTGGAACGATAGTAACGGTAGCGCAATCTGCCGAGATTGCGTTGCTTGAGAAGTTAGCCCTTTCACGACACCAGACGCCTTGGCATTGCGTCTGAGATTTTCAAATTGTTCGATGACCAAAGGCGCAATCTCGGCAGATTGCGCTACCGGGAACCAACCATGAAACGAACCAGCTTGATGATGATCTGCGCGCTCGCCTTGAGTGCGTTGCTGTATTCACACCACACGACGAACGCCGCCCACTTCAAAAAAGACGCGGCGAAAAGCAAAAAGCTGTCGCTCGATAAAGTCGCGCAATCGGTGACGATTTATCGTGACACGTGGGGCGTGCCGCACGTTTACGGCCCGACCGATTACAGCGTGATGTTCGGTTTTATCTACGCGCAGTGCGAAGACAATTTCTGGCAGGTCGAAGACAGTTACATTCAATCGCTCGGACGCGCGGCAGAAGTTTACGGCGAGAAACGTTTAGCCGATGACCTCACGAATCGCGCGTTGGAGATCACGCGGTACTCGCAAGAGGAATACGCCAAACTCGGCCCCGCGATGAAAGAGGTCTGTCAGGCGGCGGCGGATGGATATAACTATTACGTCGCCAAAAATCCGCAAGCCAAGCCGCGCCTGCTCACGCAACTCGAACCCTGGCACGTCATCGCGTTCGGACGTTTCGCGCAATATCAGCTTTTCATTTACAAGCGCGAAAAGATCAAAGACAGCGAGACGATGGCAGCCATCAGCGAACTCAAAGCGAATGGTGCGACGAGTCGCTATCAACCGCAAAACCCTTCAGACATTGCCGAGAACGATGCGCAAACCGATGTGTGGAGCGCCGGGCTGGTCGGTTCAAACACGTGGGCGGCTTCAGCGAAAAAGAGCGCGAGCGGACGAACGTTGCTTTTCATCAATCCGCATCAGCCGTTCTTCGGGCCGGGGCAATGGATCGAAGGCCACATCAACAGCGCGACGGGTTGGCATATGTCTGGCGCTTCGTTTCCCGGTTCGCCGTTCCCTACCGTAGGCCACAACGACACGTTGGGCTGGAGCCATACGGTCAACGCGCCTGACATCATTGATCTGTGGGAAGAGAAATTCGATGACGCGAAACAGCCGTTGAATTACAAATACGGCACGGGCTATCTGACGGCTACACAATGGACGAATAGCATTGCGATCAAGACTGACGCGGGCTTGGTGACGAAAAATTTTCAGTTCCGCAAAACGCATCACGGCCCGATTGTCGCGATTCGTGATGGCAAGTCTTATTCCGTCAAGATGGCGATGTTTGAAGAAGGCGGCGGACTCGAACAACGCTTCATGATGGGACGCGCAAAAAATCTGGCGGAGTTCAAAGCCGCGATGGCGCGCACCGCCGTGCCGATGTTTAACACGATGTATGCCGATCAGGCGGGTAACATCTGGTATTGCTATTACGGCGCAGTGCCGCGCCGCGACACGCGGTTTGATTGGACGAAACCGCTCGACGGCGGCGACCCCAACACCGACTGGAAGGGCTATCACAAGCTCGACGAATTGCCGCAGATGCTTAACCCCACGACCGGCTGGATGCAGAATTGCAACGCGACGCCCTTTCTCGCCACCGCCGAAGGCAGCACGGACAATCCGATTGAGGGCAAGTTTCCGAAATACATGGTGACCGAACCCGACAACGGACGCTCGCGGGCTTCGCGGATGGTGTTGAGCGAACGCGAGAAATTCAGCTTTAACGATTGGGCGCTCGCGGCTTTCGACAATCGTTGCGTAGACGCGCAAACCCTCGTGCCGCTGCTCGCCGCCGAATGGGACAAGCTGAACGCGGCGAATCCGACGCAAGCGGCGAAGACCGCCGAAGCCGTGCAAGTGTTGAAAGCATGGAATACGCGCGCCGACCTCGACGCCGTAGGCATGTCGGTCTTCACGTTGTGGTCTTACTTCCGCCAGCAACCGCAAGCCAAACAGATGACCAAATCCATGCCGTTCCCTGAAACGGCGATCCTCGGTTTTGTGTTAGACGAACTCATCAAAAAGTGGGGCAAGTGGCAAGTCGCTTGGGGCGAGATGTCGCGGCTGCAACGCATTCACACCAGCGGCGCGCTCGAACGCTTCGACGACGACAAACCGAGTCTGGCTGTGCCCGGCGGACCGGGCGATTACGTAGGCATCGTGTTTAATTTTTATACGCCATTCGATACGCCAATTGCGAAAGGCTTGAAACGCAACTACGGCCAAGTCGGACACTCGTTCGTCAGCGTCGTCGAATTCGGCCCACAAGTGCAAGCCCGCTCGCTGATTCAATTCGGACAACGCCACGACCCGGCTTCAAAGCATTGGTTCGATCAGGGCGAACTTTATGCCAAGCGGCAATTCAAACCCGCGTGGTATCGGCTCGAAGACATCAAAGCCAATCTTGAGAGTTCGTATCATCCAGGCGGAAAGGCGGTCGAAAGCGCGACGATGAAAATGGCGGCGGGAAAATAAAATGCGGCGAAGCCTGTGGAGTGCGGAGGCTTGACTCCGCTTTGCTATTCCACTCGGCGTACCGACCGCCTGCGGGAAACAATGGCCTCGGCTATCGAACGTCGGGCCAAAGGCGCAAGTGGCATAACAAAGCGGTGTCAAGCCTCCGCACTCCACAGGCTTCGCCATTCAAAAGAGTATGCAAACAATCTTCACGCCCAACGCACCCGCCCCCGGCGGACATTATTCGCAAGCCACCGTGCATAACGGATTGGTATTCGTTGCGGGACAGTTGCCCTTCAAGCTGGGCGCGACGGAACACGTGGTCGGCTCCATCGAAGAGCAAGCCGAACTGTGTTTGAACAACCTGCGCGAAATCCTGTTAGCGGCAGGCAGCGATATGAATCATCTGCTGAAGGTCACGATTTATATTTCGGATATGGCGCTGTGGAGCAAGGTTAATGAGGTTTATACGCGCGTGCTGGGCGAACACAAACCGGCGCGGGCGATTGTGCCGTGCAACCTGTTGCATTACGGCTATCAGATTGAGATCGAAGCGATTGCGGCAGTACGGGAAGCGACCTGAGCCTCAGAAGGGCTTTCGCCACAAAAAAGATTTCTGACAATAGAGTTTCTTTTTGTGGCTTCTGTGCGTTTTTGTGGCGAAAGCCCTTTTTGCGGGTAGCTGAAATTTAATCAGCCGCGCGTACCCAACCATGCGCAGCGTTTTCGCGCTGACCGCCCTCTTGTGTGTAAGCGATCTTGAGCTTGTCGAGCGCGTCTGCCGGAATGGCGTTACGTTTGGCTTTTACATCTACGTTATAAAGCTTCGCCGCATTCAGCCCCAAGATGTTGGCTTTGTCCTGCTTCGTCAGCGGCTTGTAGCCAAACTTCTCGCACATTGCCGGCGTGATCTGAAAACGTTTGAACGCATCAATGCCCCATTGCGGCGAACCCCACCACAGGCAATCGGTTCCCCATACGACGTGGTCTGAGCCGTAATGCTTGATGTTCTTGCCGATGCCATGCATCGCCATCACCGGATCAACAATCGCCAGCACGTTGAAAAAACTGCCGACTTCACAATAGAGGTTGTTGATTTTCGGATTACGTTTCTTGATGTCCATCAAAACGCTGTGCCACTCAAAATCGCCCGTGTTCGGGTCGTATTTGTTCGACTCTTTCCAGTTGGGTTCGTTCGAACCGTGCTTGATCGCCGAGTGATAAACCACGAAGTTGAAGTCGGGATTGCGCAACGCCGCTTGCTCCATGTCTTTCGGATTCGCCAGATGCCCCAGCGTCTTGGATTGATAGGAATAGCCTTTGTGTACGCTGATGAGTTTGACGCCGCGTTTGCGCGACTCTTCGATGAACATCTGCGCGTTGTCGTCGTCGCACTGAAAGCCCTGACCGGTCGCCGCCGGATCGGTGTGGCAATACCACTTCCACGAACTGATCCCGTATTGCTTGATCTCGCGTTCCATCTGTTCGAGCAAGTCGGCCTTATTGGGTTTGTTAGCCACCTTGTCCCAATAATGGTTCGGCGCGAGGTTGCCCTGATTGAGCGCACGTTGCGAACCGGCCAGCGCGTTGATTTGCTTGCGCGCTTCGCACATCACCCAACTCGGCAACACCTTGCCCGGAATGCCCGGCGTACGGTCTGCGCCCTCTAACACCTTGCCGTCTTTGTCGCGTAATTGCTCTTTGCCCGGCACGCCCGAAATCACCACCATATTCGTGTCGGAATCGAAGAACATCTCTTTGACGAAATTGCGGAAGCCATAAGCATCGGCGTCATTTTTGAGGTCGAAACCCATGTTCTTGACGAATTCCATCGTGCGAAAACTACTGCCAGCGCCTTGCAGCGCCAGACCGTTCGTGAAATGCGCCTGCACGTCAATCACGAAGTATTCACTCTTCGGATACTTTTCGTCAGTCGCGGCGGGTTCCCAGGTTTCGGCTTCGTCCACTTCCCAGTTGTTGCCATAAACCATGTTCGACGCGAGAAAGCAGGTCGCCAGCCCCATCGAAGACCGCATGAAATCGCGGCGTTGCAGGCCCAGCTTTTTGGCGCGTTCAGTGGCAAGTTCGCCGATCAAATGTTCGACGTGCTTTTGCGGCTCCGATTGCGGGCGCGGAGTGAACTCCTCATTCGATACGATTTGCGTAGGCATCGGCGAGTCTACGCCTTTGTTGCGATCACGTTGGTGTTTGCGAATCCACATAACAGACGGCTCCTTGAATGTTGTAGCGCAAGCTGCCGAGCTTGCGTTGCTCTCGCTCACTTCAAAATGATTTCACCCGAAGCGACGAGGTATGAGTTGTTAGCGATTTGGTTAGGACGTGAAAACGAGTCGCTTACCGTGCGGTAAGTGCTACAGTCTTTTAGACAGGATTGGCTGAATTTGCAAGACCGCCGCTTACTTTTCCGCTGGCGGCTCTGACGTTTCGGGTTTGGCTTCTTTAGACGTGGCAATGCCCAGTTGCTCTTTCATGGCATCAGTCGGCGTGATGCCGAATCCAAGAAAGAGCAACCCGAGGATTTCGTTGAGTTGTCGGCGTATCCAATTCATAAAGACTCAATGGTACACATTCCGCAGCGACCACCACAGTAGCAACGCCGTCGCGCCGCCTGACATATCAAGCAAGCTGTCATAAATCGAACCCGTACGATTCGCCGTGAAGCTTTGATGCCATTCGTCCAACAGCGCCCAAGCCGCAATCACGACGAACGACCAAACGGCCCAACGCCATTGCCAACACCGAGCATCGCCTGAACGAAAAGCCCGCAACCACAACAACGCGAGCAAGCCGTATTCGATAAAGTGCCCGGCCTTACGAATCAGAAAATGAACCCATTCGATAGATGAAACGGAAAATTGAAACGGTAAAAACGACAGCAGCCATTCAAGCCGCGAGCCGGTATTCGTGGCTGAAAACGAATCGGTCGAGAAGTAAAACATCACCGCCATCCAGAGCAACGGAGGCGCGAAATAAAAAAGTGCGGAGTGCGGAGTGCGGAGTGCGGAATCAGGAACTGGCTTACTGCTTGCCTTCATAACTCCGCACTCCGCATTCCACACTCCGCACTTCTTAGAGGGCTTCAGCGCCGCTGACGACTTCGATGATTTCGCGCGTGATGGCGGCTTGGCGTACGCGGTTCATGTTGAGCGTCAGGCGGTCAATGATTTCGCCAGCATTTTTAGAGGCCGACTCCATCGCGGTCATCTTCGAAGCCATTTCAGAGGCGACCGATTCGAGCAAGGCTTGATAGACACGATTTTCTACGAGCTTGGGCAACAGCACGTCAAAGATTTCTGCTGCCGGTTGTTCGTAAAGGTAATCGCCCCCGCCTTCTGATGAAGTCGCCGCAGCTTCGCTTTCGGGTAGCGTGGCGATGGGCAGCAACTGCGTCACCACTGGCTTTTGCACGAGCGCCGATTTGAATTCACCGTAAAGCAGATAAACCTTCTCAATCTGATTTTCTGAGCCATTTTCGTCGTTAGTGAAATCAGCAATGAGTTGTTGCGCGATCTCAATCGCATCGGTCGAACTCACTTTGGCCGTACCGGTAATGTTCAAATGCGTGCGGCGAATCTTAGTCGCACGGCGCGAGAAAAAATCATTGCCTTTGCGCCCGATCAAAACGAGTTCGATTTCTTCGCTGGCGTGTTCGCGCAAAAAGATATTCGCGGCCTTGATGAGGTTCGTGTTGAACCCACCGCACAGGCCTTTGTCAGCCGTCACCAGCGCCAGCACGATGCGCGACTTGCCCGTCGCACCTGTGACAGAGGCTTCGCCCGCGTTGTCGCGTCCGGTAAGTAGCGGATGCCGAAAGTCAGTCGCGCGCTGCGAGAGATCACCCAGAATCTGCGTCATCTTTTTGGTGTAAGGCCGCGCCGCCGTGACACGCTCTTGCGCACGACGTAAGCGCGCCGCCGCGACCATCTTCATCGCCTTGGTGATCTGTTGGGTGCTTTTGACGGCGCGCAAACGGCGCCGCAGGTCTTGAATGCTAGGCATAATTCAAATGCGGAGTGCGGAATGCGGAGTGCGGAGTAAACCGCCACACCGTCCGCGTTGAACCTCAATTACTCACAACCCAAGTCGCGGCCTTGCGCTAGCGTTGGCGTCTTCATTCCGCACTCCGCATTCCGCACTCCGCACTCGTGTCAGGCGCGCGCCGCTTTCGCTTGCGCGTTAAAACGGTCTTTGAACTCTTTCAGCGCCACGTGCATTTGTTCGGTCACGTCTTTCGAGAAGCCGTCTTTCTTCGGAATCTCAGCCAGGAGCGAGCCTTTGCTGTTTTCCAGGAAGCTCAACAACTCAGATTCAAAGCGGCGGATGTTTTCGACAGCGACGTCATCGGCGTAACCGTTCGTTACGGCCCACACGCCAGCGGCTTGTTTCTCGACCGCCATCGGCACGTATTGATCCTGCTTCAACAATTCGGTCAACCGCTGGCCTTTCGCCAACTGCTTGCGCGAGGCTTCGTCAAGGTCGGAGGCGAACATGGCAAACGCAGCCAACGCGCGGTATTGCGCGAGTTCGAGGCGCAACGTACCCGCGACCTGTTTCATCGCCTTGATCTGCGCGTTGCCGCCTACGCGGCTGACGGAGTTGCCCACGTTGATCGCGGGGCGAATGCCGGAGTTGAACAAGTCTGATTCGAGAAAGATTTGTCCGTCGGTGATCGAAATCACGTTGGTCGGAATGTAAGCCGAAATGTCACCGGCTTGGGTTTCGATGACGGGCAGCGCCGTGATCGAACCGCCGCCGCGTTCGTTGCTGTATTTCGCCGCGCGTTCGAGCAGGCGCGAGTGCAGATAGAAAACGTCGCCGGGGTAGGCTTCGCGTCCGGGCGGACGGCGCAGCAACAGCGAGATTTCACGATAGGCCGCCGCGTGTTTCGACAAGTCGTCATAAACGCACAGCACAGCCTTGCCCTTATCCATGAAGTATTCGCCGATGGCGCAACCCGAATAAGGCGCGAGATATTGCATCGCTGCTGGTTCTGAAGCCGACGCGGTCACGATAATCGTGTAAGACATCGCGTCATGCCTTTCGAGCGTGGCTTGCACCTGCGCAATCGTCGAAGCCTTTTGACCGATAGCGACATAAACGCAAATCACGTCTTTGCCGCGTTGATTGATGATCGTGTCGAGCGCGACGGCGGTCTTGCCGGTCTGGCGGTCGCCGATGATGAGTTCGCGCTGGCCGCGTCCGATGGGAACCATCGCGTCAATGGCTTTCAAACCGGTTTGCATCGGCTCTTTCACACCCTGGCGATCTACGATGCCGGGGGCGATGCGTTCGACCGGCATTTTCTCGGTCGTCGCAATCGGGCCTTTGCCGTCGGTGACTTCGCCGAGCGCGTTGACGACGCGCCCGAGCATCGCTTCACCGGCGGGCACTTCGATAATGCGCTTGGTGCGCTTGACGATGTCGCCTTCTTTGATCTTTTGAAAGTCGCCCAGCAACACCGCGCCGACCTTGTCTTCTTCGAGGTTGAGCGCCAAGCCCGATGCGCCACCGTCGAACGAAAGCAGTTCGCCCGCCATCACCTGTTCGAGGCCGTGAATTTCAGCGATGCCGTCGCCGACCTTAATCACCGTGCCGATTTCAGCCACGGTCACGCCGCTGTCGAAATTCTCGATCTGCTGGCGAATAATTTTGCTGATCTCATCTGCCCTGATTTCGTTTGCCATCTTCTCTCCGGTTGTCGGTTGTCGGTTGTCGGTTGTCGGTTAATTAGTTATCGGTTGCGATTTTCTGAACCGACAACCGGTTACCGACAACCGACAACTAATTTGATTGCATAAGGCGCTGTTTCATTTGCGCCAATTGGTTCTTGATCGAACCATCATAAATTTTGCTGCCGATGCGAGTGACGACGCCGCCGATGATGGCGTCATCCACTTTGAATTGCAGCCTTACGTCTTTGCCCGTCGCCTTCTTGAGTTGGTCGAGCAACAGTTTCTGTTCTTGGTCGTCAATCGCGCGCGCCGTAGTCACTTCTGCCGAAACGATGTTGTTGCGCACGTCGAGTTCGCGGCTCAACGCTTTATTCATCGCGTCGAGTTGATGCAGCCGGTGGTTTTCGAGCAAGAGCTGCAAGAAGTTTTGCGAGGTCGGGCGCAACGACAACCGCGCCAGCAATTCTTTCAACACGCCGCGCTTGCGGACTACGGCTATCACCGGACTGGCGAATACGTCACGCAATTGCGCGTGGCCGTCCATCAGCGTGACGAATTGCGTCAACTCGGCGGCGACCTCTTTGGTCTCGCCTTTCGTGACGATCACATCGGCCAGCGCGCGGGCATAACGATTAGCAATGGTTGCAACACTCATAAAATCGGTTGTCGGTTGTCGGTTGTCGGTTGTCGGTTGCGGCTTCTTGAACCGGCTACCGACAACTGACTACCGACAACTAATTCACTTTCGTCAATTCGGCGCTCACGCTGCGCAACAGTCGTGCGTCGTCTTGCGGCGTGAGTTCTTTGCGGATCATTTGTTCAGCGAGTTCGACGGATTTTTCCGCCGTGAATTCGCGCAGTTGAGCGAGCGCAGATTGTTTCGCGCCTTCGATTTCGCGCGACGCGAGACCACGCAATTTTTCAGCATCTGTTTTGGTTTCGATTTCGAGGCGTTGGCGCTCGGCTTGGGCTTCGCGCGCCGAATTATTGCGGATGTCGGCGAGTTCAGCGTCGAGCTTGCCCATACGCGCGCTCAACTCGTTCATCTTGGCATCGGCGGCGGATTTCTCTTTGGCCGCCTGCTCTAACGTAGCGCGCACGTCAGCCA
Source organism: Acidobacteriota bacterium (assembly GCA_043718445.1). Taxonomy (GTDB): domain Bacteria; phylum Acidobacteriota; class Blastocatellia; order RBC074; family RBC074; genus JACPYM01. The sequence goes on along the minus strand of JAYSVR010000417.1, from coordinate 1,991 downwards.
ACCGCGTCGCAAAGAATTCGCGCGCGGGCTTGCGGATGAGGAAATACATCACCGCCAGAAACAAAGTCAGATTGAACGCTTTTGAAACAATGGGCAGCCACCAGGCCGTGCCGCCTGATAGCAAAACAGGATGGGAAAAAATCAATGGTGCAAGGGGCACAAAGAACGAAGCGCTACATAAGTGATAAGGGCTTTTCATTCGCGTTTGCGGGTCTCCTTCCGAAACAGACTTGAAGTCTGTTTTACCTTAACGTTTCAGCAGTTGGGACGTAATCAACGAAGCCATCGCACGGGCTTCGGTTTCGAGATTCTTTTCAGCGGCGGTGGCTTGTTGCGCCAGATCATTTTTGGCGGCAGCGATTTGCGCCGCCGTATCTTTTTTGACCTGTGCGAGCAATTCTTCGCGGGCGGCCTGCGCTTCTTTGCGTTGCGCTTCGAGGGTTTGATAAGCCTCAGCGCGCGCCGCCCCCAATTGCGCTTCGTAATTTTTCAGCCGCTCGTCATAAGAAGCCAACAGCCGCTTGGCTTCGCCCAGCCGCCCAGCGCCCAGACGCTCGCGTTCGTCCAACACCTGATTGATCGGTGCAAACAGCGTTCGGTTCAGAATGAAAACCAACAGAAGAATGCTGATAAAGATGACCAAAAACGAGCCATCTATGCTGATTACACTACCGGCCAGCAGAAAGGTATGAACAAAATCCACGATGACGTTTTCTCCACGCGGGTTCGGTTAGAAAGAATATGTCCGAGCCGCCCAACTGACATGAATACGAGCCAAAATTTAAGTTGCGCTAAGTAGCATAGGCTTTCGCAGAGTGTCAATACGCGACCACTCTTATTTCTTAATTTTGCTCCTAAGCTCAAGGCATCACCGCCCCGCGCAATTCGACCAATTGTTTTTTCAAGGCTTGAAAATGTTGCACGGCGCTGCGTCCGACTTTGCGGTCGGCTCCGTTAATCATGCGCGCCAGCGATTGCAGTTGGTCAATCAGCATCGGTTGCGGATAAGTGACTGACGCCGTGACCAATTGCTTGCGGGCTTCGCGCAAACGCGCCCGCGAAGCCTCAGCGCCGCCGGGTTCTTTTAAGGCCGCGTCAATCTGCCTTACCAATTCGCGTGCGGCTGTCAGCGCATCACGGATTTGCAAGTTCAGGTTGAGTTGCTCAACCAAATCGGCTTGCGTGACGCCGTCTTTCACCAAACGCGGATCAAGTTTGACGGTCAGCGTTTGGGTTTGCGACCAATCAGCGGCTGAAAGTTTCACTTGATACTTGCCCGGCACCACGAGCGGCCCGTTCGCGTCATAACGCAAATCCCATACGAAACGATTCAGGCCGAGCTTGCGACTGAGTGCCGCAGCCGCCGCGCCGCCTCTGCCGGGGCCGCGCATTTCCTGATCGCCGCCGCCTGCGCCGCGTTCGCCTTGCACCACTTTGTCAGTCACGGTGCGAATGATCCTGCCCGTCGTATCTGAAATCTCCAATTTCAAATCCATCGGCTCAGTCGCCAAAACATAATCAACGTGCGCGCCGTTCGGCGGATGTTCGGGTTGCCCCGGACGCGCAGCCATCGGCGTGTAACGAGTTTGGTAGGCCACACGCGGCGCGAACAACGCGGCGTTGCTCGCTTGTACTTCTTCGCGCAACTGATGCAGCGGCGACACGTTGTCCAATATCCAGAAGCCGCGCCCCATCGTCGAAAGCACCAGGTCTTGCTGATGAACGCGAATGTCGGTAATCGGCGTGATAGGCAAATTCAATTGCAACGATTGCCAATGCGCGCCGTGGTCGAACGAAACATACATGCCTGATTCCGTACCCGCGTAAAGCAAGCCTTCGCGGTCGGGGTCTTCGCGCACCACGCGCACCGGCACATCTTTTGGAATGCCTTCGGTCAATTGCTTCCACGTCGCGCCGTAATCGTCCGTCGCGTAAATGTAAGGCTGCCAGTCATTCAGCAAATAACGATAGACCGCGATATAAGCCGCACC
>JAYSVR010000416.1:0-14098 GCA_043718445.1 Acidobacteriota bacterium | reverse complement strand
GAAAGTTGGGCAGGAAAACCGCGTAACCCGCGCCCGACAACACTTGAATCGGCGCGCTCCACATCGCGTGCAGGTTGTTCGTATAAGCGCCTTCCGGCCCGCCGTGGATGTAAGTCATCAGCGGATAGCGCCGCGTCGAATCGTAACCCACCGGATAAATCAGCAGCCCTTCGATGTCGGCTTTGTCAGAGGCTTTCCATCTAACAGTTTCAACTTGTCCTAACGCGAAGCCTTCGACTTGCGGGTTGAATTGCGTGAGTTGCATCGGCAGCAAGGTGCGCGCGTTCAAGCCCGCGAGTTCCTGTCCCATGCGCGTATGCTCGAACGCATAGACCAATTGTGTGCCGTCGAAATTCGCGGTGAACGCGCCGACGACGCCTTCGCCGCGCGTGAGTTGTTGCGGCACACGATTGGATATATCGGTTTTATAAATGTGTTCGTTGACGCCGGTTGCTGCGCTGAACAGCAGTTCAGCGTTGTTGAAAAGCCACCGATAGCCGCGAAGGTATCCGGCAAAATCTTTATTCAACACAGTGACGGGCGCGCTTTCGCTGCCTGCGCTTACCGCATTGATGGGAAAGAGATGAATGCGGTCTGGGCCGATACGCGTGCCTTCCGCACGAGCGAGCCAGGCGAGCCAGCGTCCGTCGGGTGAGAAGCGCGGCTGCGACTCGGCGACGGTGTTGCGCGTGAGTTGGCGCGCGGCGGCGAGGTCTACGGGATCGGCTTCAGCGACGAACGGAATGACAAAGACTTCGGTGGTTTCGGCGCTTTCGAGATAGGGCGTCGCGCGCGCAATGACCGCGAGCTTCGAACGATCAAAGGCCCACGCTAAACCCGTTACGTGATGCGTGCCTTTGGTCAGCGGACGCACTTCAGAGCTTTCTACATCCAGCAACCAAAGTTGCGCCGCGCGCGTTTCTTCGTGAAAGACGATGGGCGGTTTGGTTTGGTTTTTTGGTTTGGGTACAGCGATGTCAGCCGCGATGAAGGCAATGAAACGGCCATCGTTCGACCATTCAAAACCGAGGATCGGCGTCGGATGTTGCGTGAGCGGTTGCGCTTCGCCGCCTTGCACGTTCAAGGCGTAAATCTGTGCGCCTGCTGCTTCGCCGCGTTCTGACAAACCCCGTTCTGACAGACCCCGCTCTGACAGAAAAGCAATGCGCTGTCCGCTCGGAGCCCAACGCGGATGATCGTCGCGTCCAGCGTTATAAGTCAGCCGCTGCATCGTGCCGCCCATATCGGCGAGCGCCGTCCATAAATCGCTGTTAAAGCGGTCGGCTTTTTCGTCATAAGCGGTGGCGACGAATACGGTACGGCGACTGTCGGCGGCGAGTTGCACGTCGCTGATGCGTTTGAGCGCAACGACATCGGCGGGCGTCATCATCGTTTGGGGGCGTTGTTGAGCGAATAAGACTGATGGAAAAAAAAGTAGGAGTAGAGAAATGATCTTGGTCATAAGCGTTATTGTGGAAGGCTGTGGCACAAGATGCCATCTTGTGCCACATCATTAAGGCAAGCCGATGCGTTTTAACAGTTCCTTGAAGCGTTGATCGTTGCGCAACACGTTCATTTGCGGATCAACCTTGAGCCAGACAACGCCGGGTTCGTAATTCGCTACGGCTTGGGTGAGCGCGGCGATGGCCTGTTCCTTATCGCCGAGCGCGGCATACAACGTCGCCAGCCGATATTGCGGAACCGCTTGTTTGCGCAATTCCGCGAGGCGCGTTTGCGCGTCGGCTGACTTGCCCGCGTCGGCTTCGATGCAGGCGAGTTGCGCTTTGAGTTCGAGGTTTGCCGGTTCGAGGGTCGCTGCGCGTTGCATCGCTTCGAGCGCGTCGGGCATGCGCGACATTTGCTGATAAGCCAGTCCGAGATATTTATACGCACCAGCGGCTTTCGGGTTGAATTCAATCGTGCTTAAACAATCGTCCACCGTTTGCTGATAGCGCGCGGCGTAATAGTGCGCAGCCGAAACATTGGTCTGGCTGGCGCTCGACAGCGGATCGAGATCGCGCGCGGCTTGGGCGGCGCGCAAGCCTTCGTCGTGGCGTCCCAAACTGGAAAGCAAACTGCCGTATTCCTGCTGCGCGGCCACATAGTTCGGATTGATTTCGAGCGCGCGCTGAAAGGACTTTTCGGCGGCGGGGAAATTCCACTCGTATTGATGCGCGATGAAACCCTGCACGCGATGGGCTTCGGCCAGTTGCGCGTCGAGAATCAGCGCCTTTGACGTAGCGGCGCGCGCGGCGGCGGCGGCTTCGGTCGGCGACATAAGCCCGAACAACGGAGCCAGCGTGTAACTCTCAGCCAGCGCCGCGTGCGCGCGTGCGAAGTTGGCATCGAGCGCCACGGCGTTGCGCAAGTAATTCAAGCTGGATTTGAGCGATTCAGTTTGGCGTTGTTGCCAGAGATAACGGCCCTTGAGGTAATCGGTGAAAGCCTGGGCGTTGGTGGTTTCGCGGCGCGCGAGTCGCGCGGTTTGCACGGCGTTCGGGCGCAAGTCCAACGCTTCGGCCACGCCCGCGCTCAACGATTCAGGCAACGTATGCAAGTCGCTCAACGTGCGCTCATAACGTTGGCTCCACGCTGACTTGCCGGTTTCGCCGTCAAAGAGTTCGAGACTCACAGTGACCGCACTGCCGCGCGTCACCAGCCGTCCGGTCAACACATAACGCGCATTGAGATAACCGGCGACCTCACTCACAGCAAGCTTTTTGTTCAAGTTGCGTACGGAATTGCGCGCGATGAGGCTCAGCTTGGGCAAAACGCCCAGCCGTTGCATCAGGCTTTCGTGCAAGCCTTCTGAGAGCGACAGGCGCAAGACTTCTTCGTCTTCCTGCGAAAGCGGCGTCGCTCCGCCGCTCATATGCTGTGCGCTGAAAGGCATAAGCGCGACAACCAGATTGTCAGGCGTGCGAAAGTAATTCGCCCAGATACCAATGCCTAACCCAGTCAGGGCGAATAGCAACAATACCCACGGCCACCACTTGCCCTCGCCGCTGCGCGGTTTGGTGCGCGTACTCACCGCGCCGGTTTTTGCGGGCGGCGCACTGCGTCGGCGTTCGGCTTGCGGCATTACCGGCGGTGCTGGTTGAGCTTGCGGGGCTTGTGACATTGGCGGCGCAGGCATTTTTTGTGACGGCTGCGGCTGCCAGGAAACATGCATCGGCGGATGCCCAGCCGCTTGATTAGCCGCTTGATTAGCCGCTTGATTAGCCGCTTGATTAGCCGCTTGATTAGCCGCTTGATTAGCCGCTTGATTAGCCGCTTGATTAGGTGGTTGCGTAGCTCTCGGTGCAGCAGGTTGCGCCGGTCTTTGGGTTGGTCTGTCTGTAGGTCTTTCTGTGGGGCGGGGCGAAGTGCCCCGCGCGTTGAGTTCTAAATCCTGTTTCAGCACCTTGAGGTCGTGCGCCAGTTCGCGCGCCGACTCATAACGATGCTCGCGCTCTTTTTGCAAAGCGCGTTTGATGATGCGGTGCAACGCTTCGGGTACGCCAGACAAGCGCTGCGTGATCGGAATCGGTTCGCGTGTAAGCAGCGCCGCGATCACATCAGTTGGCGTAGCCCCGACGAAAGGCCGCGCGCCGGTAATCATTTCATAGAGGATGACGCCGAGGCTGAAAAGGTCTGTGCGGTGGTCTACGCGAATGCCGCGCGCCTGTTCGGGCGACATGTAATCCGCCGTACCGATCACCGTGCCCGGTTGCGTGTCGAACGGTTGCGTCGAAGGCAATTCAGCCGACGGCGTATTGCGTTCGATCAATTTGGCGACGCCGAAATCCAGCACCTTGACGTATCCATCCAGCCGCATCATCAGGTTTTCGGGTTTGATGTCGCGGTGAACGATGTTGGCGTTGTGCGCGGCGGCGAGAGCGTCAGCGATTTGAATCGCTACGTCGAGGATTTTGGTGAGCGTCAGATTGCGATGTTCGATGACCTGACGCAGCGTGAAGCCTTCGACAAACTCGGTCGCCAGATAATGTACGCCCTTGATCTCGCCGATCTCGTGAATGGTCAGAATGTTCGGATGATTCAATGACGAAGCGGCGCGCGCTTCCTGCTCGAAACGCCGCACACGCTCAGGGCTGCGCGTCGAACTGCGCAACAATAATTTCAAGGCGATGCGCCGACCGAGCCGCTTGTCTTCGGCCAGATAAACGCGCCCCATCCCGCCGCGCCCGATTTCATAAAGCAATTGATAAGGCCCCAGCATGCGTCCGTCGAGCGTGCGCGCACTGGTCGTGAAACCTTCCACCACATGCGAAGCCACTTGTTGTGAGTTAGCCGCGGTGAAAGGCACTCCGCCCGGCTGCGCGGCAGGCGGCGGAGCACTCTGAGGCGGCGTAATTGTCGTTTGATAAGACGGCGTAATCGTCGTTTGTAAAGGTTCGGGTTGGAGTATCTCAGTGCCTGACGCAGACACTTCAGGCGCAGGTCGAACAGGAGCAGCCGGCGGTTCGATGGAACCGGAAGGCACAGTTTGTGCTGGCGGCGGGGCAGGCGATTCAGAGAATGAACCGGAAGACGCGCCGGCGGGCGACAAGGTTACGCGCTTAAACAATTGCTCGAACGGCGAGCCGTGATCGAAAGTTTGCTTGGGCTTCCCCGGCTTGACCGTAGGCGACTCGAACAGATTGCCCTTGTCTTTTTTTTCAGCCGGAGCGGGTTTTTCAGGCGGCGCGGGCGGCGCAGCCGGCAGCTTTTCTACTACAGGTACAACGGGCGACGGCGCAGGCTCGTGCGTCAGGCGCGTCAACCAATCGAGTGAACCTGACGCCTCCGACGCAAGCGGTTCGCCTGATGCGACAGGTGATGCGACAGGCGGCGTAGCGATGGCTTGACGCAAGGCTGCGGGCAAGTCCGCTTCATCAACTCTGACCGTAGGCGTATTGAGTGGGGAAGATTCCGCCGAGGCTTTGAGCGCCGAAGGGATTTGCGGAATACGCGACGACGCGGTGGGCACACGCTTTTTCTTCGACGGGCTATTGAGCAATGACCCCGAATGCGAGGTCGGGTCTTCGTAATAACGCAACAACCGTTCGACCTCATCTTGCAAAATTTCATCGCCCGCGCAGGCCGCCGTCAGAAAAGCTGCGCGTTCGTGAATTGGTCGTGTTAAGGCTGCCCTGACAATCTCGTCGGCGAGCTGCCCTGCTTGCGAAGCCATAAGAGGTAGTGTCGTTGATGGTTAAAGTTCAGGGACGAATGTGATGCAACTCAGCTAAACAGCCTGCGTCGCAAACGGAGCGACATTGTTTCCCGCCACCTCGCCAGCGTCAACCGATAAGTTATCAATCTGTGGCACTGCCAGCCTAAAACTCCGTCGCCATCCCTAACGCAGAGAAGTTTGTTACACTGCGCGCGTTCCCCCTTATTCAATCAACTCAATCTAAGAGCATATATTCGCTTTAGCTGGAGAGGGATTTCGCCACAAAGAAGCACAGAAACCACAAAAGGAAAGAAAGTTTTTGTGGCTCTTGTGCCTTTTTGTGGCGAAATCCCCGTCAGGTAAAAGCGAATATCAAAACAGGCTCTGAGGACGAACCGATGCAAAGCAACGTCTTTCGCATGAGAGATTACGCGCCGCTAGCCGCCTTTCGCCTGACCCGCGAAGTCGCGCAAACCAGTGTGTGGATGGGCGTGGCGCTGGTGCTGGTGTTGTTTTGGGGAACGGGTACGTTTGAACGCACCGCCGCCAAACCCGTTGCGCGAATGGCGAACGCCCCGATGAATGTAGCAGCCGCTCCGCTATTGAACGCCCCCGCCTTGCCGCGCGTCGCGGGCGGCAACGTAGGCTTGCAACTTTACAGCTTGCGCCATGAGTTCGAGCGCGAAGGCGTGACCAAAACGCTCGACCGCATTCAGGCGATGGGCTTTCGTTATATCGAAGGCGGCGGCACTTACGGCCTGACGCCGCAAACCTATAAAGCCGAACTCGACCGGCGCGGCTTGCAGATGGTCAGCACGATGACCAGTTATGACAACCTGCGTTTCAAAATGAGCGACGCCATCGCCAGCGCGAAATTTTTCGGCGCGGAATATCTCGGCACCGCCTGGATTCCGCACGAAGGCGCATTCACGGAAGCCAAAGCCCGCGAAGCCGCACTCGTATTCAATCAAGCCGGAGCCGCCTGCAAAGCCGCTGGGCTGAAATTTTTCTACCACATTCACGGTTTTGAATTTCAACCGACTGCGGAAGGGACGCTTTTTGATTTGATGTTGAGAGAATGCAAGCCCGCGCTCGTGAATTTTGAGCTTGATGTATTTTGGGCTACGCATGGCGGACAGAACGTGGCGCAGATGTTGCGCAAAAACCCTTCGCGCTTTTTGCTGACCCACCTCAAAGACTTGCGCAAAGACGTGAAAGGCGACCTCACCGGCAAAGCCCCCGACGACACCAGCGTCGTACTGGGCACGGGACAAGTGAACTGGCCCGACGTATTGCGCGCCGCCCAACGCGCCCGCATCAAATGGCATTTCATCGAAGCCGAAGAACTCGAAGCCGCTGAAAATATTCCGAAAAGTCTGGCTTATCTGAAAGGACTAAAACTCTAAAACCTGGGTGCGCCTGCTTCCCAGCAGGCTATAAAAAAAGCCGCGCAGCGTTCCTTATTCCAGTCTCTCGCTGCGTGAATGCTGCGGAAAAAGGAAGGCTGCGGCAACCGTAGCGCAATCTGCCGAGATTGCGTTATTCACGTTGCGAACCTTCTACGGGAACGGTTGGTATCGCGTGGCGGCGCATTCGTCAGGCTCGCCGCTGAATCAATGTCGAGCCTGACCGACAACGCAACCTTGGCGAGGTTGCGCTACCGTCGCCGTGCGGTCTTGTTTCCCCACAGGCTTTGCAAAAATGCGTGCGTACCCAGGCGTCACGCCGCCACTTCCCATTCCGCCAATGCGTCGCGCACCTTTGCAGCGTGGGGAGATCCCGTCGTTTCAAACAACTCTAAAGCCGACTGAGCCAACGCATAAGCCCGTGCCTTCTTGCCTTGCGCATATAGCCTATGCGCAAGGTTCCAACTGGCAATCGCTTCGCCCATACGGTCACCTATTTCACAACGAATTGCTAAAGCCTGTTCGTAGTAATCAATAGAATCTTCCACTAGGTCAAAAAAACCATATGCCCACCCAAGATTGCCAAGCGCATAGGCCTCCCCAAAACGATCTCCTAGTTCACGAGTAATTGCTAAATGCTCAATAAAATACGCGATTGCCTCTGGCAATTTGTCCATCGCTACGTAAGCCTTCCCTAAGTTACTAAGATCAATGCCTTCTCCACGTCTATTCCCTATCTCACGGTTTATCGCCAATGACTGATTGCAGTATTTGATAGACTGCCGCGCGTTATTCAAATTTACGTAGGCCAATCCTAAATTGCCCAATGCCGAACCTTCGCCACGACGATCACCGACCTTTCGATTTATCCGCAACGATTGCTTGAAATACCTAATGGCTTGCTGCATTTCTCCTAAATCCATGTATGCCAATCCGAGGTTATTCAATGCGCCGCTTTCACCGTGCCGGTGCTCTAGTTCTCGGCAAATTTCCAGGTCTTTCTCGTGACAATTGATCGCTTGTTGAATTTCCCCCAACGCTATGTAGGCCAGCCCTAGGTTGCCAAACGCATGGGCTTCCATCTGACGATTACACAGTTGTTGAGCAGCGACATGCTGCGTTTGGAACCAAATGAGGCGTTCATCTGAATGCATTCTCAATTCAAACATTTGCGCACCTGCATCAGGATAATTCATACAAAGTTTCGCTGCGGTTTGATCATTTGCTAGCCTCGTTTTTGCCCAAACAAATCCCATTAGAATATGACCACGTTCGGTATCGAAGATTTGCAAAGCCTTTATTTGATCCCCTTGTAAATACAATAAGGTCATCGCACCTAACAGGTCGCAATAATGTGCAGCGTAACGCAACTCTGCCGCATAGCGTTCGCCCGCCTCGGTGAGCAAACGCTTACCGTAAACTTGCGCGAGGTCGTGCAGCCAATACCGTCCGCGCGCTTTATCAAATTCGATCATGCTCAGGCGCGCGAGTTCGTTGAGCAGCAAGTCGGGATCGTCCGTTTCGTCGAGTGCCATCACGGCTGCTGCGTCGGCTGGGTCAAAGTCGCTGACGAAGACCGCCAAGCGCCGCCAGTGGCGCTGTTGCGCGGCATCGAGCAAATCAAGGTAGCTGGTCTCAAAGGCGGCAAGGTTTTCGGCTTCGAGTTCGCCGCGCGCCTGCGCTTCCGCTACGCGCCGGGCATATTTTTCTGGCGGATAAGCAGGCCGGTCTGCCAGAAAGTTGCCATACACACGCAAGGCTTGGGGGAAGTTGCCGCACAGTTGCGCCAGGCGTTCGGCTTCGGCGCGCGTCAGATGCCGCGCGATCTTTTGCAACAACGCACAAGCATCATCCGCCGACAACTTATCGAGATGGCGCGGTTCCATCCCCGGCAACTGAAACGCCAAACGCGAAGTCACGATCAGCGCGCATCCAGCGGGCGGAATGAGCGGTTCGACCTGCTTCGCATCGCGCGCGTTGTCACATACGACGATGGCGCGCCGCTGGGTGAGCAACGAAAGATAAATGCCGCGCAACTCGCTGACGCGCTCAGGCAATTGCACTTGCTGATAAGCCGGATCGAGCGCGCGAATGAATCGTTCCAAAGCCACGGCGGGCGCGAGGGGCTGTTCGGCTACGCCCTTGAGATCGAGGAACAGTTGCGCATCGGGGTATACGTCGCGCAACTGGGCGACGAGCTTGCGCGCCAGTTCGCTCTTGCCGATGCCGCCCGCGCCGTGCGCTCCGGCAATGAGTACGCAGGCACTTGCTTGCGCGCGCGGCTGCAAATGCGCAGTGAGTTCGGCCAGCTCTTGCACGCGGCCTGTGAAATCGGCGACAGGCGCGGCGACTTGGTGCAAGAAAGGGTTGAGCGCCACTGAAGCCGCGCCGAAAAATTGCGCGACCAGTGACGGATGCCGATTGACGCGCGCATCCAAATCCGTCCGCCCCCAGATTTCGCACGCGAAACCGCGCGTTTGGCAATACGCGCTCACCTCATCGCGCGTCGCCGCCGTCACGTTCGCACTGGTGATGAACAGAATGCCTACGGGGCGCAAGGCAGCATTCAGCGCATTGCATTTATCAACTTCAGGTGTGATCTGATTTGGCTGAAAAGTTTGGGTACGTTTGCATTGCACGACCCAACGCGCGCCGTTACGCGACGCCAAAAGATCGCGCCCTTGATCGCCGCCCGCCTGCCCGTAATGCTCGACGTGCTGCCATTCGTCGGATTCAAGTTGCAGCAAGCCGAGACACAGCCGCTCGAAATCCGCCGCCGACAAATCGCCGAAGCGCAAAGGGTGTTGAGTGGTTTGAATAGGGGGATGGCTGTTCATGGTTTTCAGAAGGGCAATCCAAATGCGGTGCGAATAGCATTGCGCATAACGCGGCAATCTTTGATCGCTTGTTTGGCTTGTGCTTTGGTCGCATCGTGACCGGGGTAGCAATAGTGCAAATCGAATTGGTTCAAAAACTCAGCTTGCGCTTGCAAACTGGCGAGTGAAGGTTCAACCCGTGCGGCTTGTGCCAGGAATACCGTCAAGTCTTCGGTGGCGATGAACTTGAGATTGGCTTCAATCAACTTTGCTTCCAGGTATTTTTCGACACAGAGCTTGGCGCGAAAACAAGTGTGGTCGTAATGCGTTCGGGTGCGAACGCGAGACAAGCGCAAAACAAGGTCCCAATCTTTTTCCGCACTCTCAATCCATTCCGTCGTGCTGAGTTTCATAGACTTCCTTTCAATTTGGTTGTGGCATATCCCACTGAGTAAGCGTTGCCTACATTCAGCTCGGTTCACCGGGCTTTCCCGCAGGGCAATTAGGCCAGTGCTTCATAGCACTGGTGCGCAGGAGCAAATTCAATTTCAGCGCGCTTCAGCGTGCTTCCCCAATGGGCTTTAGCCGTGAAGCATTGCGGCTGAAGCCCGACGAGCAAGGACGTTAAAACGCCCTCGCCGCAGAATGCCATCGCGTTTACCAACCGTCGAACGGCTGGCCTAACCGCCCTGCGGGAAAGCCCGGTGAACCGGGCTGAAAGCTGCTGTTGAAGTTTCACCGCGAACTGCTGCTGCTCGCCGCGCCGCCGCCTGACATCGCGCGCGGCATGTCCAACACCCAGCGGCGAATGATCTGATAGCCGCGTTCGCTGGGCGCGTAACGGCGTCCGCCTTGATGGCCGTCTTCTTTGCCGGTTTGCACATTGAGCGGTTTGCGCAAGAGCTTGCTGGTTTCGAGGTCGGCGAGGTTGATCTTTTGTTGCAGCGTCAAATAGTTCTTGAGCATCTTTGCCACCGACCAATAGCCGTTGCCGTTCGCGCCTTCGAGCGGCATCGAAGGCACGCGGCCTTCGACGGCGTGGCATTTCATGCACGACATCGTATCCATCCGCTGATCGCGGTTGAGTTCGGGCGCGACGTGATCGCTGAAGTAACGGAAGCTGGCGATGAATTGCGGTGAGAGTTGCGCGTTGCCTTGCGCGTCTTTGAGCGCAGCGGCCAACGGCTCTTGTTTCACCGCAGCTTGCAATTCGCTGCGCCAGGTTTGTTCGTCGGCGTATTTCAACGCATCGCGCGCCGCGCCGTCCTGCAACGAACGCAGCGCCGCTTGAATCGCTGCGTCTTGCCGCAAGGCTGTAGTGTTCGCCAAACGCAAGGCGGAATTGCGCGTCATCACGGGCGTATCGGGTTTGAGCGTTTGCAGATACAACGCAACGGCACGTTCGCGCGCGGCTTTTAATTCGGGCGTGAGTTGCGCTTGATTCGTAGCGCCGACTTCGGGAATCCCTTCGCTGAACGACATCACCCACGCGACGCTGGGCAACCAGAAATGCGAGATCAACGGAGACTTGCTCGCGCCCGGCAAAAAGCGCAGCAAGTTGTCGGTGTGCAAGTCAGTATTCGTCGCCAGCATCGCGCCCATCCGATCAGCCACGTACCAATCAGCATCGGGCAAGCCCATCGGACGCACGGCGGCGGCGGCGGCATCGAGAATTTTTGTTAATTCAGCTTGCTGTGGCTCGGCGTTGAATTTGGGAATCAGCAAGCGATAGAGCAAGTCGCGCTGTTCATCGGTTTTGGGTACGGCCCACTTGGCGCGCGAGAAAAGTTTCAGCACCGGTTGCGCCAACGTCTGCCGCCGGTCGTAATCAAGCGCGCCGCGCAAAATCTGTTCGACCAGCGGTTCGACTTTTTCCTGTACGGCGGGCAGCGTCACGGCGCTGGGGTCGCTCACCGCAGCCGCCGCGATGGTGCGCAACGATTCGGGGCCAGCCGTCGTGTAATCAATGATCTGGTTTTGCAGCTTTTGATAAGCCACGTTGGCCGAGCCTTCCAAAATCAATTGCATCTCGGCGAGGTTTGCCGCATCGGTCTTGCTCCAACAATGCAATGCCGCCTTGCCGAAAAGTTCGGTGCTGCCCGGTTGGATGTAACCCATTTGTCCGGGGCCGCCGTCGCCGCCCGCCGCGTTGTAGTAAGTCGCAGCGATGCTCACCAGCCGCCGCGCCAAACGATCTTTCGTCACAGCAGGCAACGTCGCGTCATCGAGCTTTGCTTCAAGCGCGTTAAACAGCGGCGTCAATTCTTGGTATTGATGCTCTTCGCTGGGGTTGGCCTTGTGGCCGGTCGTGACGAACAGCGCATGGCTGTGGTAGCGGAAAGCGTTTTCGACGAGCGCATTGCTTTCAGCCGCCAACAGCTTTTTCACCCACGCCTCGTTGAGCGCCGCGCGCACCGGCGGATTCCACGTCCACCATTGCCACGCAGCCTTCGCCGCCCACGCGCGCACCGCCGGATGTTTGTCTTCATTCAGCGCCTTGTTAAGCAGGCTTGTCAGTTGCGTTAAATCAACGCGCGGCTTGGTCAACACGGCATCGGCGCGCATGCCTAACGCCTTGAGGATGCTTTCGCGCGTCGCGTCATTGCCTGTCGCATAAGCCGCAAACACCGAGTCAAAGCCTGTGTCGTCAAGCAACGTCTGTTCCATCGCCCACGCCGCCGCATCGCGTACCATCTTGACCGAATCGCCCATCGCGCGAATCAACGCAGCCAAACCGCGTTCGTGATGAATCGCGCCCAACGCCATCACGCCCCAATAACGCACTTGCGCGCTTTGATGCGTCGTCGCTTGCAACATCAAGTCAATCAGCTTGACATCATCTGAATGCGACAGCGCGCGTACACGCGCGATGGTTTGCGGCAACGATTCGTTAGCACGCGGCGTGAACGTTGCGCGCGTTAGCTTGACAGGCGTCAGCGGATACAAACGCGAGAGCGCGTGCATCGCATACGACGTAGTCACGAAACCCGTCAGCGCATTTTTGTTCCAGCGCCCGTAAGGGTCTTGCTGTTTGAGCAAGGCCTTGACGCCGCGCGCTACGGTCGCATCGCTCACGTCGTAACCCAACGCCTGAAACGCAATCAACGCCAGCGCCGTCGGCGCGGGGTCGTATTCGCCATTCGTCTTCCACTTGTCCCCATCAGCTTTACCCGGATCAAAGCCCCACGAACCGTCAGCATTTTGAATCGCACGCAGCCGCGCTTCGTCTTTCTTGAGTGTCTCTTGAATGCGCGGCATCAGCGCAGCGGCTTCGTCGGCGGTTTTGAGTTTGTAGACGGGAAACACTGCGGGCGGCGGCTCAACCGGCTTGCCATCTTCACGCGGCGTAGGCACGGGATAAGGCGTAGGCTGCGGCGGCAAGGTCGCATAAGTCTGCCGCGCGCGTGCATTCACCGCCGCATAGTCTTGCGGAAAGTAACGTTTGAAAAATTCGATGCGATGCGACAGGTCGTCGCTGTAACGCGGCACGACACCCAACATCTTGTCGGCCTTTTCTTCGAGCGCGGCGAGATAGCGCGGATGCTGCGTGCGATCCCACGCCGTGCGCAAAATCTCTCCGGCGTAGCTGTAAACCACCGATTGGCCTACGTTGGAACCCGGCCCGGCGGCGTTGATCCCGCTAGGGTCGGCGGTTTGCAACGTATGATTCGCCGCGCGAATCGCCTGCATCGAATGCAACTTGCGCGCAGGCACAGCGCGTTCGGCGGTGCATACGTTATGGCCCGCGACGCGCGTACCGGCGGGGCCGTCGCCTACATCAAGCGGCGTGAGACTCGTGTTGTTCGCCGCCTCTTTCAAATAATTCGTAGGCCGCAACGACTCATACATCACGTTGAGAAGACGGCGGAAGCTCTGAATGTTTTCGGGCTTGTAACCATTGGCGATGGGAACCGCCGAACCCCATACGCCCGATTGCGTGTGGCAACTCATGCAATGCGTACCCATCAAATTGCCCGTCTCGCGGATGCGCCGCTCAACGCTCGCGCCACGCGGACGATTGGTCAGCCACGCATCGGTTTGCGCGAGGTGGTCATACATCGCCTGCCGCACCGCCTGACGCGGGTCGTCATAAGGCGCGGGTTTCAGCAACCGCAATTCGAGTTCATAGCCGGGCGCATTGGCTTCGGCGCGCAACCAATAAGTGCCGCCCGGTTTGACGATGCGATCAATCGCCGAACGATGCGGTTCATTTTGTTGATGCGTGCGTTCGTTCTCGTTGCGGCCTTCGGTGTATTCAACCAAATTGCCGCTTGCGTCGCGCGTATAACAACGCACCTGTGCCGCCAACGTATGATCGGCAATCGCCAGATACGCCGTCAGCAAACGGGCTTCTGCGCCCGCGTACTTAAACGTAAACCAGTCATCACCAGACTTGCCGACTTTGCCGTTGTCGAAATACTCAATGTCATCGGCTCCGCCGTTGATGCGTGCGACTTGAATGCTCGCCTCATCGGCAAAGCTGATGGCTTGTGCCTGCTCCGGCGTATCGTTCGGTTCGGTCTCGATGAACGTGCCTTGATGTTCAGTTTGTTTGAGCGGCGTGAGATTGATATTGAGCGGAACTGTTTTTCCGGCAGACCACGGCGTCACGCGCGGGAAGCTGACGGCTTGCGGCGCGCTGCCTTCTTCGCGCCAACGCGCGCCCTCAAATACGGTGGCTTCGTCGGTGACGGGCGCAATCTCAAGCGCGTATACACCCG
>JAYSVR010000415.1:0-4352 GCA_043718445.1 Acidobacteriota bacterium | reverse complement strand
GCGGGACGACGCTGGCCTATAGCGGATATATCGGCGGCAAAGGCCCCGGCGAAGATCGCGGTCAGAGCATCGCGGTTGACGCTGGCGGCAACGCATATCTCACGGGCATCACGACTTCGCTTAACGACTTTCCCGTCAACGTCGGCCCTGACCTGACGGCCAATGGCTCGCAAGACGTATTCGTCACTAAGGTAAATCCGGGCGGAACGGCGCTGCTTTATTCGAGCTATCTCGGTGGCACGGGCAATGAAACCGGTTTCGGCATTGCTGTGGATGGCACGGGCAACGCTTACGTGACGGGTGTGACGACTTCCAGTCAATTTGGCGGATTCCCCGTGACGGTCGGGCCTGACCTGACCAGCAACAGCTTTCAGGAAGCCTTCGTTGCTAAGGTGAATGCGGCGGGTACGGCGCTCAGCTATTGCGGTTACATCGGCGGCAACAACAACGAAATTGGGCGTGGCATCGCGGTGGATGGCGCGGGCAATGCTTATGTGGTGGGCGAAACATTCTCGTCGCAACTCACTTTCCCCGACGGTGACGGAATCGGCGCGATTCCCGGAGCCGACACCACGCACAACGGCAGCAACGACGCTTTCATCGTCAAGGTCGCGGCCAGCGGAGCGTCGTTCACTTACGCCAGCTTCATCGGCGGACTCGGCTCTGACATCGCTTACGGCGTGAGAGTAGACGGATCGAACAACGCCTATGTCGCGGGCTATGCGACTTCCAACGAAGTCACTTTCCCCACCGGTTCCGGCTTCGGTGCGATTCCCGGCATAGACAAAACGTTCAACGGCGGATTCAGCGATGCGTTTGTGGTGAAACTCAACAGCGCGGGGACGGCTTTCAGTTATGCGACATACGTCGGCGGCAACAGCACCGATTATGGCTACGCGCTCGACGTAGACGCTATCGGCAATGTCTATCTCACGGGGCAGACCTTCTCGGCGGATACGACTTTTCCCACTGGCACCGGCTTCGGCGCCATTCCCGGTTACGACAAGACGAACACCGGCAGCGGCGACGCTTACATCGCCAAGCTCAATGCGGCGGGTACGGCTTTCGGCTACGTGACGTATATCGGCGGCAGCGCCAACACCGATGTCGGCTTGGGCATCGCGGTTGATGCGAGCGGCGCAGCCTATGTGGCGGGCGGAACCTTCACCACCGAAGCCACCATGCCGGTGGTTGACGGTCCTGATTTGACTCACAACGGCAACAGCGACGGTTTCGTCGGCAAGCTGAACGCGGCTGGTACGGCGCTGACTTATCTGGGTTACATCGGCGGCGCAGCGTTCGATCAGGTCAACGGCATCGCGGTGGATAGCGCAGGCGCGGCTTATGTGGTTGGTTACACTGAATCAGACGCGACGACGTTCCCTGAGATCGTCGGCCCCAGCCTGATCAAGAGCGTAGGGCAGGACGCTTTCGTCGCCAAAATTTCGGCTTCGACTTGCAACTTCGCCATTGCGCCGACCAGCCAAACCGTAGGCAGCGCGGCAGGCACCAATACTTTCAACGTCACGGCAGACGCGGGCTGCAACTGGACGGCGGTGAGCAGCACCTCGTTTATCACCATCACCAGCGGCGCGAGCGGCACGGGCAACGGAACCGTAAACTATTCCTTCACGGCTAGTTTTTCTGATTCATCTTTACCGCGGATAGGCACGATTAACGTGGCGGGATTGACCTACACTGTTACCCAAGACGCAGTTTGTCTTTACCGACTCGACCACACGTCACAAGTTTTCTCATCGGCACTCAATAGTGAAAATATTGCGGTGACGACGGCAGCGGCGTGCGCATGGACGGCGGTCAGCAATACGCCGTCGTTTATTACGATTAATTCCGGTGCGGCGGGCAGCGGCAATGGCACGGTCAATTACAGCGTCACGGCCAATGCGGGACTGACACAGCGTTCAGGCAGCATTTCCGTGGCGGGAACGACGTTCAATGTTTTCCAGGCGGGCACCGCGCCGCCCGCGACCATCACCGTTACCACTGCCGCTGATACGTTTGGGTTTGACGGAGCTTGTTCGTTACGCGAGGCCATCGCCAATGCCAACGCCAACATCCAAGGATTACTCGGCGTAGGCGAATGCGCTGGAGGAACCAACACCGACACCATCACTTTCAACATTCCGGGCGCAGGGCCGCACACCATCGCGCCGACGACAGCACTGCCACAGATTTTCGATCCGGTTGTGATTGACGGAACCACCCAAGCGGGCGCGAGTTGCACGACGGCGGGTGGGCTGAAGATCGAGTTGAACGGCTTGAACATCGTTGCCAGCACGAATGGCCTGAGCATCGCTGGCGGCCATAGCACCGTGCGTGGCTTGGTGATCAACCGCTTCACGGCCAACGGCATTTCGGTGTTTCTGGGCGGCAATAACACGATCTCGTGCAATTACGTTGGGACAAATGTCGCTGGCACAGCCGATTTGGGTAACACGAGTTCAGGCATCCGTGTCACCAGTCCCAACAATCTGATTGGCGGTACAACTGCTAGCGCACGCAATCTGGTTTCGGGTAACAACCAACAAGGCGTGTCAATCTCTGGCACGCTCGCGCTTAATAATCGCGTCGAGGGGAATCTGATCGGCACTGACATCAGCGGGACTCTAGACCTCGGCAACTCTTCTACTGGGGTGCTTCTCTTTTTCAGTCCAAGCAATAACGTAATCGGCGGCACCGCAGCGGGCGCGCGTAACGTGATTTCCGGCAATGATAGCACCGGGATTGAATTGCAGGTTTCCAACTCTAATACCGGCAATCGAATCGAGGGCAATTACATTGGGACGGACATCAACGGCACACTTGATCTGGGTAATAGTTCATATGGGGTCATGCTGTTTGGAGTTGCCAACACTGTAGTAGGCGGCACAATCACCGCTGCCCGCAATGTCATTTCAGGAAACAATGGAGGCGTCGCGCTCTTCAATGGCGGTGATGGAGTCGCAAATGGTAACCGGATAGAAGGCAATTTTATCGGCACGAATGCGGCGGGAACTGGTGCATTGGGCAATAGTTTCTCTGGGGTTTTCATTTTTGGAGGGCAAAACAACATTATTGGTGGGATGGTCGCTGGTGCGGGCAACTTGATTGCCTTTAACGATGTGTCTGGTATCGGCACATTCAATAACCTTGCCAGCACCGATAATGCCATTCTCAACAATTCTATTTTTTCAAATAACGGATTGGGCATTGATCTGGGAACTAACGGTGTGACGGCCAACGACAACCTTGATACCGACACGGGAGGCAATAACGGGCAGAACTTCCCGACGCTGATTTCGGCTACCACCAGCGGCCCAGTAACCTTCATCAGCGGCACTTTTAACAGCCTGCCCAATACAATTTTTACGTTTCAGTACTTCTCTAGTCCCACTTGCAACCCTTCCGGGTTCGGTGAAGGGAAGACATATCTGGCACAAGTGAGCCGTACGACCGACGCCAACGGCAATTGGACTATCCTTGAGGGAATTTCAGGGCCGTCGGTGGGCGAGTTTATTACGGCGACGGCGACTGACCCGGCGGGCAATACGTCAGAGTTTTCTCAGTGCCGTTTGATCACCGCGCCTTGCCCAGTGATTAGCGCGACGCCTGCGTTGTTGCCCAACGGCCAGGCGAATGTGAGTTACAGCCAGCAACTGACGGGAGCGGGCGGCACTGGCCCATATACGTTCGCGCTCAATTTCGGCAGCAGCTTGCCGAGTGGCGTTACGCTTTCACCCAGCGGCTTGCTGTCAGGTACGCCATTTAGTTTCGGCAACTTCACGTTTGCGATTCTCATCACTGACGCCAATGGCTGTAACGGCTTGCAGAATTTCACATGGACGGTTGCGCCGCCCTGCCCATTCATCAGCCTGAATTTTATCGGCAGTGGTACGATCAGCACAGCCTATAGCCAGACGATCACTTTAGGGGCTGGTACCAGCCCGTTTTCGTTTGCTCTCACCGCCGGAGCCTTGCCGCCCGGTTTGAGTTTGAACCCTGCGACTGGATTGGTGTCAGGCACGCCCACGGCGGCGGGCACTTTCAACTTTACCGTCACGGTCACTGACGCCAACAATTGCACGGGTGTGCGAGCTTACACCGTGATAATCACGGGCTTGCAGTATTACCCGCTCGCCAAACCGATCAGGTTGTATGACACACGGGCTTCCAACGGCGGCGTCTTTGCGTGCGCTTATCTGAATTCACCCATCACGAATGCCTTGCCGCGTACGCGCTCGGCGTTTGTGACCTGCGACGGCCAGACAATTCCGACGACGGCGAAAGCGATTGTCGGTAATGCCACGGTGGTCAATCCGGCAGGCGCAGGCCACATCACGCTCTGGCCCGAT
>JAYSVR010000414.1:0-14144 GCA_043718445.1 Acidobacteriota bacterium | reverse complement strand
TGGCGTTGACTGACAGTCACGCCACCTTTTTTGCTGTGAACGCGGACGAAGCTCAAGCCCCGCGTTCGTGTTTAGATTTTGTAGCCTTTGTCTTTCAGTGCGAACAGATATAAGCCCGGGCCGATGAAAGGAATTGCCAAGACCAGTACGATCAAGACGACTTTGGTCGCCATGTCGCGGCTGGACGAAACAATATCCGAAGTACTCGGCAACAATGCCGCCGTCGGCATCGGCGTCTCAGTCCCCAAAGCCAAACTCGACATACGCAATGGCAACGTCTATGTCGGCACGGCTGGGCAAGGGATGATTCTGAAATCTCCTGATGGTGCTACTTGCCGGTTGTTGACGATTGATAACGCGGGAGCGCTGACCTTGAGCGCCATCGCCTGTCCATAAACAAGCTCACTTTTCCACAACGTCCTCAGACAACAAAACCGCGAAGCAATCGTCAAGAATGCTTCGCGGTTTTGTTGTCACTGGTCGCAACGAACTTTACATCGCTAACGCGCGGGAAGTGATTCTTTCCGCTTCGTTCAGTCTTAGCCGTAGCCTAAAAGGCTTACACCATCACCCGTAACGCACCCGGCAAAACTTCTAATGTTTGCAATTCGACGGTCATGACTTCGCCGTCAATCATGATGTCTATGGGTTGGCCGAAATCGAGTTCGATGCGGCGGGCGCGGCCTTGAAAGATGAGTGGATGAAAGACGTGCGTGCCGTCATAACACTTGCGAAAGTTCCATAAGAAATCGAAGCATCCGGCTGACCAGCGTACGATGTCTATCAGTCCGTCGCCCGAATCGGCGCTGGGTGCGAGCATCATGTTGCCGCCCGTGTATTTGCTGTTGTTGAAAATCAGCAGCGCCGTAGCGGGCGGGTTGGCTTCGCTGAAACCATCCATCGTGAAAGGCAGCACGCGCTTAGTGAAACTCGCCAGACACGAGACTACGGCCAAGCCATAGCCCGCCGCGCCCAGCTTCTTAAAACGTTCGTTCGCCAACGTACAAACATCGGCCACAAACCCCAGGCTCAAGATATTGATGTAGTAAAGCGCGCCCGTCGTATGCGTCAGCTTGATGACATCGCACGGACGTTCGCGTCCCGCGATGATGGCCTGCGCGGCGTAATTCGCGCCGTCTTTGGTGAAGTCGCGCAAAAACGAATTGCCCGTGCCCAACGGCAAAAAACCCAACGCAGGCGGTTCGCCTTCAAGTGCTTCAGGGAGCGCCTTAGGGAAGAGGCCGTTGACGATCTCAAACGCGGTGCCGTCGCCGCCTACGGCAATGAAGCGCCGATAGCCTGCGGCATAAGCCTCGCGCGCGATGGCGGTGGCGTGTCCGGCGTGATGGGTTTCAGCGACTTCGAGTTCGAGTCCGGCTTGGCGCAAGCGATCCAGCGCCGCCAGCAAGAGTTCCGCCGCTTTGCCAAAACCCGTCAACCTAAAGGGGAATTTCACAGGATTGACAGGATTTTCAGGATGACGGGATGAGATGAAAAAGTAGGAATTGATAAGCTTTACGGCTATCCCGTTAATCCTGAAAATCCTGTCAATCCTGTGAAATTCCCCTTTGGGTTTACGGGCGTTGTTGCTAGTGAGCCACGAGAATGAATAGACCCTGCATTCCGCGCGTGACCAGCACATGTTATCTTCCAGCTAGACCTTCCTTGAGTTGCTTCCTGTAAGTTTGACCGCTTACTACTTTCACAACTCTCGTGAAGGTCTTTTTCTCTTTTGCCAATTCATTCGGGCTCAAAATGATTTTGCAACAGCCCTGCTTAGTCTGCGCCGATAGGTTGCAGCGGTTGCGGCATACCTTCTGTTTCGACTTCGGTGGCTTCTTTGCGGTGGCCGCGCTCTTCGATGATGGTGTAAATCGTCGGGATGAACAGCAGCGTAATCAGTGTCGAAGTCGTCAGTCCGCCGATGACGACGCGGGCCATGGGCGATTGCACTTCAGAGCCTTCGCCGAGGCCGAGTGCCATAGGCAGCAAGCCGACAATCGCCGTGAGCGTCGTCATCAGGATCGGACGCAAGCGGCGGCGTCCGGCGAGTTCAACGGCGTGGCGCAACAGCAATTTGTCGCGGTGCCTGAGCAGATTGGTGTAATCAATCAGCACGATGGCGTTGTTGACCGCAATGCCCGCCAGCATGATCGTGCCGATGAAGGCTTGCTGGTTAAAGGTTGTTTGAGTCAGGAACAGCGCCAAGACTACGCCAATCGCCGCGAGCGGAATCGAGAAAAGAATAATCAGCGGATCGCGAAATGATTCGAATTGCGCGGCCATCACCATATAAACCAGCACGATGGCGAGAATCAGCGCGAACAATAATTCGCGGAAAGATTTCTGCTGCTCTTCATATTCGCCGCCGTAATAGATCGAGAAGCCCGGCGGCATATTCAAGCCGCTCAAGCGTTGATCAACGTCTTTCATGATCGAACCGAGATCGCGTTTGGCGTAACCCGCCGTGACGCGCACCATTCGTTCCTGATCTTGCCGTTCAATCGAAACAGGGCCTTCGCGCCGTTGTACGCTGACCAGATTACCGATGGGCACGGCCTGTCCGCCGGGCGTGACGACGGTGATGTTTTGCAATTGCGCGATGTTGGCGCGTTGCTCTTCGTTAAGGCGGACGAGGATGTTGAACTCTTCGCCCTCTTGCCGGAACTGGCTGGCGCGGCGTCCGCCGATGACTGTCTCAAGCGTGTTGGCGATGTCAGAGGCGTTGAGGCCGAGGCTGGCGGCTTTGTCGCGGTCTACGCGCACGAGCATTTCAGGGAAGCCTTCGCGGCGACTGACTTGCGAGTCGGTGATGCCGGGGATGCCGTCAACTGTGTCTTTGACGCGCTTGGCGATGTCGCTGGCGACTTTCATATCGAAGCCGCGAATCTCAACCGAGACGCGTTCGCCTGAACTGCCGCCGCGTCGGCTCATCATCATGTTGTTGCTCGACGAACGCACGCGCACGAGCATACCGGGTTGCAGGTTCAGCTTGGGACGCAAGGCGTTGACGATGTCCTGACTCGAACGCTTACGTTCGACTTTGTCTTTTAACTGAACGCTCAAGTCAGCCGTATGCATGGACGAAGACATGAATCCGCCGCCGCCGACTTCGCTCATGATGTGTTTGGTTTCAGGCACTTCTTTGCGAATGATCGTTTCCAGGCGCTTGGTGATTTCGTCGGTGACTTCGACGCGCGTGCCGGGTGCGAGTTCGACGCTGACGCGCACTTCGCCTTCATCGGTTTCGGGCGTCATCTCGACGCCGATGAATTGCGTGAGCGCGAGGCTGCCCACAAACAGTAAGGCGGCGCTGGCGATGATGGTTTTGCGATGAGTGAGCGACCAGTGAATGGCGCGCTGATAGTTTTCATCAAGCGCGTCGAGCATTTTGCCACTGATGCGCACGAGCCACGCCAGCGGGTGAAAGCCTTTGTTGTCTTCTGGCTTGCGCACGCGCAGGTATTTGCTGCACAGCACCGGCACGAGGGTCAGCCCGATGACGAGCGAGAAGATTTGCGAGAAGCCGACAATCCACGCCAACTGTTTGAACATGATGCCGCTTTGTCCGCCGACGAAAAGCAACGGCACGAATACGGCCACCGAAGTCAGCGTCGAAGCGACCAATGGCCCGGCGACTTCGCTCGTACCCAGCACGGCGGCTTCGGCGTGTGAGTAACCTTGTTCGCGGTGGCGAAAGACGTTTTCAATGATGACGATGGCGTTGTCCACAATCATGCCTACGCTCAGGGCGAGCGCGCCGAACGACATCGTGTTGAGCGTGAAATCATAAGCGTACATCAAGATGAATGTGCCAATGACCGTGATGGGAATCGAGATGGCAACGATCATCGTGCTGCGGATATTGCGCAGGAACAGCAGCAATGCGATGACCGCGAGAATGCCGCCTTGAATGGCCGATTCGTTGAGGTTGTTGATAGATTTCGTGATGAATAGCGACGAGTCGAACATCGGAAAAACTTTGATGTCGGGGAAAGATTTTTCGAGTCGCACGAGTTCGGCGCGCACGTTTTCGGCCACCGTGACGGTGTTACTTCCCGATTGTTTGCGAATCGAAAAGCGCACGCTGGGTTGATCGTCAATGCGCACCATCTGGCGAATCTCTTCGTGCGTATCGTCAATCTTGGCGACATCGCGCAAATAAATCGGCGAGCCGCCGCGCGAGGTGACGACGACGTTGCTGATTTCTTTCACGTCCTGAAATTCGCCCTGCGTGCGCAACAGCACTTCATATTTGCCTTCTTCCATCGGGCCGATGGGACGGTTCTGGTTTTCGTTGCGCAGCGTGGTGACGACCTGATTGACCGAGAGGTTGTAAGAACGCAGCTTTTCGGTCGAAAGCGTCACGTGAATCTCGCGCCGCAAGCCGCCGCGAATGTCTACGGCGGCGACGCCGGGCACGCGTTCGAGGCGCGGCTGAATATCTTTTTCGAGCAACGTGCGCAATTCGCGCGCGTCTTTATTGCCCGACACGGCGAGCGACATAATCGGGAATTGCGAAGTGTCGAATTTGAAAACCGTCGGCGGCAAGACGCCTTCAGGCAAGGTGCTGCGCGCGCGATCAAGCCGCGTGCGGATTTCGTTGGCGGCTTCGTCCATGTTCACGCCGTAATCGAACTGGATGCGAATGTTGGCCGAGCCTTCTGACGAAGTCGAAGTGATGCGATAGATGCCGGGCGCGGCGCTCAAACTAGATTCGAGCGGACGTGCGACGAGGTTCTCGACTTCTTCGGGCGCGACGCCGGGGTATTCAGCGCGCACCGAGAGCGTCGGGCTTTGCATTTCGGGCATCAGGTCTACGGGCAGCCTGATAAACGAGACGATGCCGAGCAGCAGCATCACAGTCGTAAACATATAGACCATGATCGGACGATTGACGGATTGTTCTGGTAAGTTCATTGCACTTCTCCACCTTCGAGTTTCCTTCAGATAAACAGTTCCGGCGCGACGTTAAAGAATGCTCCCAACGTTTTTGCCTGTGCCTTGCTGATGTTGCGTTTGCCATTGACCGCTTCCATTACGCGCTCACTTGAACCGAAGACTTTCACCAAGTCGCTTTGCGGCAGATCGTTTTGTGCTAGCAAAAATTGCAAAAGACGATGGGGCGGAGAAGCGGGGAAGTCTTCAGTTTCGTCTTCGTAACGCTCCACCAAAGCTGATAATAAATCCAGCAATCGTTCTTCTTCGGGCGTCATGGAATCGCCTTTGCGCAAGAGTTTGCCGATTTCAGTTTCGACGTGCTGCAATTCAGTCTTGGTGGTAATGACACTGGGCGTAGCCTGTGCCAACAGTCGGCCATATTTGCGCTGATCGAATGAACGTCCTACTTGAGTATGCGTAGCGCGGACTTTAACAGTGACAGTCATCTTTCCACTTCTCCTTGTCGTATTCCTTATGCGTCAACACGTGCAATACATAAACTCGCCGTACGCGATATTTGACGACGGTAATCAAGCGGTAATTATTGCCTTTGATGTTGAACACTGTGCAATCGCCCACCGGGTCAGCATGCCGGAAGGTGTCTCTAACTTCGGCAAGGTTATGCCAGAGTATTTTACGAGTGATGTTATGCCAGTCCAGCAGCGGTTCTTTCGCCTCTGGATTTTTCTCCCAAAATTCGCGCAGCCTTCGTTTGCTAATCACTCTTAAGGGGATTGCTCCTTATCGCTGCTGTCTGGGCGCACCTGGCTGTTGCTGCGGCGCTCCGGCGGGCAGTTGTGGTGGTTTTTGCCCGGCCTGATTCGCGGCGGCGGCTTGCACTTCGCCCGGCGCTCCCGGCGAGCGCTGTTCCTGCACGCGTACGCGGTCGCCTTCTTTGATGAGGTTCGAGCCGCGCGTAATCACGACATCGCCGACTTTCAAGCCGTTGATGACTTCGACTTGGTCGCCTTGGGTGAGGCCGGTTTCGACGGGGAAAAATTTGGCGGCGTCTGCTTCGATCATATAAACGCCGGGCTGTTCGCCGCGATATACCAGCGCGTCGCGCGGCAACAAAATCGTATTCCGTTCGCTGCCGAGATTGAGTTCGGCGCGCGCGAACATTTCGCCTTTGAGCGCGCCGTTGCGATTGGGGATTTCGATTTCGACCATGCCGTTGCGCGTTTGCGGGTCGAGTTGCGGCGCGATGCGCAAGACGCGTCCGGTGAAATTTTGTCCGGGCAGGCTGTCTACGGTGACTTTAACGGCGGCCCCGCGACGAATGCGGGCAATGTCGCGTTCAGAAGTTTTCGCTTCGATGACCATTGGGTTTTCGCTCACGATGGTGACGATGGGCGTATTCCCGCTCGCCATCGCGCCCAGATCGAGTTGGCGGCGCGCGACGACGCCGTTGAGCGGAGCATAGACGCGCGTCTGGCTTTGGCGAATCGTCAGCTCGCGTTGTTCGGCTTCTGACTGGCGGCGTTGCGCGCGCGTGAGTTCGAGTTGGGCTTGCGCCACGCGCACTCGCGTATCGAGCGTATCGAGTTCGCTGCGCGGCAACAGGCCTTCGTTCACGAGTTTGCTGCGGCGGTCTAGATCGGATTTGGCGTTGTTGAGTTCGGCGTCGCGTTGCGCAATCGAAGCGTCAACCACAGCGAGCGAAGCCTTTGAGCGTTCGAGTTGTTGCTGAATTTCGTCGTCTTCAATGGTGGCGATAAGTGCGCCGCGTTTGACCTGTTGGCCTACGTCAACCGTGAGCTTGGTGATGCGACCGGGGATTTTGGGCGTGACGTCAACCTGCTCTTTGGCCTTGAGCGAACCGGTGAGCATGATCTTTTCGCTGACCTTGCCCGAAGCCACCGCGCTGGTTTGTACGACTTGCGAGCGTCCACCACCGCCTTGACCGGCTTGACCACCCTGACCGCCAGCCGCGCCTGGGCGTCCGCCTTGTCCTTGACCTGCCGCCTGACCACTTTGTCCGGCTTGTCCTGCGGGGCGGCCTTGCGCTTGACCGCCCGGCCCACCAGCCGCGCCGGGGCCTTGTTGCAACTCCGCTTTAGCGCGAACCGCTTCTTTGACGCGATAGCCGACGAAGCCCAGAAAGGCAATCAGCGGTAACAACCATAATAACGGGGTAAGACGAAACTTCATGCGGGTTAATAAGTCCTTTATTGGTGCAGATAAATTCGAGCCGTGCGTTTATAGACGTTCAATGTTGAAAGAGGATTACAGCTTTTTTGTGAGGTCAGTCAGAAAAACGAAACGAGCATTGCGCAAAGCGTTGCACAATGCAGGGACGTTGCCTACGATGCGGCTGCCTTTAGGTTAATCATTACAATGTCGCGGAGTCGTTTTCTATGCAAAGCCGAAAGCTCTTACGAATGGGTTGCGTGATGCTGTGCGCGCTGTGGTGGCTCGGCGTGCGGGTTCTCTTGCCTGGTGACGCGCAAGCGCAGCGCGCGCAGGAAGAATTTTTTGAACAGCGCATTCGCCCTGTGCTGGCGACGCATTGTTTCGATTGCCACACCGAACAGCCTAAGGCCGGACTGCGTTTGGATAGCCGCGCGAGCTTGTTGAAAGGCGGTCAGCGCGGCCCGAGCCTCATCGTCGGCAAGGCGGACGCGAGTTTGTTGATCGCAGCCGTCACGCATCAGCACGCGACGTTAAAGATGCCCAAAGGCGAGCCGAAATTGAGCGACGCAGTCATCGCCGACTTGCGCCGCTGGATTAACGAAGGCGCTGTTTGGCCTGCTGTGACCGTGGCGAAAAACGAATACCTCATCAAACCTGAACACAAAACTTTTTGGTCGTTTCAACCGATTGCGAAAGTCGCACCGCCGAAGGTGAAGGGCGCGACCGTCAACGGCATTGATGCGTTTCTGTTGGCTTCGCTTGAAACGAAAGGCTTGCGCTTCAATTCGGCGGCGGATAAACGAACGCTGTTGCGCCGCGTCACGTTCGATCTGACGGGCTTGCCGCCCACGTGGGAAGAAGTCGCCGCGTTTGAAAAAGACCTTTCGCCTGATGCGTTGACGCGCGTCATAGATCGCCTGTTGGCCTCGCCGCATTACGGCGAACGCTGGGCGCGGCACTGGCTCGACGTGGCGCGTTATAGCGACACCGTCGGAATGATTGACGCCGGACGCAACCTGCAACAGTGGTTTCCCTTCGCTTATACCTATCGTGATTGGGTGGTGCGCGCGTTGAACGAAGACCTGCCTTACGATCAATTCGTTCAGCAACAACTCGCCGCCGACCAATTGCCGAATAACGAGCGAAAGAATCTGGCGGCGTTAGGCTTTCTCGCGTTGACGCGCGGCGGCTTGAACGTTACGCGCGAAGAAAAAATTGACGACAAGGTGGATGTGGTTTCGCGCGGCTTGCTCGGCCTCACTGTGAGTTGTGCGCGTTGCCACAATCACAAGTTCGATCCGATTCCGACGGCGGACTATTACTCGCTGTATACGATCTTTGCGAACACCAAAGAGCCGGACGAATTGCCGTTGCTTGATTCGGTTGCCAGTAAAGAAGACCGCTTCACCCGCGAACTCGCGGACGAACGCGCGAAGATCGAAAAAGACATCGCCGAACGCCGCCAGAAACGCTATCCCGAATTGAAGGCGCTCTATCGCACTGCGCCCGAAATCGCCAAGTGCTTGCTGGGCGCAGCCCAAACGCGCGAACTCAAGACCGACAAAGAACTGGAGAAGTTTGCACAGGAGAAAGATTACAACGTCTACATGCTCAAGCGTTGGCGCGACTATCTGGCTCGTAATGAAGCAGACGGGGTATGGGCATTGTGGAAACGCTTGAGTGCTTTGCCTGAAAAAGAATTCAAAGCAGACGCAGGCTGGGCAATGGATGGCTTGAGTGATTCGCTCGTTGGAGATGCCTTCAAGAGCGCGCCTGCTTCGTTGGCTGAAGCGGCGGAAACATACGGCAAGTTGCTCGCGCAATATGACAAGCCCGAAGTGAACACCGACGCGCAAGCCGAACGCTTGCGGCAAGTTTTGCATTCAAGCGATGCGCCGACGAATGTGCCGTTTGCCGATTACGAAAAGATTCATCTATCGGTTGACGGACAGGACGAGCGCGGCAAGCGGCGCAAGCTCGACAGCCTGTTTTTGAAACACGCTTACGAGGGCGCTCCGCCGCGCGCGCAAAGCATCGAAGACAATCCCAAGCCCGAACCCGGCTTTGTGTTCGTGCGTGGCAATTCAAAAAACAAAGGCGAAAAAGTCGAGCCGCAGTTTTTGCAAATTCTTTGTCCCCCGAATGGTAATGAGGATGGTGAAGATGCGCGCCAGCCTTTTGCGAAAGGCCGCGAACGTCTTGAACTCGCGCAAGCCATCACCGACGCGCGCAATCCGTTGACGGCGCGCGTCATGGTCAATCGCGTATGGGCTTGGCATTTCGGCACGGGCTTGGTCGCTTCGCCCAGTGATTTCGGTACGCGTGGCGATGTGCCTTCGCATCCGGCGTTACTGGATTTTCTGTCGCGCGGCCTGATCGAAAACGGCTGGTCATTGAAATGGCTGCATCGGCAAATCGTGTTGTCGCGCGCTTATCAACAAAGCAGCGCCGACAACCCGACGGCGCGCGCCGCTGACCCTGAAAACAAATTGCTTTGGCGATTCAATCGTCGCCGTATGGATTGGGAAGAGTTGCGCGATAGTTTGCTGGCAGTGAGCGACAAGCTGAATCCGCAACTCGGCGGCTTACCCGAAGGTGCCAGCGCGTGGCCTTTCGCGCAACGACGAACCATCTATGCTTTTCTTGATCGCGCGTTAGTGCCGAACGATTTTCGTGCTTTCGATTTCGCCAGCCCTGACTCACACACACCGCAACGTTATCTCACGACCGTAGCGCAACAGGCTTTGCTGATGATGAACGCGCCGTTCACCCACGAACAGGCGCGCGGGTTGGCGGCACGTTCAGCGAATCAGCCTGAGCGCATTCAATGGCTTTATCGCACGCTCTATGGCCGCGCGGCTTCACACGCAGAAGTGGTGTTGGGCGAACAGTTCATCAAGTCTGCTGTGCTTGCGATGCCCATGAAAGCACGGCACGCGGCGTGGCAATACGGACAAGGCGATTACGACGAAAAGGCCGAGCGCGTGACGAGTTTTGAGAAGCTGGCATATTTCATGAACGGCGAGTGGCGCAATTCGGCGATGCCCGGCGACCCGCGCGATACGACGGCGATTGTTCACGCCAAGGGCGGATTGCCCGGCGAAGGCAAAGGCAATACGCCCATTCGCCGCTGGACGGCTGATTTCGACGGACGCATCAAACTCACTGGCTCGCTTTCACATTCATCGTGCGGCAAATGCAAAGATCGTTTTGGTTACCTGATTTCATCGCGCGCCGGTTCGTTGGGCAAATGGAACGCACAGCAAACCGCCGTCGCTACCGATCTCGCCGAGATCATCGTGCAACGCGGTGACGTGCTGGATTTCGTTGTGACTTCAGGCAATGAACACGAATGGAAGATGGTGATCGAACGGTTGGACGGCAGCCGTGACGTATGGGATTCGGTGCGCGACTTTCGCGCGCCTTACGATCAGCCGCTGACGGCGTGGGAACGTTATGCGCAGGTGTTGTTGATGGCGGCAGAGTTTATGACGATTGAGTGAAGTTCAACGTGCCATACATTCTTGCGCGTAAGCGCGAACTTTCTTCTGCCAAACAAACGCCGGTACGACTTGCTGTTCATAAACCAGTTCGCTGACTTCGGCGGAAGTCACGTTAGGCAAAAAATGGCTGGTGGTGCGTGGTTCGTAATCATCGCCTACGCGATGAAAAATCGTGAGTTCGTTGTCGTGCCAGCGCCAAACTTCAGTGATGCCCAACGCAGCGAATAGCGGAAACTTTTTCAACGAAGGGTTCGTGATGTCTACTTCGATAACAAGATCGGGCGCAGGGTCTTGTGTGAGATCAATCTGTTTGCCGGGTTGGCGCAACTCATCAAGATAAGAGAAGTAAAACGTATCGTCGCCTTCAAAGCCGGTTTTGCGCTCTTTTTTGAAAGTTGTTTGGCCTGAACTCACGAAGTCAATTTCCATTTCAGCCGCTGCGAGCGAAATGAGCAGGCCAAGCGCTTGCTGATAAAGTTCATGTGGGTAAGAAGTGGTCATGATTTCAAGCATCCCGTTGTAATAGTTGAGGCGTGCGCCCGCATAATCTACCAGCGCATTGGAGATTTGTTCGTAGGCTTCCCAACTGATGTTATTCAACAGCACGCGGGCTTCGGCTCCTACGGGAACCATTTCAAAAGCCGGAGTGGTCGGCGCAGTTTCGAGGGCAGGTGCAACAGAGACAGTAGACATAATTTTTTCCTGAGTTGAGTTAAAGCGCAGGCATTCTACAAGGATTAACGATATGCATGAAATAGCTCATCAATTTCTCACCCGCCGCGAACTCTTGCAGCGTTGCGGCACTGGCTTAGGTTCGCTCGCGTTGGCGTCATTGTTAGCCGATGGCACTTCTGCCACTCCGCAATCCGTAATCTCAAATCCTCAATCGGGTGTGAAGCCGCCGCATTTCGCGCCCAAGGTGAAGCGCGTCATTCATCTGTTTATGAATGGCGGCCCTTCGCAGGTGGATACGTTCGATCCGAAACCGCAACTGACGAAATACGACGGCAAGCCGTTGCCGATTCATCTCAAGACAGAACGCAAGACCGGCGTCGCTTTCGGTTCGCCTTACAAATTCAGCAAGCACGGGCAGAGCGGCATCGAAGTCAGTGAGCTTTATCCGCACACCGCCAAGCACGTAGACGACCTGTGCGTCATTCGTTCGATGCACACCGATTTGCCGAATCACGAGCCTTCGTTGTTGCTGATGAATTGCGGCGACGCGCGGCAATTGCGACCGAGTTTCGGTTCGTGGCTGTTGTATGGCCTGGGTTCCGAAAACCAAAACCTGCCGGGCTTTGTGGTGTTGTGTCCTTACGGCTATCCGGTGAGCGGCACGCAAAACTGGACGTCGGGTTTTCTGCCTGCGCTTTATCAAGGCACTTACGTTGACACCAAAGAAACCGCCATCGAACGTCTCATCGAACACATTCGCAATACGGCGGTCACGCGCGAAGCCCAACGCCAGCAACTCGATTTGCTCGCGCAACTCAACCAGCGCTTTCAGCAACAACGTCAGGAAGACGCACGCATCGAAGCGCAGATTCAATCTTACGAACTCGCCTTTCGCATGCAGACCGAAGCGACCGATGCGTTTGATGTCAGCAAAGAGCCTGAACCCATGCGCAAGTTGTATGGCGACACGATCTATGGCCGCGAACTGCTGATGGCACGGCGACTGCTCGAACGCGGCGTGCGTTACATTCAGGTTTGGCAGGGCAAAGACCAACCGTGGGACAGCCACGACAATCTCGCCGCCGCGCATCGCCGTTTGGCGGAATCAACCGATCAAGCCATCGGCGCGCTGCTCACTGACTTAAAGCAACTTGGGATGTTGGATGACACGCTGGTGATTTGGGGCGGGGAATTCGGACGCACGCCCGTCGTCGAATTGACCGGCCCATCGGGCGGAACTGATCGCGCTACGTGGGGACGCGATCACAACAATCACGGCTTCACGATTTGGCTGGCGGGCGGCGGCGTGAAGAAAGGTTACGTGCATGGCGCGACGGATGAATTCGGTTTTGCCGCCGTCGAGAAACCGATTCACGTTCACGATTTGCACGCGACGCTGTTGCACCTGTTGGGTTTCGATCACGAACGGCTGACCTATCGTTACGCCGGACGGGATTTTCGGCTGACGGATGTGCATGGTTTGTTGGTGAATGATTTGCTGGCTTAGAGGAAAGAATGATTCAGGTACGCAACCCGCGCACGGGCGAAAACGATTATGTGTTCGCGCCATCGTCAGCGGATGAATTGCACGCGCTCGCGCTGCGCTTGCGCAACAGCGGATGGGCTGCGCGCCCGCTCGACGAACGCATCAGCGCGTTGCAGTCGTGGAAAGATTCGCTCACCCAACAGCGCGCCGCCATCATCAATGCACTGACGACTGACACCGGACGCGCGTTGATCTCGACGATGGAATTCGACGGCGTAATTCGTTCGATAGATCGCTGGTGCGCGCTGGCACCGCAACTGTTGCAGCCTGAACCCGCGCGGCAATCGGTCGGCCTGCCTTCGGTTCAATATAAACATCAGCTTGTGCCTTACGGCTTGGTCGGCGTTATCAGCCCGTGGAACTTTCCGCTGACGCTGGCGCTGATTGATGCGATTCCGGCGTTGCTGGCCGGATGCGCCGTCATTATCAAACCCAGCGAAGTCGCGCCGCGCTTTGTTGATCCGATGCGTGGGAGTCTGGCGAATGTAGCGGCGTTGCCGTTGGCGTTTGTGCAAGGCGCGGGCGCAACGGGCACGGCCTTGATCGAATGCGCCGACGCGCTTTGCTTCACTGGCAGCGTCAAGACCGGCAAGGTGGTCGCCGCTGCCTGCGCGCAACGAATGATCCCTGCCTTTCTCGAACTCGGCGGCAAAGACCCGGTGATTGTCACGAGGAGTGCCGACCTTCAACGCGCTGCCTCAACCGTCTTGCGCGCTTCAGTGTTGGCGACGGGGCAAGCCTGCCAATCACTCGAACGCATTTATGTGGATGAAGCGATTGCCGAAACGTTTATCGCCGAACTCGTTAAACAGGCTGAAGCCGTTACGTTGAACTATCCCGACATCCATCGCGGACAAATCGGGCCGCTGATCTTCGATAAGCAGGCCGACATCATCGCCGCGCAACTCGCAGACGCCGTGAGCAAAGGCGGCCGCATCCTAATCGGCGGCGCAATCGAAACGCACGGCGGCGGTAAGTGGATTCGTCCCACCGTCGTGACCAACGTCAATCACACAATGACGGTGATGACCGAAGAAACCTTCGGCCCCGTCCTGCCCGTGATGGCTTATCGCACCACTGACGAAGCCATCGCGTTGGCGAACGATAGCGTTTATGGCTTGAGCGCCGCCGTCATCGCTGGTTCGCTCGACGAAGCCGAAGCCCTCGCCTTACGCCTCGAAGCCGGAGCCGTCAGCCTCAACGACGGCGCACTCACAGGATTGATGTACGAAGCCGAAAAACATTCCTTCAAACTTTCAGGCTTGGGCAGTTCACGCATGGGCGCGGCGGGACTGACGAGATTTTTCAGGAAGAAAGCGTTGCTGATGCAATCCGGCTTGCCGATG
>JAYSVR010000413.1:0-14145 GCA_043718445.1 Acidobacteriota bacterium | reverse complement strand
CTGACGACCGGCACGAATACGAATGCCGACTTGAATAACACCGGTCACGAATGGGCTACGTTTTTGTTGGGCGCGATTGATAACAACACCAGCGGTCGCCGCGTGCCGGTGCAGGAAGTCGTGACCAAAGGCTATGCGTCTTATGTTCAGGATGATTTCAAAGTGAATCAACGGCTGACGCTTAATCTGGGTTTGCGTTGGGAATATGAGCCCGGCCCGATTGATCGCCAGAACCGTTTGTCACAGCGGTTAGATTTGACCAGTCCGATTCCTGAATTCGGTACGACGCCGCCCGTGATTCCGGCGCAGGCGTTGGCGCTGATGACGGCCAAAGGTTACAAGCCGATATTCAACGGCGCCTGGATTTTCACCGACGCCAACAATCGCAATGCGTGGTCGCGTCGGGCGCTAAATCTGTTGCCGCGTCTCGGCGGCGCGTTCAAGCTCGATGACAAATCGGTGATTCGTTTCGGCTGGGCGCGCTATATGACGCCGTCGTCAACGGTGCGCGATCCGCTGGGCGATTTCGTCAATCAATATACGGGCTATTCGACGATCACGACCTCACTCGCTTCGGTCAACGGCGTACCGCTCGCGTTGGCGTCGAATCCGTTTCCCGGCACGGCGACGCCGGCGGGAACGTCGGGAGTCAATACGTCAAACCCGGTTCAGTTGCCCACGGCCCAAACGCTGGGGCGCTATACCAATCTGGGCAATGCCGTGAGCCTCGATCAATACAACTTGGTGCCGCAAAACAACGACCGGTTCTCGCTGTCTTATCAACGCGAAGTGTGGAGCCGCACCATCGTGAGCTTCGATTTCTTTTTCAACAACGGCAACAATCTGCCTTACAGCATTGACCTGAACATGGCCGACCCGAACATTTTGTATGAGCAACCGCGCTCGGTGACGAATGCGACGGTGCCGAATCCGTTTCTGGCTGTGACGACGGGTCTGGGATTGGATAAGTTTCCGGGGTCGTTGCGCAATGGCGCGAACGTAACGATAGCTTCGTTGTTGCGGCCTTATCCGCAATACGGCGCGATCACGCAAACCAACACGGCGGGGCGCAAAAATCACGTTCAATCTTATAAGCTGCAAGCGCAGCGGCCTTTCTTTAAGGGCTTCAGCATCCTGGTGAATTACGCTTATCAACGCGAAGCGACGACAGAATTCTTTGATGACCGCGCGCAATTTTCGCGTACGCTGACGTGGCGCAATTCGCCGTCGGCGCGGCATCGGTTCAATCACGCGCTGACGTGGCAACTGCCTTTTGGCAAAGGCCGCTGGTTGTTGAGCGATGCGCCGAAAGCGGTTGATATGACACTGGGTGGCTGGCAAATAACGACGACCAATCGCTGGTATTCAGGCCGCTTGCTGCAATTCGGGCAAAATCTGATCGTGTCGGGAAATCCGAAAGTGGATAATCCGACCTTTGACCGCTGGTTTGATCCGACGGTGTTTGCTCGCATCCCGGTTGGTACGAACGCTGACCCGGCCAGCACTGCACGCACCAATCCCTACAACTATAAAGGCTTGATCGGGCCTGGCACTTCGCAAGTTGATATGACGTTGAGCAAATCGTTCAAGCTGACCGAACGCTTCAAGTTCGAAGTGCGCGCCGAGGCTTACAACGCTTTCAACCATCTCAACTGGGACAATCCGATTCTCGATCAAACCAACGCCAATTTCGGCAAGGTCATCAATCGCCGTCCGGGTTATATCGGGCGCGAAATTCAATACGGCTTTAAGCTGTCGTTCTAAATCGGTGGCCGGTTATCGGTGGTCGGTTGTCGGTTTATCAATCGGCAACCGACTTCATCTTTTTTCCAACAGGAGGATTCAAATGACTCTCAAGTTTCTTAAACGCTGTTTGCCGTTGGTGGCTTTGGCAATCGCGTTTATCACGGCTGGTGGTGTCAATTCGCAGGAAGACAAACCGGTCGAACAGGTGCGCAAAAACATTCAATCGCTGAAAGGCTTGCCTGATTCGCAATTCATGCCGTTGATGAATTATTTCAACGCCTCGTTGGGTGTGCGTTGCACTTTTTGCCATACGCAAAAAGACGGTCGTACCGATTTCGTCAGCGACGAACACGAACACAAAGGTATCGCGCGCCAGATGATCAAGATGGTGCAAGACACCAACAAAAATAGCTTCGCGGGCAAAAACGAAATTTCATGTTTCACCTGTCATCAAGGTAAACCGATTCCGGCGGCTGCGCCTTCGTTCCCACTGGCCGCGCCGTTTGGCCCGGCTCCGCGTCCGCCAGCGGCGGCTGGGGCTGCGCCTGTTGCGCCGCCCACGCCGCCAACGGCTCCGCCCAGCGCCGAATCAGTGATCGAAAAATACGTGCAAGCGGTCGGGGGCAGAGAGGCCGCGGCCAAGCTGAAAACACGCTCGCTCGTCGGCACGTTCACTGGCGGCAACAATCAAGCTTCAAAAGGCGAAGTAAAATTTGCCGCGCCCGGCAAGCTGATGACGACATTGCAAACGACTACGCCTGATGGACAGACGGCTGAAATCGTATCGGCTACGGATGGCACGACGGGCTTTGCCAAAGACCCGCGCGGCGTGCGCGGCTTGAATCCAGTTCAGTTAAACGACCTCAAGGTGTTGGCTACTGTGTTGAATGCAGTGAAACTCAGCGACCCCTTGCCAAAACTTTCGAATGGGCGCGGCATGCGCGTGAATGATCGTCCGGCGGCAGTCGTGCGGTTTGAACAGAATGGCATTAACACGACTTTGCTTTTCGACGCCGAGACCGGCTTGCTCGTGCGGCGCATTGATTCGTTCCCGACGATACTCGGAGCGATTCCCAAGCAATACGACTTTGAGGATTACAAAGAAGTAGATGGCGTGAAACTGCCGATGACGGTGCGCGTCTATTCGGTTGAGAACAATGCCACCGGCGTGTGGAAGTTCACCGAGGTGAAACACAACGTTTCGCTCGACGGCGTGAAGTTCACGCAATAACCAACCGTAGCGCAGACTTCAGTCTGCGACCGTGGGATGGACTTTAGTCCGTCCCACTTTCCCCGAGGAGCAACATTATGAAATGGGATGATTTGAAATATGACCGTCGTTTGTTTCTAAGTCAGGCAATGGCGACTGCCGCCGCGTTGTATGCGCCCGGCGTATTCGCCGAACAGGTGCAACAAACGCCGCGTCAAACCGAAGGGCCGTTTTATCCGACGAAGTTGCCGCTCGACACCGACAACGATTTGCTCGTCATTAACGACAAGCTGACGCCCGCCGTCGGAGCCATCACGCACCTGACCGGTCGCGTAGTGAATCTGAAAGGCGAACCCGTTCGCAACGCCGTTGTAGAAATTTGGCAATGCGACAACAACGGCAAATACATTCATCCGGGCGATCAGAACAAAGTCACGCCTGACCTGAACTTTCAGGGCTTCGGACGTTTCGTTACCGGCTCGACCGGCGAATATTACTTCCGCACGATCAAGCCCGTGCCTTATCCCGGACGCACGCCGCACATCCATTACGCCGTCAAGCAAGGCGACAAGCGGATGCTGACGACGCAACTTTACGTCAAGGGTTTTGCGGGCAACGAAAAGGACGGAATCTATAAAGGACTTGGCGCGAAACAGCCTTTGGTCACGACAGATTTCGCGGCTCTCAAAGGCTCGACCATCGGCGAACTTACGGCGCATTTTGAGATCGTGCTAGGCGCTACGCCGGAGGATTTGAAGGAAGATCGTTTTCGCGGCCCCGGTGGCCCGCCGCCTCCGGGTGGTCGGCGCGGATAACGTGAGAAAAAGCATTCGCAATGGTTCAAGTTGAATTCGTCGGCTTGCACTGCGGCGACAAAAACTTCATAAAGGCACAGCGACAAACTCGCTGTGCCTTTCCTGCATTAACTCAACAACAATTTGGCTGACAGAAAGTATGATGAAACGAACTCAAAAATTGCTACATCCGCTTTGCTTATTGCTGCTCTTAGTTTTGACCGCGCATACACATTCGCAAGCCGATTATTCCGCTTCGATCAAAGCATGG
This sequence comes from Acidobacteriota bacterium, assembly GCA_043718445.1. Classification (GTDB taxonomy): domain Bacteria; phylum Acidobacteriota; class Blastocatellia; order RBC074; family RBC074; genus JACPYM01. Next base: position 10,124 of record JAYSVR010000413.1, on the reverse strand, counting down.
AATCAACCGCAAAAACCCTTTCAGATTATCGGCAACATCTATTATGTCGGCACGAGTCAACTGGCGTGTTACATCATCAAGTCAGACGCAGGATTGATTCTGCTCGACACGGCGCTCGAACAGTCTGCGCCGCTGTTGCGCGCCAATATCGAAGCACTTGGATTCAAGCTCAATGACATAAAAATAATGTTGTCGAGTCACGCGCATTTCGATCACATAGCCGGACACGCCGCGATGAAAGCCGCGACCGGCGCTAAGGTTTATGCGACCAAAGCCGATGCTGAAACTTTGGAAAGTGGCGGGCAGAAAGGTTTTCATCCGATCAAGCCTTTTTATCCGCCTGTTAAGGTAGACAAGCTGTTCAGCGACGGCGAAGTCGTGAAGTTAGGAAACGTAGCGATGACTGCGCATCAGACGCCCGGCCACACCGAAGGCAACACGGCGTGGACGATGAAGGTCACTGAAAACGGCAAGCCATACAACGTCGTATTCACTAGCAGCATGTCTATCAACCCGGGGGTGAGAATGGTCAACAACCCCACGTGGGCGGGCGTAGGAGAGGCTTACGCGAAATCATTTGCCAAGCTGAAGACCTTGCCGTGCGACGTGTTTCTGGGGCCGCACGCGCCGTTCTTTGCGATGGAAGAAAAAGTAAAACGATTGGGTACGCAACCGAATCCGTTTATTGACTCGCAAGGCTTTCAGGATTTCATCGCGGGCAACGAGAAGTCTTATCAAGCGCAAGTTCGGCGCGAACAGAACGAAAAATGAATCGCTATTCCCACCTCGAAAGGAAATCACCAACTATGTCACCTGTTACCTTCAAATCGTTAACGTTGTCGTGTTTGCTGGGCGCGATGCTCATCAGCACGGTTAGCGCACAATCCAAAAAGTATTCCGCTGAGATTCGCCGCACGAGTCACGGCATTGCGCACGTCACAGCGAAAGATTATGGCAGTCTGGGCTTTGGCGAAGGCTACGCGTTCGCGCAAGACCATCTGTGTTCGCTGGCCGATCAAGTCGTCAAAGTGCGCGGCGAACGCGCGAAGTATTTCGGTGCCGGGGAAAATAATCGCCACGTCAACAGCGACCTCACCTTTCGCGCTTTTGGGCTTTATGCGCAGGTGCGCGAAATGCTGAAAACGATGGATCAAGAGCAGCGCGACAATGTCGAAGGCTATGTCGCCGGTTATAACCAATACTTGAGTGAAGTCACCGCCCAAGGCGTCAAGGGCTGGTGCAGTGGTCAGGATTGGGTTTCCCCGATATCCGTTGAAGACCTGATGGCCTATCAACAAAGCGTAGTCATCACGACCACCAATATGGCTGAAATGATTGCGACCGCGATGCCGCCGAAAAACGAGACGGCTTATGCGACGCCGACTCGTTGGCCTGAGTTCGATTTTGCCAGCAACGGTTGGGCGATTGGCGCTGAACGTTCGGCCAGCGGACGCGGCATGTTGATCGCCAACCCGCATTACCCGTGGGTAGGCTCAAATCGTTTTTGGGAAAAGCATCTCATCATTCCCGGCAAGCTAGATGTTTATGGCGTGGGCTTGCTCGGCTCGCCGGGCGTGGCAATTGGCTTCAACAAAAATGTGGCGTGGACGCATACAGTGTCGGCAGGCAAACGCTTCACGCTTTATACCCTTGATCTCGCGCCGGGCAATCCGACGCGCTATTTGTATGACGGCAAAGAACGCGAGATGACCAGCAAGGTCATCAGCGTGGCGGTCAAACAAACCGACGGCACGCTCAAACAAATCGAACGCCGCGTTTTCTTCAGCCATTACGGCCCCATCCTGAACCTGCCCGGCTTTGGCTGGACGGCCAAACGCGCCGTGACAGTGCGCGATGCGAATGCGAACAACACTTCGTTTCAAACTCAGCGGATGGCGATGAACCGTGCGCGCACGCTCGACGAATTCAAAAAAGCCCACGCCGATCACAACGCGCTGCCGTGGGTGAATACGATTGCGACCAGCGCCGACGGACGCGCGTGGTATGCCGACACGTCAGCCACACCGAACTTGAAACCCGAAGCGATTGCCGCGCTGCTCAAACGCAAAGATAGCGACATGCTCACCAAAACCGCTTGGGATCGCGGCATGATTTTGCTGGACGGCAGCAATTCGCTTTATGAATTCGTGAACGACGCAACGACACGCGCAGGCGTGATTCCTTATTCGCGGATGCCGCAACTCGAACGTAAAGACTATGTGTTTAACGCGAACGATAGTTTCTGGCTGGCGAATCCGCATCAATTGCTGACGGGCTTTTCGCCGTTGCAGGGAATCGAAGGCAGCGCGCGCTCGTTGCGTACGCGGATGAACGCGCTCTTGCTTGACGACACCAGCGCCAACGGCCCGTCGGGCAAAGACGGCAAGTTCACGTTGGACGAACTCGCCGCTGCTGCTTTGAGCAATCGCAGCCTTTCTGCCGAGTTGTTGCGCGCTGAAGTCGTGAAGCGTTGCCAGGCGACTTCGTCCGTCACGTTGGATGGCAAAGCCGTAGACCTGAGCAAAGCCTGCAACGTTCTCGCGGCGTGGGACGGACGCTTTAACAACGACAGCGTTGGCGCAGTGCTTTGGCGCGAATTCATGACGCAGTATGAAGCGGGTGATTTGCAAAAAGCTGACGTGCTGTTTCAGCAAGGTTTCAACGCGACTGATTCCGTCAACACGCCGCACACGATGACGCCTGATAAATCTAACGAATCGTTGCTCAAACTGGCGAAAGCGATAGGTGCGATGGAACAAGCCGGGTTCGCGCTTGATGCGCCGTTGGGCAAGGTGCAATACAGCAACAAGAATGGCAGCCGCATTCCGATTCATGGCGGTGGCGCTTATGAAGGCATTGCTAACATCGTCAGCACTTCGCCGAATTCGCCAACGCTCGAACCCAATCCGATGCCGGAGCGCGTGCCAGGCAGCCGCTATTTGACCAAAGAAGGCTATCTCATCAATTACGGTACGAGTTTTATTATGGCGTTGGAATTCACCGACAAAGGGCCGCGCGCGCAAGCCTTTTTGACTTACTCGCAATCGGGCGACCCGGCCTCGCCGCAGTTTTACGATCAGACGCAACTGTTCTCAGAAAAGAAATGGCGGCGCGTGCTGTTCACCGAAGCTGAGATCAAGAGCGATGCGAATTTGAAATCGGTCAAAGTCACGAATGGCAAGTGAGGAATAGCTTCAGCACACGACTTGGAAAGTTAAGCCAGCACGAGCCATTTTCAACACAAAGGGTCAAAGGAACAAAGGTTCAAGGTCTTTATTGAATAAGATGGCTTCCCCATTTTTCAAGCCTTTGACCCTTTGTTCCTTTGACCCTTTGTGTTGAAAATGTACTTCTGTTCAATAACATTCCAAGTCGTGTCAGCAGAATTAACAGCGGCGCAATGAACTGGTGCAAAGCCTGTTCACTGCGCCGCATTGTTTTATGATCTGATGTTACGCAGTGGCGAGGCGTCGGCAACGACTGATGCGCTCGCGTTGGGATGGTAGGAAACGGCGGCTCGCAACTTTCCTTTGTGGTGGTTTCCCGAGCGCGCCAACTCGAACAAGCTGTTGACTGCATGCACGAGTCTGTCAGACGCCCCTGGTTCAAAATAAATTTCACCGCAGCGTGAACAGGCCCAGGCTTTGAAACCGGAAATCTTGACAACGATCCCTTCGCGCTCATATTCCTGTGAAATGGCTTTGCGGCGCACTTGCCCGCCGCAATCAGAACACGGGCCTTCCATCAATGCCTTAGTGCTAAGTTTCTGTGCGGTCTTACCCTTACGATTCTTCGCTCCGGTTTTCATTTTGCTTTACCTCTTTGCCAGGGCGTCAGCCACATCTGCTTTTGTGGTTTGTATGTTCAACGCGGTTGCTTCTTCCAACTCACGATATTCGCAAACAACCGATACGCCCCCGGTACGCCCGCAGGCAATTGGCGGTAAAACGCATACGCCGCATAAGTGAAAGCGCCCTTACCATAAGGCGCGAACATCAGTCCGCCTTTTTGCGGCGGCTGTTCGCGGTCGTGGCATTCGAGCAACGGCTCGAAGCGCGCGTCCCACGTCGTCATCCATTTCGAGCCGCGCTCTTCGACCCAGTTGTTGAAATCGGTTTCGGTGATTTTGTTCGGAAAGTTAAAAAACGGATGCGCGGTGTCGAGCATCGTCACTTTGCTGTCTTCTTCTGAAACTTCTTCGGCGCGCGGCGTCAGCGTGTAAGGATAAGGCGCATAAGGCGCGGCATCGAACTCAGGCGTTTGGTATTGATAGATCAAGTGTCCGCCACGCTCGGCGTATTCGAGCAGCCGCTGGTAATGTGCTTTCAAATCTTCGCGCACCGCCGTCGCGCGAATGCCGATCAGCACAGCATCGAAAGCATCGAATGAACCCGTCGCCAAATCATTCGCATCAAGCATCGTCACTTTGACACCGAGTTGTTCTAAGGCTTGCGGGATTTCGTCGCCTACGCCCATCACGTAACCGACGTGCAGGTTAGGCGCGATGTCAGCAGCAACGAAACGCACCTCCATCGCGGCTGGACGATACAAAGCGCGCGGCTCGTGTTCGGCGTGCGCGATGATTTGATAGCCCTCGTTATAAGCTCGCCCGTTGAATTCGGCGACGGCTTCGATGCGCGATGACGAGCCACTTTGGCGAGGCATGACAGTGAATTCAAAAGACGCGCTGCCTGCTTGCGAAAAGTTGAATGAATGTTCGTTAGGTTTCGCCGTCCAGTCTTCAGGAAGTTTCAACCACAATTTGCCCGCAGCCTTAGGCAAGTTGCTTTGCACGTTCACCGTCAGTTTGAGCGGATCGGTCTTGAGCGCAATGCCGGTGCGAGGCGTGAGCGTAACGCTCAATGCCGGAGTGACCGTCAATACGCGGCGTTCAAACTGGTTGGGGTGCTTAGGATTGACAGTTTGCGCATGTTGCGTGAGCAGAAAGCCCACGCCGTCAATTTGATATTTGAACCAGCCGATGATTTCAGGTGGCGCAAAAGGCAAGCCGCGATGTTGCAGTTGATGAAAGCCGTAAATGTGATCGCGCAGTTCATTGTTGCGATGCCAATACGGCCGCGTGACTTGTGCATCAACAGGCACAGAAATTTTGAACGTGACGCGCTGCCGCGCATTGCGCCGCGAAGTGATTTCGTCAAAAGGTTTCGCTGAAGAAGTCCAATTCGGCGGAGTTTGCACAAGGTATTCGGTCTTGCTCAATTTCACAGGCGAAGGGTTTTGCACGCGGTGGGTCAGCTCGAACGTTTGTCCGGGAATCACTACTCCGTAAGCTGGACGCTCCAACGGGTGGGGGACAACCGTCAATTCAAATGACAGACCTATGGCGAGATTCATCGCGTCGTTGAGTTCACGGTCTTTATTGTTGAGCAAAAACAGGAGTTGTTCTTGCGCAGCCGGGGCGAGTTTTGCCGCAGGCACTTTGGCGATGATCGCCCGCACCAGCCTCGTAGCTTCGACCAATTCACGATGGATGCCCCACGGTTGTTTCACGTCGAATTTCACAATCGCGGCTTCGATTTGTTTCTGCAATTCAGCCAACTCAGCATCAAACGCCTTGCTGCCCGCCACTTTCGCCAAGCCCAAGATCGTCGTGTCGAGTTGATCGAAGATGGATTTTTCTTCCGCCGGCTTTACGAAAACGCTTTCGGCCAAACGCAACGCAGAGACTGCCGGACGATTGCCGAACGGCGAATTGGTGGCGAATTGCGAAGCGTGTTTTTGATAGCCCTGCGCGGCGAGTTCGCGGTAAGTGTTGGGCAAGTGCGGATGCTTTTCGTTCGTGTCAATTTTGAGCGAAGTGTCAGCTTCATTGCCGCGCAAACCGAGATAGAGTTTTTTGACCTGCCACGCGCGCAAACCTTCTTTGAGTTGTTCGGGGAAAACGTTTGGGTCGGCGGCGGCTTTGAAGGCTTCGAGCGAGAGCAATCCGGCGGCTTGATGATTGCCGTGCCCGTCGCGTGCCGCGCCATGAAAGCGCGAGACAATGATGTCAGGGCGATAAAGCCGGATTTGGCGGACTACGTCACGCAAGATCACGTCTTTGTCCCAATGCGTGAGCGTTTCGTCGAGGCGTTTGGAAAATCCGAAATCTACGGCGCGCGTGAAAAACAAATCGCTCACGCCGTAATGCTGCGTCGCCGCGAGAAACTCTTCGGTGCGCAAGATGCCAAGCGCATCGTATTGTTCTGAGCCGACGAGATTGGCTCCGCCTTCGCCGCGTGTGAGCGAGAGCAGCCCCGTGCGGGAACCCGCGCCGCGTGCGAGCCACGTCAGCAACGCGGCGTCTTCGTCATCGGGATGCGCTTGTGTAGCGAGTACGGTCGCGGTCGTACGCAAACGAATTAGTGCCTGCCACAGCGTGACGGCGTTCGGCGCTTGCTGCGCTTGCGACTCAGGCACGCGCGACGTTGAACTCAAAAGAACCAGCGACAAAACGACGAGGGAGAGTTTTTTCATACATCTTATGGAGTGCTGCGGCTCGACGCAGCTTTTGATTTTGCAGGTGACGCGACGGCTAGCCAGCGATGCCGTCGCGTCCTGTGGTTTTGATGGTTCGCGCTACGAACGGAAAGCTGCGTCTAGCCGCAGCACTCCATATCATTTGTTAATCACCAGCACGCCCCACGGAGAGCCGGTGCCCATTAGCTTTTTCTTCACGGTTTGCGTAGCGACATCTACGACCGAAATGTCGTTCGATGGGCCGTTGGCAGTGAACAAAGTTTTGCCATCGGGCGAAACCGCGATGCCCCAGGGGCGCGTGCCGACTTCGTACGAAGTGAGCGGCGCGTTCGTTACGGTATCAATCACGAATACTTTTTTGCCGCGCCCGGTAGATACAAAAAGCTGTTTGGCGTCGGGCGAAAGCGCAATGCCCATCGGTTTGATTTCACCGGCTTTGCCGAGCGCGATCTCTTTGAGCTTGGTGTTTTTGACCGTATCGAGCAACACCACCGTGCCGTCGTTTTCCGCATTCACATAAGCGCGTTTACCGTCGGGCATGAAAACCACGTTGCGCGGACGGCGTCCGACGGCGATGTCTTTGACGAGCTTTTGCGACGCCACATCAATCACCGAAACTTCGCCGTCGTTTTCTGAAGTCGCATAAACGCGCTTGCCATCGGGCGAGAGCGTGACGCCTTCGGGTTCTTCGCCGATCTTGATCGTCGTCAAAATTTTGCCCGCCGCGATGTCTACGAAACTCACGCCTGAAACGTCTTCGTTTGAAACGTAAATCGTCTTCCCGTCTTTGCTCACATCGAAATTTTCAGGGTCAGAACCGCCAGGGATGACGCGAATGATTTTGTTTTGGGCTACGTCAAAGATGCCGATGCCATCGGCGCTTTTGTCAGCGGGCGGCAAAGTGGATTCATCAATGCCCGGCGGAGCCAACGGCGAACCGCTCAACGCGACGTAAATAAATTTATTGTCAGGGCTGGCGTGAATGCCGCGCGGACGTTTGCCCAGTGGAACTTGCGCGATGACTTCGAGCGAAGCGCCGTCAATCACCGTGAGGTCGCCCGACTTTTCATTCGTGACGTATACGCGATAGCCCGATGTCCATTCAGGCAACGGCTTCGTGGAAGCAGCCGCCGCAGGCGTCGCCGTCGAATTCGTGGGGTTGGTCGCAGTCTCTTTCGCGCAACTCGTCAATGCGAGGCACAACGCACAGAGGGCGAATCGGCTTACAGAAATTTTGATTTGATGCATTTGAAAAGGCTCCAAAGGTTGCAGGAATTGCGTGATACAACAGTGCGGCGATCTTATCAGCGTCGCTGGAATAGTGCGAAGTAGAAAAATTCAAAAATAGCTATTGTCAGAAATCATCAAGATGAGTAAGCTGCGACGCAGTGGAGTAACAACTAAATACCTCAAGGTTACACGTAAGCGCTTATCCTTTCTTTCCTTCGTCGCGCGGGCGAACACAACAAGGGATCGGCAGGAAACGCTCTCCAAAAAGCTGCCTCGCTTTCAGTTATCTTGATCTCATTCTCAATCGGAAATTTATTCGGGAAGTGCGTCTGCTCACCCCAGAGGCATTAAAAGGAAGCATCCCAATCGCTTCTGAGCGCAAGCCCAGCGCTCAAATCCTTAGCTTCCTGAATAGGCAGTGCCGTGCGCGCGGCATTCCGTCCATATCAATCACCACGTAATCCGCTCACCCTGCGGAGCTGCGTTCCCCCAGGCGATGCCCTTAACAATCGTCCACGGCGGAAGTGTGCTTTGTGCAAGCACCTTACGCCTCCCCTCGAAACCTGATCGCTTCGGCTGTGTAAGTCGGAGTGTGTCGTTCATCAACAAGGAAACTGGAGTATGCGAAACACGCTTTGGATACGCGTAATGGCAGTCGTGCTGGCGGTCTTCGCCAGCCTGTCATTCGCGCGTGGCAACGTCGGCGCAACGCTGGCGTCAATGGTCTCGTTAAACGTAACGGGCACTCAAACCACACTGCCGACGGTGCAATGGTTCACGCCGAACATTGTTCCGCTCGGACAAACACAATTCATCATCAACGGCACTGGCTTTCAAACGGGAGCCGTCGCCTTTCTCGACGGCATCGTTTTGCCCACCACGTATCTCAACGCGACGCAATTGCGCGCGGCGAGCAACGTGATGCAATCGAGCAGCGGATACATCACGATTTTGAATCCGGGTGCGACGGCTGCGTCAAAGCCTTACCTGATCGAGTTCGGCGAAGGCATTAAGCTCTCGCTCAATCCCGCGACCGCGACCGTAGCGCCCGGCGGACGCTTACAATTCACACCGACCGTCAACGGCACGGCGAATAAAGTCGTTTATTGGTATGTCAGCGGCGGCGGCTCGATCTCGCAAACCGGTTTGTATGTGGCTCCGCTCACCGTGCCTGCCGGTAATGTCACGGTGCGCATCGTGAGCGCTGAACATTCAGCGCGACAAGCGAAGGCGACCATCACCGTCGCGGGTGTGCCTGCGCCAGTGCAAATCAGTGTCACGCCGCTCACGGCCAACGTGATGGCGGCGACAGCGCAACAGTTCACCTCGCTCGTCACTGGCACAATGAACAAAGCCGTCACGTGGCAGGTCAACAACCTCACGAACGGCAACGCGACGTTCGGCACGATTTCAAACAACGGCTATTACGTAGCGCCTGCGCTGGCATTAGGCTCGCCGGTGACGATCAAAGCGATCAGCAAAGCCGATACGACAAAATCGGCAACCGCAACGGTGATGGTGATGGGCGGGGCGACACCGACACCAATGCCAACGGCGACGCCAACCCCAATGCCAACGGCAACACCGACACCAATGCCAACGGCTACGCCAACACCGATGCCGACAGCGACGCCAACACCTATGCCGACGGCTACACCGACTCCATCGCCAACGGCTACGCCGGTGGCAACGCCAACTCCGTCGCCTTCTCCAACACCGACGCCGGGTACGCCGCCTGATGCAGCGACGTTGGCCGCCGCGCGTTTGCTTGAACAGACGACGTTTGGGCCGACGACACCGCTTATCAATTACGTCAAACAGATTGGCGCGCAAGCCTGGATTGAAGAGCAATTCAACGCGCCTGAATCAACGTGGCCGAACGGCATCAACTCGACGCATTACGAATTGCAAGACGGTTTGTATATGCATCAGGCCGTTGGGCAAGACCAGTTGCGGCAGCGCGTATTGCATACGCTGACCGAGATTCTTGTGATTTCGCGCAACAAAAATAATTACCCGAACATGCTTTATCCGTGGCTTCAGATTCTGAGCCGCAACTCGTTTGGGAATTACAAAACGATGCTCAAAGAACTCACACTTGACGCCACGATGGGTAACTACCTTGATATGGTGAACAGCGCCAAGCCCGGCGTGGCAGGCGGCGCGAACGAAAACTATCCGCGCGAGTTGATGCAACTTTTCAGCATTGGTCTGTATGAGTTGAATCTCGACGGCTCGTTCAAACTCGACGCAGCCGGCAAACCGATTCCGACTTATACGCAAAACGATGTGCGGCAAATCGCGCTGGCCTTCACCGGTTGGACGTTCAACAACACAAGCCCGCCCGTCACGTTGAACTCGAATTATTATCCGGGACAGATGTATCCGCTGCCCGCTTATCACGACACTTCGTC
>JAYSVR010000412.1:0-4373 GCA_043718445.1 Acidobacteriota bacterium | reverse complement strand
TCAACTCAATCGGTAGATGCGTTCAGCATTAGTCTGAAAGAGTTTCTTTTGAACAGTTTCCGGTTCCCCCAATCTCATGCTTAACGAACGAAAAGCTGCGTCGAGCCGCAGCACTCCACAAGATCGCTCAACTCAATCGGTAGATGCGTTCAGCATTAGTCTGAAAGAGTTTCTTTTGATTCTCTTCGCCTGCTGATTTGGTAATTTCAATCAACGCCTCAACCCACTGACTGAACGTAGCCGCCGCCGTACACACCGGCCAGTCGCTGCCGAACATCAGCCGCTCCCAACCGAAATTTTCGATGAGGTGTTCAACCGTAGGCCGTAAATCGTTCGTCGTCCAGCCTTCCGGTTTCGTATTCACGACGATGCCCGAAACTTTGCACGTGAGATTGGGAAAGCGTGCGAGTTCGGTGATGGCGGCGCGCCAGACTGAGAGGTCTGCGTTCGTGAGATCGGGGTTGCCGCAATGGTCGAGAATGAATTGCGTATCAGGACAAGCCCTGACCAACCGCATCGCTAGCGGCAGTTGCCGCGCGAAAAAACATAAATCGAATGACAGGTTGTGTTGCGCCAGCGCGCGCAAGTTCGGAATGAAATGCGGGCTGAAAGAAACTTCGTCGGGGACTACGTGCAAAATGCGGCGCAAGCCTTTGAGATTGGGGTGGCCTACGAGTTGATCGAGATAAGCCATAAAGTCGGGCGACTCAGGGCGGCAACCCGCAACGATGCCTGACAGCGTGTTGTCGGATTGCTCAGACAGCTTCAGCAGTTGTTGCGCCTCTTGCAACTGGAACGGCTCGTTTACGTCGCATTCGAGAAAGACGGTTTTGACGATGTCGTAACCTTGCGTGGCTTCGGCGTAATCAGGCCAACGAAAACTGCGGTTATATTTTTCGCTGCGCGCCGTCCACGAATAAGGCAACAAGTCCAAGTCCCAGAGGTGTTGATGAGTGTCTACGATTTGCATACTTACGGTCGCAAGGTAGGGCAGGTTCAAAACCTGCCCTACCACAAAAAAAGGCGGCTGGAGAACGTCCAACCGCCTTGTCCTATGAAATGAATTGAGTTGCGGGTTAGCGCCGATTCATCGCGTTGTTGCGCGCGCGGGCCTTTTCGGCGAGTGCGGCAGCGTTAGGCAATTCCTGAATCGCGCGTTGCAATTGCAAATCCAGATCAGCCGTCGCCTGCGCCTGACGGTCTGCGCCATAAGCCGCGAGCAGCACTTCTGAGCGAATGAACTTGCGCGCCCAGATTTTGCTCTCATCCAACCGCTGTTGCGTCAAGCCATAACCCGGATAGTCTTTCGCCAAAGCCAGCAAGCGCGTTTGCCACGCTTTCACCAACTCGTCAGAAACCTGATACTCCGTGCCTTTGATTTTGGAATCGAAATCAATGCTGCCGAGTTTAAAATTGGCAAAGCCGGGAACTTGCCCGTTGACGAGTTCGCGCGTGAAGGCAAACGTCGCTTGAAAAATACCACTCGTAGTCAACGACGCTTCATCAGCGTTACCCAGCTTGATGTCTGGCTCGATGCCGCCGCCGCCATACATTTCACGGCCCGTGTCGGTCAGCTTCATTTCGCCCTTCTTCGCGTTGGGGTCGAAATTGCGCTTGCTGTAATAATCAATCAGCGAGCCGTTTGAATAGTCACGCTGAATGAGCCGTCCGCTCGGCGTGTAATAGTGCGCGATGGTCAGGATCAATGCGCCCGCATTCGACATCGGGAAGATGCGTTGCACGAGACCTTTGCCGAAACTGGTTTCGCCTACGATCAAGCCACGATCGTGGTCTTGAATCGCACCCGCGACGATTTCAGAAGCCGACGCCGAGCCATTGTTAATCAACACCACCAGCGGGAAGTTGTCAGAAGCGCCCATCTCAGCGAAAGCGTTTTGATCGTTGGCGCGATTGCGTCCGCGCACCGAGACGATTGATTGTCCGCGTTGCAACAGCTTATCAACGACGCGAATGCCCTGATCAAGATAACCGCCGCCGTTGCCGCGCAAGTCGAGAATGAATTGCGTCGCGCCTTTTTCGCGCAAATAAGCGATGGCTTCGACCAGTTCCTGCGTCGTGGTGGACTGGAAGTTACGCGTTAAACCGATGTAGCCAATCCCCGGCTTGACCAGATAAAAATTCGGAATCGAGGGCAGCGCAATGCCGTCGCGCGTGATTTGAAAAGTTTGCGGTTCGGCCAGACCAGGACGTTGGACGGTGACGCTCAGGCGCGTGCCGCGTTCGCCTAACAACAAATCGCGCACTTTATCAGAACTCCACTTCGTGGTGTCTTTGCCATCCACCGCGACGATCTGATCGCCGTAACGAATGCCTGCGCGATAAGCGGGCGAGCCTTTGAAAGGTTCAGTCACATAAGTCTGTGCCAGCCGCGTCGTGATATAAGAGCCAATGCCGAAATAGCGGCTGTGCTGTTTGTCGTTAAACTCGCGGTAGCCCTTTGAATCCATGTAATCGGAATGTGGGTCGAGCTGATGCAACATGCCTTGAATGGCCGTCTTGGTGAGTTCTTCGTATTCTTTCGGCTCAACGTAATTGGCGCGGATGACGTCCATCGCCTTGCTGAAATCTTCGGTGAGTTTCTTGTCGTTGACCGGAGCCATTGCCGCTCCGCCTGATTGAGCGCGCGTCAAAGTCGGGAGCCAAAGCGCACCCATTAAAACCAAACCGAGGCCTATCGTCTTGATCCACAAGTTTTTCACTGCGTTACTCCTTACGTCGAAGCCTGTTAAAAGACGGCCTGAACGGCGCGTCGCAAGCGGGATAAAAAGATGCCCAACCACTGGGTTGCCGCATACTAGACAGCGCCCCGCAATTGTTCAAGCTAAACCTGTTTCCTTCACGCGAAGTTGACCGCCTCGCTGCATTCGTGAGACAGAAAGCTCCGCCTTATGAACTACGCACCAGACAAAATAGACACGCTGGCACGCCGCATTTGGGATTACCTGCACTTGCATCACACGCTCACGCCCAGCGACGTAATTCTCACACTCGGCAGCAACGACCTGCGCGTGGCTGAACACGCCGCCCATTGTTATCTCAAAGGACTCGCCCCGCTGCTCGCCTTTTCGGGCAACGTCGGCGCACTCACGCGCGGCGTTTTCGCCCAACCCGAAGCCGTACTCTTTGCCGAAACCGCTGTGCGCTTGGGCGTACCGCGCGCCGCCATCCTTTGCGAACCCGAATCAACCAACACCGGCGATAACATCCGCTTCAGCCACCGCTTGTTGCAAGAACACGGCCTCACGCCGCAACGCCTCATCCTCGTGCAAAAACCTTATATGGAACGGCGCAGCTACGCGACGTTTATGCAACAGTGGCCTGCCGCCGTGAAACCTGAAGTGTTGGTGAGTTCGCCGCCGCTGGCGTTTGAGACTTATGCCGATAACTTGATGCCGCGCGAACAGTTCATCAACGTCATGGTCGGCGACCTGCAACGCATCCGCGAATATCCCAAGCTCGGCTTTCAGATCGAACAGGAAATTCCGACAGCGGTTTGGCAGGCGTATGAAAGGCTGGTGGCGCTGGGTTTCAACCAGCGCCTGATTGAATCGCCCGGTTAGGCTGCCCGTTCATTTCTTGACAGTTTTTGCCTGGCGGCACAATACTGCCGAGCGTAGATCATATCGAAATACCACGTTTTCATTCATTCGTCCTTCGTCAAGGCTTAACCGCCTTGCTTACCACGCGCGACGCCATTCGACTGGCGTCGTAACCCCACACAACCCCACAACCATTTGGAGGAAAGCAAAATGCAAAACCGAAGTAACTCTGTAATTTTCACGATCCTCATGGCGTTATGTTGCACGCTGTGCGTCACCGTCGCAGCCCAACCGCCGGATTTGGATCATCTCACACCCAAAGACCAGGCACCGGTGGCGAAAGACCAACCCATCGCCACCGCCAGTCGCAATCGCAACGAAATCAATTGGCAACCTAAAGTCGAATACGACAACCTGGTGTTGACCGTTTCGTTGCCCAACGGCGAGGTGTTTCGCCAGGAATTCGCCTCGGGCCAGGCTCCGCAATTCAAACTCCTGGACGCCAAGGGACTCGCGCTGCCCGATGGTTCTTACAACTACGAATTGCGCCTGACGCCTAAAATCGCTGACGAAGTGAAAGCCGCACTCAAGCAGGCGCGCGAAAACGGCAACGATGCCGACCTCGAACGCGAATTCAAAAAAAATGGTCGCTTGCCCGGCGGTGAAATCGTCCAGACGGGCAGCTTCTTGATCGCGAAAGGGACGGTGCAAGTCGCCAAGCTGGAAGGTAGCGAAAAAGAGGCATCGTCCAGCAAAGTTAGTGATCGCGCAGTTGGCAATGCTTTCGACGCACAACTGCGCCAACCGGCGGGG
>JAYSVR010000411.1:0-1529 GCA_043718445.1 Acidobacteriota bacterium | reverse complement strand
TGTTAGGATTCGCTCAACTTGACCGCTTTATATCCGCCCGCCGCGCGGTCTTTCATCCACCAGAGACCGAAGACGATGGCGGGAATGATGGCGAGCATCGCTACTGATTTGAACGAAGCCGCGTCGCCGCCGAGGTTGTCGCGTACTCTGCCCATATAAAAAATCACGAGGCCGAGCGCGAACTGTCCGACAAAACCCATCAACCCCATGGCAAGCGCGCCGCCTTCAGGGAAGCGTTCTGACGTGATGCCCAACATCGTCGGCCACATGAAACATACACCGACATAGAACACCGTAGCTGCGAGATAAGCGCCGCCAGTAGTGGAAACATTCGCCAGCAAGAATAAGCCGCACGCAGCGAGTACGACCGACGCGAACATCATGCCGATGGGCGAAAGCAGATGCGCGAGCGTTCCGGCAAAATAGCGCAAGACGAACATCAGCAAGCTGCCGTATACCAAAATCAGAATACCGCTCATATTCGCCAGCTTGCCCAACACCGAAGCCACCATCTGGCCGGGCGCGAGTTCAATCGAGGCCGTAATCATCATGCAACCCATCAACAACAGAAACACCGGATTGCTGGCGGCTTTGAACATATCGGCGGTTGAGATGCCTGCGGCTACACGCTCGGTCAAAGGGAATTGCTGGCCGAAGATCAAAAATCCATAGATCAACGTCGGAATCAGGATGATGCCCATTTGTATCTTCCAACTCAGGTTGGCTTGATTCATGAAATAACCCAGCAAGCCGCCGATGATAAGTCCGCCCGGCCACCAGGCGTGCAGCACGTTCAGCTTGTGCGTTTTCTCGTTAGGATAAATCGTAGCAATCAACGGATTGATAACGGCTTCGACCAAGCCGTTGCCGAAGCCCGCCAGCAACATCGTGAAAGTCATCACGGCATAACTCGGCGCGGCGATAAAACCCACAATGCCGACGATATGCAACGCGAAAGCGAGATAGAGCAGGTTGCGCATGCCCAAGTTATCAAGCATCGGCGAAGCCACCAGAATCGAAGCCGCAAAGCCAAAAAAGGCCATCGTCGAAATCCAGCCGTAATCGCCGCGCGCGGTTGCTCCGGCAAAAAATCCGCTGCTGCCGACGACTTGGTCTTCGACGTTGCCGCGCAACGCGAAAATCATCGCGGTCACGACGAGCGAGAGACAACTGGCGAGAAATAGCCTGCCTTGGTTGATGGGTTGCTTCATATTCGAATCCTCCTGAAAAGTGAGTTGGGCAAAATAAGGCGATACAAAAAAGCACAGCGACTTACACGGGTTGCGTGCCAGCCTTAGCCGTTTCGTTCGCTCACAGATTGTTCAATGTCATAAAGGCGGTGTTTCCGCCGGAAGGGTATTGCTTAAACGGCGCGCATTATGCCGCAGCAGGTTCAATATGCAAACGTGGCGCAGGCTTCAGCCTGTGACCGGGTGCGATTAAAAGCGGGACTACGCCGGTAGCCCCCGCCAACCGGAGTAGAAGTATGTGAAAATGGCGTCTAGGAGGTACACCATGAAGTTAAGTTT
>JAYSVR010000042.1:0-27848 GCA_043718445.1 Acidobacteriota bacterium | reverse complement strand
GCGTGACGTTCAAGCGCGCGTGGCTGATGTCTGCGCCGAACTTCCAGGTCATGTTGCCGCGCGTCCAATAAAGAATGTCGTTGATGTTGAACCGTTGTTCCTGATTGAAATTATTCGTCGAACCCGACGAACCGACGTTGGTGAAGGCGTTGTATCCACCGTCGCTGGCGAGTTGAAACAACGGCAAGCCGCCTTGGGTCAGTGTCGGCAAACCCAATTCGGTCGCCAGGCTGCGCCCGGTCTTGATGGCGAACTCAGGCGAGAAATCTTCGCTGAAAACGCCGCGCGTATAATTCAGCCGCAACTCGTTCACCACCCTCTCTGAGAAGATGTGGCTGTCGCTGATGAGAAATTGTTTGGCGTCGCCATAGGCCGCAGAGTTGCCGTTCACGTCGCTGCCGAAACCGCGAATGCCCACGGTGGGCGTGGTTGTTAGGCGGAAGTTGATTTTATTTTTTTCACTAAGCGTATGGTCAATGCGCGTCGTGTAACGCGTCTCGTCTTGTTGCACGAAACGATTCACGATGAAGTTTCTGACCAAGCCCATGTCGTCAATGAAGTAATCGCCCGCCTTGGGCATGAACGCCAGAATCTTTTGCGAAGTCGGGTCAATCCACGCGGTTGGTACGCGGTTGTTGGCGAAGGGTTGAAAGGTCTGTCCGGTCGCCAACGCAATCGGCGTCAGCTTGCCCGCCGCATCACGGTTGAATTGCTGATAGATAGTCGTCGGCCCGATCGAAGGCTGATTGAATTGCGCCGCAACATTCTCAGGCAGCCAGCCGCTGGTCGTGCGTCGCAGGTTCGAGAAATCGCCCGCGCGTTCGGCTTCGCTCGGCAGCAAGGTCGAAACCGACACGAAATCGCGGCGATAGCGCGGTTCATAAGCGAAGAAGAAAAAGGTCTTATTGCGTCCGTCATAAAGTTTGGGAATCACTACCGGCCCGCCGCCCGACAACGAAACCTGATTGTAGCGCAAGCTCAACGCTGGACGCGGCCCGCGCCCAGTTCTGAAAACCGCCGCGTTGGTTACCGGATTGCGGTGATACCAAAGCGCTGTGCCGTTGAATTTGTTCGTGCCCGATTTGGTCGTCACGTTGATGACGCCGCCGCCCGTCTGACCGTATTCAGCCGAGTAAGCCGAAGTCTGCACCGTAAATTCCTGCACGGTTTCCGGCGTGAAGCTCACGATCGAACGAGCAATGCCTACGCCCGTGTTATTGACGCCATCGGCCAGCATCGTTGAACTGCCCGAACGTCCGCCGTTCAAGTTCAAATTGAAACCCGGCACAGGTTGGCCTGAAGTCACTTCGGCGTCTTCGCTGCCCGCATCGCCTGAAACGTTCGCGGCGGTCAATGCCAGATCGAGTACGCTGCGATTGGCGAGCGGAACGTCTTGCAACATGCGTTCACTGATCGTCGCCGCCGTTGTACCCGATTCCGTATTCAACAACGCACCTTCCGCTGAAACGGTGACGGTGTTGTCAGCGCCGCCGACTTCCAGGGCAATGTTCACAGTCGCGGTCGCCGCCGTGTCTACCTTGATGTTTTCCGCGACGGATTTTTTGAAGCCCTGCGCTTCGACCG
The DNA here is from genome assembly GCA_043718445.1 of Acidobacteriota bacterium. Classification (GTDB taxonomy): domain Bacteria; phylum Acidobacteriota; class Blastocatellia; order RBC074; family RBC074; genus JACPYM01. The sequence continues at coordinate 26,264 of JAYSVR010000042.1, read as the reverse complement.
TTACGCGATAAAGCGCCGGTTCAAGCGAGAGTGCGGTGTACGTCCCCTCACTCGAAGTCGTCAATTTTTGCGATTGATTGGTGCCGAGATTCGTAATGGTGACTTTTACGCCGGGTACGACTGCGCCGGTGGCGTCAGTGACGGTACCGCTGATGCCGCCACGATTGGTCTGGGCCAGGCTGAGGGCAGATAGAAAGATAACAAGAAAGAAAGATCGTAAAGGGTGGCTCATAAAACCTCTGGAAAGCATTGCCTTTTTTGGGCAGCCAACGGATAAAACGTATTTTTCGTTGAATAAATGGATTTCGTCAGGCCGGCCCGCGAAGGAAATGAGTCTCGTAGTTTGCCGTACAGCGCCGGAACACCAATTCGACTACATTCTGTATGACTACCTAATCATCGTATAAAACTTCTGACCCACCACAAATCATTGTTTCAACGGTCAAGCTCAAACGGAACGGAATCAAACTGTAGCTCTCGGCGCTGTACGCCAAACTACGTCTCAACTGAATCGCTATCTCGTAATTACCTTTGAATGAGACGGCGACAATCAAATCTCAGCAACGCTAAAGTTTCATGGTCTGAGTCTTTTGCTTGGCTTGTTCGTCCAAGACGGGAGAGTTAATATGCCCGCCAGAGTTTTGAAGCAACAAGTCACAGCTAAAATTTTTCCCAAAGAAATCTAAAATCGTAGGTAAGTTGTTGAAAGCACATAAGGTTTATCAATTCGATATTTTTTCGCTAGACGCCACCGCCAGGATTTTATTGCGTGGCGGAGAGCCGGTGACTATCACACGCAAGGCGGTTGAGACTTTACTCGTGCTGGTAGAAAGTGGTGGGCAAGTAGTTCTCAAGGAAGAATTGCTCAAAACCATCTGGCCTGACCGCGTCGTTGAAGAAGCCAATCTGACCCAAAACATAGCTATGGTGCGCCGCGCCCTCGGCGTCGAACGCGGTTCGGCGGCTTACATCGAAACCTTCCCCGGACGCGGCTACCGTCTGGTTGGCCCAGTTACTTTTGAAGACGCCACTCCCCAGATCACTGAAATGTCAGTTTCGGCTACGGGTGAACTGAAAGGTACTCATCAGGAACAAGCGTTGCTTCCAACTTCCTTGTCTGTCGGCCCCTCATTCAATCCGCCCGAAGCCCAAATCGCAGCTACACTCCCTATGGATTCCTTTCTGAAATGGCAGTTATGGACTGGGGCCTTGTTGCTGATGATTGGATTGGTCGCGGGCTATTCGTTATGGGATCGTCGCGCCTCTAACGCCGCGCCTGTCTTTCGGGTAACGGCACTGACGCATCTGGCGGGCCTGGAAACCCAGCCCGCGCTTTCGCCCGACGGCCAGCGCGTTGCATTCCTCTGGTATCAGGAAGGCGGGAAAACACCTCAGTTGAATGTGCAAAGCACATCCAACGCCAAAACGCTCTGGGTTAGCCCGACGCAAGACCATTACAACAGTCCTGTCTGGTCGCCTGATGCGAACGCACTCGCGTTTTTACGCATTACCAAAACGGCGACTGAAATTGTGACCATCCCTATTCATAACGAAGCCGCCGTCGGTACAGAAAGAATCGTCGCACAGTTTTCGCCCCCCGATTACGGTTTGGATAATCGTCGGCTGGACTGGTCGCCCAACGGCCAAACGCTGGCAGTTTCGCGTTCTGAAGGGCCGGAAGAACCTTATTGTCTATATTTGATTTCGCTCGCCACCGGTGAAAAAAAGCTATTGACCAAACCGGAATCCAAAGAAGGCGGAGACATCGCCCCGCGTTTTGCTCCGGGCGGCAACAGTCTCAGTTTCATTCGCCGCTATCGCCGTTCGCATCAGGAACTATTTACGGTTCCGCTGGCGGGTGGAACGCCGCAACCACTAACCAATGACGATAAGCAGATCAGCGATCATGACTGGACGGGCAACGACATCATTTTCGCTTCGAACCGCAGCGGTGAATTCCGCCTCTGGCGACGCGCCACCGATGGCAGTGGCGAACCGCAACGACTCGAAATTTTCAGCACCTTTCCCATCAAATTTTCGATAGCCGATCAAGTTTCCACTTTGGTTTACAGCGTAGATGAGCAAGTGCGTAATTTGTGGCGACTCGACCTTACTACCCAAAAATGGACGCGCATTATGGCTTCGACGGAAAACGACACCTCGCCGCAATATTCACCGGACGGCAAGCAAATCTGTTTTCGCTCTAACCGTACTGGCGAAGAGCAACTCTGGCTCTGCGACGCCGAGGGCGCGAATCAAATGCAACTCACCCACGACTCGCTTTTCCCTTCGGTGGGAACCTGGTCGCCAGACGGACGACAGATCGTATTTAACAACGCTCGAACCCGCGAGATTCACATTGCCACCTTTAACAATGAAAAGTGGGAAGTGCGCGCCACCAAAGTGAATGGCTCGCACCCGGTCTTCTCGCCTGACGGACAATGGATTTATGCAGGTCGCCAGCAAAGCCTCATCAAGTTTCCGGTGGCAGGCGGCGAGCCGGAGCATGTGTTAAAAAATATGGGCGGTTCGGCGCTGAGGTTTTCAACGGATGGCAAACGGCTGTTCTTTTTCAAAAACGAACAAAAAGGCAACGCCCTGTGGCAACTGACGCTCGCAAGGGAAGAAGCCTCCGTCGCGCTGGAAAACCTGTTGCCCAGTTGTACGAGTTGCTGGGCTCCCGCGCCCGAAGGCATTTATTATCTCGGCAGCGATCAAGGCTCGTTCGACGCACAAGCGATCTACTTTCACCGTTTCGATGCGAAACAACCTGATCGCCTGATCGCCAAATACCCTGAACCTCTTTCCCCAGTCGGCAGTGGCCCCTTTTCCCTTTCCCACGACTTGCGCTACTTCCTCTGTGTGCGAATGAAGTCTTCTGATGGCGACGTGATGCGAGCCGTACCCTTTCGCTAAAAATTATCGTTTGGTAGGCGTCTTAGGTTTCGCGCCCGACTTGACGATGAGTTCGGTGAGCAGGTCTACCGCCTGATCAATCGGCAGGATGTCGGCAATATCAATCGCGGTACGCCCTGTGGAATTGCGTTCATCCAACGGAGCGCCTTTTTCCGCCAGAAACTTTATCACTTTACAGACTTCCGGTTGCGGCGCATTCAAGCCGAAAACCGTCACAGCCGCATGCATCAACGTAGAGCCGCTGTTGGTGACAGCCTTCACGTCAGAATCGTGTGGAAACACCAGCTTGACCATTTCGATATTGGCGCTGCCAGCGGCTTGCATCAACAACGTCGTATCGTCTTCGCCTTTCACTTTCGGGTCGGAGCCTGCGTCAAGCAAGGTTCTTACGATTTCGAGTTGATTGGCTTTGGCGGCTAGGTGAATCGCCGTGATGTCGCCAGCCGGCGCGCGGAACATCGAACGGTTCAGCGCGCCAGTTAACACTTGGGCATTGCGAGCATTGGGGTCGGCTCCGCTGGCGAGCAATTTTTTCACGAGTTCGAGGTCGCCTTGTTGCGCCGCCAGATGCAACGGCGTATTCCCGCGGCGGTCAGCGACTTTCACATCGGCTCCGCCTGCGATCAAAGCCAGTGCTGCCGCGCCGCTGCGAAACGCCGCCGCCGCCAAAAGCACCGACGAACCGTCCGGCAATTTAGTATTCGCATCTGCGCCCGCCGCCAACAAACTTTTCACCGAAGCCGCATCGTCCTTGACCGCCGCAAACGCCAACGCCGAATAACCTGACTTTGAAGCCCTTTTGAGGTCTGCGCCGTGTTCGATCAACGCGCTGACGACGGCGGAATGGCCTTCGGCGGCAGCCCACATCAACGCCGTTTGGCCTTTGGTATTTTCCACTGCATTCACTTCAGCACCGCGTTCGATCAACAGTTTGACCGCAGCTACGTTGCCTGAATTAGCCGCCAGCATCAGCGCCGTACTGCCGTCCCACCGCTTGGCTTTTACGTCCGCGCCCGCCGCGATGAGCTTTTGAATGAGCGAAGCATTGCCGTTGTTGCAAGCCAACGTGAGCGGCGTTTCACCATATTCATCTGCCGTATTCACTTTGGCTCCGGCGGCCAACAACATTTCCGCCGCCGTTTGATCGTCCAGATAAACTGCCCACGCCAGTGCCGAAGCGCCGTCCGGTTGCGTAACATTCACATCGGCTTTCGACTTGATGAGTTGCGTCAACGCTTCGTGGTCGCGGCGCTTGACCGCATCCAACAGGTTGGGGGTATCGCTTGCGAAGCACAGCCCCGACGACAAACCAAGAATGACTAAGAATTTTATAAAACGACGTGTGTTCATCACATTTCAGCGGGATTTATAACGGACAAACCTTCTGCTTCAGCAACCTTAGCAAGGGTGCTGTCAGCACAAACGAAATAATTGAGTTTTCCTTGGCCGCTTAGGTACAACGCCACCGCCAGTTGCAAGGAATCCAAAGTGCGTAAGGCGCTCGTGGCCGAGTACTTCCGAATTAATTGTTCAGCATCCGCAAAGTGAACCGGTAACATTTTGACGATCAAAAAACGTCCCGCCGAAAAATCGGTCGCAATATGTTTTTGTATGAGTTGGAAGTCAGCCGCAGTAATGACGTTGGTGCGAACTTTCAACGCAAATACCGACTGGATTTCAACCGCACCCAACCGCGAAAGGTAATGAGTGCTTCCAGGTTTAGCTAGAATTCGTTCAACCTCTGGCGTCCCTTTTTCAGCGTGATAATGTTTGGCAAGTGCGCTGGTGTCTAAAAAATAGTTTGCCATTAGCAGCGTTCGTCCCGCTCGGCGATAACCGTATTCGCAAGCGAGTCTGGAATCTTTGTCAATATTTGACGTACCGACGCCAGCGTAATGCTCGGATCGGACTCTTTGCCGCAGGCTGCCATGTACTCAAGATCAAGCCACGGATGGTCTTCAGTGTGATTGAATGGAAGAACAAAAGGTTTTTCTACTAAAGCCCGCAAAGCCTTAATCGCAAACTCTTCAAACTTTTGCCCGCTAACTGCTGCTTCTTTTAGCATTAGCTGCTCAAGATCGGCGGGAATGGTGATAGTTAGACTCATTGTGGTTACCTCCTTTAGCTCAAGCCAGACAATCCAGCTTGCCCGTACTGTCGCCCACCTTATCCACTGCGACGCCTGCTTTATCGAGCATGCTCAACAACAAATTATTCAATGGCGTTTCTTTCGGCAGCATCACGTGCTTGTTGCCTTTGACCTGTCCGCCGCCGCCGCCCGCCAGCACGATGGGCAGATCGTGATGCGTATGCAGATTGCCGTCGCAGATGCTGCTGCCGTATACGATCAGCGAATTATCGAGCAGATTCCCTTCGCCGTCGGGCGTAGCCTTCAGCTTGTCGAGCAGATAAGCGAACAGCTTCACGTGAACTTCGTTGATCTTCGTCACCTTGGCAATTTTGTCGGGATCGTTTTGATGATGGGTGATGTTGTGATGGCCGTCGCTGATGCCGAGGTTGCGATAAGGGCGGTTGCTGCCTTCGCGCGCCATCATCAACGTAATCACGCGCGTCAGGTCGCTCTGATATGCCAGAACCTGCAAATCCATCACGAGGCGTACGTGGTCTTCAAACTCGTCGGGCACAGCGTTGGGGCGTTCCATCACAGGCAGTTTCATGGTTGCGCTTTGCTGTTCAGCTTTTTGAATGCGGCGCTCAATGTCGCGTATCGCGTCGGTGTATTCCGCCAGTTTCACGCGGTCACGCGCGCCGACTTTGGCGTTGAGCCGCTTAATGCCGCTGTTGACGTAATCCAATATCGAACGTTGCGAATCCATCAACGCCAGCCGTGAAGCCGCATCGGTGCTGTCGCCTTCACCGAACAGCCTTTCAAAAATGGCACGCGGATTATTCTCAACCGGCAGCGGCGTCGTCGCGTTGCGCCACGCAATCGTATTCGTATAAGCGCAGCTATAACCGCTGTCGCAGCCGCCTGCGAGTTGGTTCGATTCGATGCCGAGTTCGAGCGAACCAAATTGCGTATGTTCGCGCAAGGCTTGCGCCGCAACTTGATCAACAGAGATGCCCGCGCGAATCGTGACTTCAGATTTTTTGGGATGCGCGCCCGTCAGCCACGTAGCACCCGCGCGCGCGTGATCGCCCGCGCCATCGCCCAACGCGCGGCCTTGCACTTGGGCCAAGCCGCTGAATACGTTCAGGTGTTCGCGGAATTTTTCGAGCGGTTTCATCGTGGACTTGAACACGAAATCAGCGCCTTCGCTGGCGGGCGTCCATTTATCCATGATGATGCCGTTCGGTACATAAACGAATCCGAGCCTGACTGCTGGCTTAGCCGCCGCAGTCAGGGCAGGCGTCATCGCATCCAACATTGGCAAGGCCAGCGTCACACCCATACCGCGTAAAAGTGCGCGGCGCGAAATTGCTTTTTTCGTAATCATCATAGCGTCTTGGTTCCCTTCACAGGTTCGGCTTGTCTCATTTGAAAAGGTTTGCTGTTAATCACCGAAGCAATCAACGCAGGCAAACGGAATTGTTCACGTTCGGTCTGTCGCGCAATCGCCCGAATGCTTGGCGCGTCGTGCGCTTCGAGTCCGCGACCCAGCGCATAAGTCATCAGTTTCTCAATCACCGTGGCGACAAACTCATCACGATGACCGGTCAATAAAACTTTTTTCAATTCGGATGGGCCGTTGAGTTTCGTCCCGTTCGGCAGTTTACCCGAAGCGTCAATCGGTTGCCCAGCATCTTTCGTACGCCACTTGCCGATGCCGTCATAATTTTCTAAAGCGAAACCCAGCGGATCCATCCGCGCGTGGCACGAAGCGCATACGGCGTTGGCGCGATGCATGTCGAGTTGTTCGCGCATCGTCAGCAAACGTCCATCGTGGCTCTTGGGTTTCAAATCTGGAATGTCAGGCGGCGGAGGCGGAGGCGCGGCACCCAATAGATTTTCGAGAATCCATTTGCCGCGCATCACCACCGAAGTCCGATTGGGATAAGAAGTCACGGTCAGCAAACTGCCCTGCCCCAACAGTCCGCTGCGTTGCGTTTGCTGTTCGGCAGTCAAACTCACGCGGCGGAATTGCGCGCCGTAAACTCCGCGAATACCGTAATGCTCTGCGAGCTTTTGATTCAAATAGGTGTAATCGGCTTCGAGCAAATCCATCACGGAGCGGTTTTCGCGCAGGATGCTCTCAAAAAACAACTCGGTCTCGCGGCGAAACGCGAGCTTGAGGCTTTCGTCAAAGCCCGGATAAACATCAGGGTCGGGCGTGATCGTTTCGAGATTGCGCAACTGCAACCATTGCCCCGCGAAGTTATTGACCAACGCCTCGGCGCGCGGATCGTCGAGCATACGACGAATCTGATATTGCAGAGTTGCGGCGTCCTGCAACTTGCGTTGTTCAGCCAGCGACAACAACTCTTCGTCAGGAATGCTGCTCCACAAAAAGAACGAAAGCCGCGCAGCCAGATCGAGATCGTTCAGGCGAAAGGCTGTGTTCAACCGATTGCCAGCGGGTTCGGTTTCGACGCGCAACAGAAAGTCGGGCGCGACCAGCATCGCTTCGAGCGCGCGTTGAATGCCGTCATCAAACTCGCCCGCCTGCCGACCGCGTTCATAAAACGCTAGCAGCGGCGTCACATCAGCCTCATTCACCGGACGGCGAAAGGCGCGACGCGCGAGCTTCGTCAATATCTGTTTCGCGCAAGTGGCTTCTTCGCCGGTTGAAGCAAGTGCCGAAGCAGGTCGGCACGAAAAGACCTTCGCGCGACTGGCAGTCTCGCCGCGTCCCGTCGCATTGAATGGCCCGCTGACAATAATCATTTCAACCGAAGTCGTTTCAGGGATTTCAAAGCGTTGAAGGCGCGCGCCATCCAACCGCAAATCCAAAGGCTGATTCGCTACCGCTCCCATTGCGGGCGGCGCTCCTCCGCCAGGACGACGCGGCCCCGGTACCGCAGGCTCGGCTTTGGCGCTCTGACGCGGATAAGCCGCGCCGACGCTGCGCAATCCTGCTTTGACCGTGAGCTTGTGGTCGAAAAAGCGCGTCGGTTCACCTGTCTCACCGTTGGAGGGCGTGCGGACGCGAATCAGGTATTCACCGTCGAGTGGAAAGTAATGTTGAAACGAAAGTCCGCCGCGTGAAAAAAACGGCAGATCGTCGCTGGTCTTTTCGTTGCGGCTGTTGCGGCGCGGCAGGTAACGATCTTCGGTTGGCTTAATCGTTTTGTCACCAATCGCCAGTCGGCTGACGCGGCGCGCGGCGGATAAATACTTTTCGAGCAAGGCGGGCGAGAGCGAAAGCACTTCGCCGATGTTGTCGAATCCGTGGCCTGAATCGTCTACGGGCAACCATTGACCGGGTTGGATGTCTACGGCCAACAGGTCGCGGACGGCGTTGCTGTATTCAGCGCGATTCAACCGATGTATGGTCGGACGCCCGGGTTGCGGATTCACTGCGTCGGCGTGATCAAGCGTGCTTTCAAGCCACGCGACCAACGCGGCGGCTTCCTTCTTTTCCGGCTTCGGCGCGCTGGCGGGCGGCATCTGTCCGGTGCTGACTTTGCGTAACACTTTTTCCCAAACTTCGGCATTGTTGGCGACGCGGTTGAAATCCAAACCTTCGAGTACGATGCCAGCAGTTTTGGTTTTCTGATTGTGACAACTGACGCAGTAATCGTTAATCAACGCACGCTGCGCCGCCGTCGCCGCTGTCGTACGCCGTTGCGCTTGCGAGCCTGATTGATAACCAGATACCAGCCAACCACAGACCAGTAGGGCGATTCCCAATTGCAGAATTTTTCGTTTGTTCATGAAGGCTTGGTTCCTCTGATTGATTGGACGGTGCGATAAAGTTTTTCGTTTCAACAAAAACCCGCACCTCGCTAATAAGGAGATAGTGTTGCGCAAAGGAATATCATTTTGTTTTCATCGAAGCCTCGGCAGCCACACGCTACTGCCAATCGCAATCATTTACTGCAAGGTCACCGCAAGCCTCAACACCTGCCTCAGGCGTCCGCGCAAAAAAAGTTCGTCAACGCAAATTAATCGTGAAATGTTTTGTCACTTTTTCTGTTATCAGAATGGAGTTGCCAATCTGGGTCAGTGACGATCCGGCTGACATCGCCTTAACCAGACAAGGAGAATTTTTATGCCTGCCAATGACAAAATTTGTTTCGACCGTGTTTTGCCCACCGAGATGAATCGCCCGCCCGTGGGAAGGATGGTGGAAATCGCTATCGGAAAGGCGCGCGCAGCTTTTCAAATTGCCAAGCTGTGGCCGAATGGAACCGAGTTCCACATTCGCTTTATCGGCGGAACCGCACAGCAACGAAACGTTGTGACCCAGTTCGCGCCGCAATGGACGCAACACGCCAATCTCAAGTTCATCTTCGACGAGGCGCCGAACGCCCAGCTTCGCATCGCTTTCAACGGAAACGATGGCGCTTGGTCTTACATCGGTAAGGACGCGCTCAACATCCCACTCGACCAGCCAACCATGAATTTAGGCTGGCAGGACGAAGGCGTTGTGTTGCACGAATTCGGTCACGCTATCGGAATGATTCACGAACACCAGAACCCGATTGCCAATCCCATTCAATGGAACAAGCCTAACGTCATCGCGGCGTTGAGCGGCTCGCCTAACTTCTGGGATCAGCAAACCATTCAGCACAACATGTTCAACAAATACGAGTTGAGCCAGATCAACGGGTCGAATTTCGACGCACAGTCGGTGATGCTTTACAGCTTCCCCGTCAATTGGACAACGAATGGTTTCCAATCAGACCCCAACGAAACGCTCTCGGCGGTGGACAAGGCCTTTGCGAAAACCGTTTACCCCGCCAGCGGGTCCAATACTAGCGTTGTCGAGTTGACGGTTTATGAGCCGGGCACAGGCGTGGCAGGAAGCATCGGGCAAACGGGTGAAGAAGATCAGTACAAATTCAAGGTGCAAAATCCTGGGGTTTACACCATTGAGACGGACGGCGCGACTGATCTGGTGATGTCGCTTTTCGGTCCCAACAGCAATACCGCGCTGTTGGCGCAAGACGATGATTCCGGTGTCGGACGCAATCCCAAAATCACGCAGAATTTGGCGGCGGGGGAATACTTCCTGCAAGTACGCCATTACAACAGCGCCAATGGCACAGGGCCATATCACATTCGGGTTAGCCGACAATAGGCGCTACCAACCCGACAGCCATTTGCCCTGAGGAGCCTATCCCCTCAAGCCACATAAGCCGCGAAGCCCCAGCCATCAGGCTGTTGCTTCGCGGCTTTTCATATTATTCACGATTCGGATTGCGCGGGAACTTCACGTAAGGCAACCGCGTGCCACGCACAAAAACTTGATCGGTGCGAACGCTTTCAGGCGCTTCAAATCCGGTGCTGCCCATTGCCGCAACCAAATCATCTTGATCTACTCCGTCGCCGCTGATGCCGATGGCTCCGACGAGCTTGCCGTTTTTATAAAGCGGTACGCTGCCCGGAAAAATTTGCAAGCCGTTCGCCAGCGATGCGAGCGAAGCCGTCGGGCAAGGTTTCGTCAGCGCATCAGTACCCGCTACCACATCACCGTTCGCAATAAATTGCACGAGGTTCTCAAAGAAAGGCTGTTGAATCAGGCTTAATTGCAAGCCCAAGTTAAACGGACTGAAGTTGGCGATAGGCACTGAGTAAGGGCCGTTCGGCGTGCGATCAATGCCGTCGGGATAAAACGGACGTGCGAGAAAGCCAATGGCGCGATCGCTGAAAGCCTGAGCGCCGGTGAGCCGCAATCCGTCTTGTTCGCTTGCCGTGACGAAGGCACCGAAGCCTGCGTTACGCAAACGATTCGCGGCATCGGCGTGACTGAAGAATGCAGCCGAGCGAGCTTTTTGCGCCGATACGTCAAAGCCGAAAATCGGAGCATCCGCCGTGCTGAAGATTCCGAGAATTTTGCCGTCGGCATCGCAGATCGTGATGTTCACTTCGGCGGCGCTATTGAGCGGTTGGCGAATGGCGGCGCGTGTGATGAAAGCCTGCTTGGCGGCTTGCGTGAGCAAGCGCGTGACCTCGGCTGAAGACAAATCCGCTGTGCTGACAAACGAAGCCGCGCCCGCCGGAAACAAGCGCGTATTGATGCGTCCGGCTGGTGCATCGCCTAAAGTCGCTGTCACAAATTCGCTCGGCAACGAAGCGCGCACCGCCGCTGGCGACAAGCCCAAACATGTGGCCGTAGTTCCTGCCAACGAACCAAACGCTGACACGGTGCGTGCAGGCGGCACAGCGGCTTTGACATAGGGAAAGCGAATGCCGTTGACGATGATCTTGTCGCCTGTGATTTCGTCGGGCGGGGCAAAGTTGCGCGTGGCTGCCAGCGCAATGATTTCTTCGGCGGAACTGAGGGCCGGGGATTCAGCCAGCACATAACGGCCATCGCCCTCGATGCCTACGCCACCGACTTTCACGCCGTTTTTATAAAGCGGTAAACCGCCGGGGTCTGCCGACAAACCCAGCGCCGAACGCGGATTCACATCGCTGCAAAGTAATTGCGAAAACTGGACGCCGAACAGCGGCCCGCTGCCTTGAAAGTTCACGCCCGGCGGAAAGTGTTCTTGCACGATAAAACTCGCCGTCCGCGTAGAAAACGCATGGCCACGGCTGCTAAGGAAAGAGCCGGTGACGGCTTTGGCTAAAGAGGCAGCGCAAGCCGGAACGCATACGCCTTCCAACCCGCAACGCAACGGCAAGGTCGCGCAGCCCGTCGGCGCACAGCCCGCATTGCCGCCCACGCGCGTAGTCGCCGCTGCGCCCGTCATCGCAAAAGTGCCGAGCGCATTGCCTTCGGCATCAACGACCGCGATGGTGACTTTCAGGTTTTGCGCATCGGCTTCGGCTACGGCTTGCGTGATGATTTGCTGAACTTCGGCAATGGATAACGCACCGGCTTGATCTGGCGCGGCAGCATTGCGCGTTACGCTGATAGTGGGCGTATTGCTGCTGCGTCGAAGCGGCGCACTCATCGGCAACACAATCGAACTGCTCGGCGCTTCGGTTGATTGACCGCTCGCCATCGGATTCGCCACTGTGATCGTAACCAGCTCAAAGGACGAAAGCGGTTCGACGCCTTCGATAATGATCGAAGCGTGATTGACGATGCGCGCTGAACGAAAGGCGATTTGTCCGTTGGCAGATAACAAAGTGACTTCGGCTTGCGGGTCGAAATGCGCGCCCCGCAAAGTCAGCCGCTGGGCTTCCGGCTCATAGAGCGAGGCTTCGGCAGAAATACGCGGCGGCATAGTGAACTCACGTTCGCCGCGCCAGCGTTGCCATTGCGCGCGCGCCACGGGCGGCAACTGCCAAACTGACGTGACAACGAGTAACAGCAGCGTGAAAACCCAAAGTTGTTTGCGGGACACGAATTTCATGAAAGCCTCCTATTACCAGCCGTAAATGGCGGGCGTAAGGTAAGCCCGCATCTTCGAAATGCCAAGCCCCTAAACAAAAAGCGCGCCCGCCATCATTAACAATAGCGTTCGCGAACAATAGCGTTCGCGCTTTTCGTTGTCTGACTACCGATTTTTGGCGCGATCAAGGCCGCAGCATTTTTTGCAATGAGCCATCCAACGCAATCGCTTTCTGCCAAGCTGCATCGGCTTCCGCCGTTTTACCCAGTTTGCGCAACGTCGAACTCAACCGCGCATACGCCAACGCATACGATCCATCCGCTTTGATGGCAGCCTCAAATCGTTCGACGGCTTCGGCGAATTTGCCTTCGTTCATCCGCTGCTCACCCGTAGCCACAGCGGTTTGCGCGATTTCGCGTTGCTGTTTGGCTTTGCGCAAGCGTTCGGCTTCGGCTTGTGCAGCACTGGCTTCGGCGGTTTGGCCGAGCTTGCGCAACGCAGCGGCCAGCGCGTTGTGAATCTCTGCGTTGTTGGGCGCGTAACGCAAAGCATTGCGATAAGCGATGACGGCGGCTTCGGCTTCGTTCTTGCGCGCCCACGCATTGCCCAACGTGTAATAGGCCTCGGCGTCGTTGTCTTTGCGGACGAGAGCTTTGTTCAACGCCTCTATCGCCGCGTCGAGTTGGTTTTGCTGCAACAGAATTTGTCCGCGTGTGAAATGTCCGTCGGCAAAATCGGGTTCGAGTTTCAACGCCGTCTCAACCGCCGCCAACGCCTTGCCCAAATCGTCTTTGCGTTTATAAGCCAACGCCAGATTGTAATGCGCTTCGACGCTCTCTTCGTCGCGTTTGAGCAAGTCTTGATAGGCGGCGATGGCGGCTTCGATGTCGCCTTTTTGAAAGAGCGTCAGCCCGATATTCAGCCGCGCCGTATCGTTATTGTTATTGAGTTTCAGCGCCGCGCGGAATTCGGCCAACGCTTCGTCATAACGACGTGCTTGCAGATAAGTCAGGCCGAGGTTGTTGTGCGCTTCGGTCTGGCCTGCCTTGAGTTGAATGGCTGCGCGCAAGACCTTGACGGCTTCGTCATATTCACCGACCTCACGCAACGCAGTACCCAAACTCGTTACGGCTTCGGGCCAGCGCGGTTTCAGAATGACCGCTTGCCGCAAAGCCGCAACAGCATCAGGCCATTCGCGCATCAAGGCTTGCGCCGTACCGATAAAATAATGCGCTTCGGCCAGATCGGGTTTGAGTTTGACCGCAGCTTCAAATTCCACAATCGAACTTTTCAAGTCGCCTTTTTGCGCTAACAAAAAACCGAGGTTGCTGCGCGTTTCAGGCGCGTTCGGATTGAGCTTCGCCGCCAGCTTCAGTTCATCAATCGCGCCTTCCAGGTTTTGCGTACGTGTCAAAATCGAAGCTATCGAAACGTGCAACTCAGCATCGTTCGGCGCGAGTTCCGCCGCACGGCGAAACGCCGCGAGCGCATTGGGGAAGTCGGCTTGTCGTTCGAGCGCGAGGCCCAGATTCGTGTGCGCTTCGACGTAATCGGCTTTGAGTCGTAGGGCTTCGTTGAATTCAAACGCCGCGCTTTTCAAATCGCCGCTTTTGGCTAAAGCCAAACCCAACGCGTTATGCGCGGTCGCATCATTCGGATTGGCTTTGACCGCCGCGCGCAACTTCGCCGTTTCGTTGGCAATCGGCGCGTCTTTTGCCGTTGGTTTGGCGGGCAGGGGCCTCCGTTTTTTTGCCTGGGCTGAAGCAATACCAGATACGGTAAGAATGAAAGCCAGCGCGTATGCGCAAAGGCGAACGAACTTCATAATGGTTCCTTTTCGATCAATTGAACTTTTGGGATAGAGAGCCGCAGCATAGGCAGGCGTGCCGCACGGGTCAAATATATTGGCTTTGGTTGGCCGAATCGTTTGGGAATGGGTAAGGCAAAGCCTATGATGCGATTCGCTTAATTCACGCCTCAGCCAAATCAATGAATCAAAGTAAGTGCAAGTTTATTCAAAGCAGGATCGGTCTATGTTTTATCGTTTGTTTGTGTCACTAACATTACTCGTCGCGGTCGGCTTCGTGCTGACGGTGTTACCAAGCGTAAGCGGGCAGCAGCAAACTGCGCCCGCGCGCCAAGAAACCAACAATCAAAGCATCCGCATTGGCTCTAACGAAGTGCTGCTCGATGTCGTCGTGCGCGACAAACGCGGACGCCCCGTGCGCGATTTGCGTCCCGAAGAAATCGAAGTTTACGAGGACAACGCACGACAGACGTTGGCGTCTTTTCGTTTACTTGAAGCCAATTCCAACGCGGGTGCAAACAAAAACAACGAAGCCAAATCAACTGCCTCTCAACCTTACGATCCGGCCAAGCCCATCAACCTGGTGACGATGGTTTTCGACAACCTGGATAACAACGGACGGCGACTGGCGCGCGAATCAGCCAACGAGTTTTTTCAACTATTGCCGCAAAACACTTTCGTCGCCATCTATGCCGTGAACCTCGGCTTTCATCTGATTCAGCCGTTCACCAATGACCGTGAGAAATTGCGACAGGCCATCGAACTGATGGCGCGGCGGGCTGACAATCGCTTCCCTGGCATGTCTAAACAAATCGTCGAGCAACTCGAACTCGTCGCCAAAAGCGCGGACTTCGGGCCGCCTGCCGGAGCGCCCGCACAAGCCACGACGACCGACACATCCAACACGCCCTCTGCCACCGCATTGGCTGGACTCGCGCCATCTGGCGTACCGGCGGGCAGTCCCGTTGACAAAGCGATGGCGCAAATCACGCTCAACACCATTCGCACCATCGAAGCTGCGCAACTCGATATGCAAGCGCGCGCTTCGGTCGGAGCATTGATCAATCTGGTGCGCCAGCAAAAACAATTGGTCGGACGCAAGACAGTGCTTTATTACTCGAACGGCATGATCGTGCCCCCCAATCTCGTGCCGCTGTTGCGCACCGCCATCAGCGAAGCCAATCAAAACAACGTCAGCATTTATACGCTCGACGCGCGCGGCCTTGATTTGTCAGAAGACACGACGCGCGCCAAAGAAAAACTCGCGCAAGCCATCGCGGGCAGTCAGGAAGCACAGCGAACCGGCGCGGTTTCAGCGGGTTCGTTTCTCTCTTCTGAAAATGCTGAAATGGCGCTTCGCATGAACACACGCGGCACGCTGGGCGAACTCGCATCGGGCACCGGCGGATTCAGCGTCACCAACACCAACGACCTCGTGAACCCCTTGCGCCGCGTAGCCGAAGAACTCGGCGCTTATTACGCGCTGACTTATGCGCCGAGCAATGAAAAGCAGGATGGCCGCTTCCGCGAAGTGAAAGTCGTCGTCAAACGTCCTGATATGAAAGTGCAAGCGCGCAGCGGTTATTTCGCCATACCCGCCGTGGACGGCAAGCTCGTCATGCCCCACGAAATGCTCGCGCTCGCCGCCGTCAATGCCGCGCCGCCGCCGCACGATTTCACGCACAGCGCAGGCGTACTGCATTTCAAACCCGTCGCTGAAGGCGTCCGTCATTTATTGGTCGTAGACACAGCGTTCACCGAACTTGGTTTCAGAATTGATCGAGCCAAAAAACAATATGAGTTGCACGTGGCGATTCTCGCACTGTTCAAAGACGCTGAAGGCAAAGTCGTGCAACGTATCAGTCAGAATTACCCGATCTCAGGCAAGCTCGAACGGCTCGAAAGTTTGAAACGCGGCAAGCTGGCTTTTTCAGAAAACGTGACGCTGCCCACGGGCGAGTTCACTGTCGAAACCGTCGTTCACGATTTCATCGAAAACAAGACGAGCGTGCAAAAACAGCCGCTGGCAGTGCGTGAGGCCAATCCTGCCTTTGCCATCAGCAGCCTGTTTCTCGTCAAGAATTTAGAACCGTATACGTCGCAAACTTTTTCTGACGATAAGCCGCTCACGATTCCGCAGGGCAAATTGACACCGTTATTTGCCGAAACCGTAGACGCGGCTGCCATTCAAAAACTTTCCTTCTTCTGCAACATCTTCGTTACGCCCGGCACGCTCGTGCCGCCGAAATTCACATTCGAAATATGGCAACACGGCCAACGCGTCGCGCGCCAGGTGATGGAATTGCCCAAGCCTGATTTACGCGGCCAAGTCCCGTTTTTATTCAATCTGCCGGCGGAAGGATTCATTACCAGCCCATACGAAATGCGCGCCATCATTCAACAAAACGAGAAACAGGCTAGTGAAACCCTCGTGTTCAAAGTCAACAATCCAAAGCTGCCCGCCGACACCGCCAGCAACGCGTTGGCGGTGGTCGCCGAAGTTGAATTGAAAGCCACTGAAGCCAGCGAGCGAGAAATCAAAGCCAGCGAAACCACTCCGTCGTTGATTCAACCTGTGGCCTTGAGCAAAGTCGTGATGGCGGCAAGCGAGCCGCAACCCAATGGAGCTTCGTCAATGGCAGCCGCAGTAAACGTCGCTGAGTTAATCAGTGAAACCGAAAGCAACGGCACGGCCTTGCAACAACGCTTGCTTGATTACGGTTACAACTTGCGCAAAGCGATTTATACGTTGAGCAACGACCAAAAAAATTTAGGCAAGCCCACGCACGAAGAATTTTTCGATTACGAAGCCTATCCGGTACGCGGGCGGCACGTGCTGATTCATTACGCCACGAATGCCAAGCCGTTGTATGAAGAAACCGTTACGGCTGCGCGCAAACGCACCGGCGAAGCCCTCGCTGCCGAAGCCGCCGATCAAACGCCTCCAAGCCTACCGCCTTATGTCACGGCGTTGGTAAACGGCAGTTATCGCAACCGCAACGCCAGCCTGTTGATTGATCCGATTGCGATTTTGCGCGCCTGCGAGTTTCACGACCCGCGTCTCGAAATGCTCAACGGGCGCGAAACAATCGCGCTCGATTTCACACCGCGCGGCGACGCAGACTTGCCGATGGTTACGGCTTATGTGCAGCGAATGATGGGTACGTTGTGGATTGATGCGGCTGACAAAGTGTTAGTGCGAATGGAGGCTTATAACCAGTTCCCCGGTCTCGACAAAAAAGGAACGCCGCTGCCCGTCAGCAAAGCGCCGAAGATCGTTTATCAACAAACCAAACTGGCGACGAGCGAATGGTTTCCGTCAGTAATTCGTATGAATGCGGCAGGCGATGCTTCAGCGTTATTCGACTTAAATTGGGACGTGTTTTTTGAGTTCACGAACTATCAAAAATTCGGCACGACCAGCGAAAAAGAAAAGCTGATCATGCCGCCCATCAAAAACTGATTTACTCAAGGTTGCGGCGATCACGTCGCGCGATGCCGGTGCGGCGCGCAGCTTCTTCGACCGCCGCCGCGACGGCTGGAGCTACGCGCCGATTGAAGACCGAAGGAATGATGTAATCCGCCGCGACTTCGTCGTCGTTGATGATGTTGGCGATGGCATAAGCGGCGGCGAGTTTCATGTCTTCATTGATTTCAGTCGCACGCGCATCAAGCGCGCCGCGAAAGATACCGGGAAAACACAATACGTTATTGATCTGGTTCGGATAGTCAGAACGCCCCGTCGCAATCACTGTCGCATAAGGTTCGGCCTCTTCCGGCATGATCTCAGGCGTAGGATTCGCCAGCGCAAAGACGATGGGGTCACGCGCCATGTGTTGCAGGTCTTCAGCTTTGAGTACGCCCGGCGCAGACACGCCGAGAAACAAATCAGCGCCGTCAATCACATCGTGAATCGTACCTGTCAGGTTTTCTTTGTTCGTATTCTCAACCCACCAGCGCGTGCCTTCATTCATACCAACGGTGCGTTCATGATGGATGACACCGTGAATGTCGCAGCCAATCAAATTGCGTACGCCCGCATTCCACAACATCTTCGCGCACGCCGTGCCCGCCGCGCCCGCGCCGCTGACTACGACTTTGATTTGGGTGATGTCTTTGCTGACGACCTTGAGCGCATTGATTGCGGCGGCCAAAACGACAACCGCTGTGCCGTGCTGATCATCGTGAAAGACCGGGATGTCTAGTTCCGCGCGCAGGCGGGCTTCGATTTCAAAACAACGCGGCGCGGCGATGTCTTCGAGATTGATGCCGCCAAAACCCGGAGCAATGGCTTTGACCGTACGAATGATTTCTTCGGTGTCTTGCGTCGCCAGACAAATCGGAAACGCATCAATGCCTGCGAATTCTTTGAACAACATCGCCTTGCCTTCCATCACCGGCATTGCGGCTTCAGGCCCGATGTTGCCCAGCCCCAACACCGCGCTGCCATCGGTCACCACGGCGACCGTATTGCGTTTGATCGTCAAGTTGAAAACTTTGCTTTTGTCTTCGGCAATCGCCATGCATACGCGCGCGACGCCCGGCGTATAAGCCCGCGACAGATCGGCGCGCGTTTGAATCGGTATCTTGCTTTTGACTTCGATCTTGCCGCCAAGGTGCAGCAGAAAGGTGCGGTCAGAGACGTTGATGAAAGTCACGCCGTCTACGGCCTTGACGATTTCGACGATCTCACGCGCATGCGTATCGTTGCCCGCCGCGACCGTGATGTCGCGTACGATCTGATTGTTGCCGACTTCGGCAATGTCTATCGCGCCTATGTTGCCGCCCGCCGCGCCAATCGCCGACGTAACGCGACCTAACGTGCCAGGCTTGTTAGCCAGCTTGAGACGTAACGTGATGCTGTAACCTTCACTGGGTGTGACTCGCATGAGTGCTCCTTAAATAAACGAATAATATCTCGGCGCAGGCTATATCGGATCCGGCAAGTATGTAGGCAGGCCATTGTCCATTATCAATTCTCCATTCTTAGTCAGAGGTAAGCATTCAACAGCATCCCTTCTGTCCAGCAATGGAAAATTGATAATGAACAATGGTGATTTCCCATACTCAATGGTTTCTCTGAATAAACCTCTCTTTGATTTTGTTATCGCAAGCCAAACTTAATACGCCGCACCTAATAACACCGCATTGATAAACAAAAAGATCGTACCCTCGACATAAGCCCGATAGTTCGGGTCTTCGGCGAAAGCAATCAAGTGGCCTTGTCCGTAAGGTTGATGAATCAGAAAGGATTTTTGCGGTAACTGTTTCGCAGAGTCAGGCCACATGAAACCGGAAGCCAACAAGTTATTCGGCGTACCGTAAATGCCTACGTTGCGACCTTTGTCGAGTTTGATCGGGGTGAATACGCGCGTACCTTCGACGAGGGCTTGCACTTCGCCGTCAGTGCCTGACGAAAGCCAGTGGTCTTCGTCGAGTTTCACGCGCAACAACGCGCCGGGCGTATTCTCAGGGGCTTCGCGCAACGGCTGAATCGCCTTGTCGTAAAAGAACGTTTGCGTCACGGGCGGTTTCTCGGCTGCTTCATTCGGCGCTTTGCCGTCGCGCATCTCGGTGCGCGTGTCGAGCAAGCCCGTCGCCTCGAGCGCAGCCCAACGCGAAGCCTCGCTCACCGTGATAAGCGTGCCGCCTGCGTTCATCCAGTCTTTCAAACGACGAATTACGTCGGCATTCAAAGCCGTCGCGTAATTGCCGCTCGGCAATACGATCACGTCGTAACGCCGCCAATCAACGCGCGCCAGCGAACTCACACGCACCGCCGTTACGCTTTGAGCAAAGCGACGCTCTAACACATAACGCGCCCAGCCCGCCGACAAGCTCGAAGCAGGCGCGTCCCACGCCAACAACACGCGCGGCGTCTTGAGGGTCATCGTTTGATTGCTGCCGAGCGAAACGCCTTCGTCAATGAAGGCCGAGTTGAGCGTGATGATTTCGGCATGATGCCGCGCGGCAATCGCATTGAGCTTTTCGGGCATGTCCGATGCGTTTTCAGCCTTGCGCAAAAATGCCGTGCCGCGCTCGAATTTGCGTCCGGCGATGGTGAACGAAGGCGCGAGAAACTCTATAAACATGCCTTGATGCAAGGCTTCGAGTACGACGGCGGCGCTGGTTGCATTCCACGGCAACGCATAACCAACAATCGCTTTTGCCAACGGCTCAACGCGCAACGGGTTCGCCAAGTCATCGCTTCTTAGTTCAGTGGCTTTGACGGTCAGCGCGCGTTCAGCGGTTAGGCATTCGACATCGTGCATCAGCGGCAGATTCCAAGCCGTGATGTCATAAATCTGATCGGGCAAGCGGCGCTGGCGGCGCGCTTCTTGTTGTTGCATGAACTCAGCGTTGAGCGCCACGTTCTGGTCGAGCAAGTTGCGCGCGAGCATTCCGCCGGGTTGCGGCAAGGGGATGATGAAAGCTCCGGCGGCGATGTTGCGCGCGCCGATGCTGAAACCTTCGTTGGCGCGTTGAACGGTGATGTCATTGTCTATCAAAAGTTTTGCCAACCGTTCGGCGTGCGCAGTGTCGCCTCCAGGTACGAGGATGTAAGCCTTCGTCGCGCCTTCGCCCGCTGTGCGGCGAAAGGCGAGAAAGTCGCGCAACAAACGTTCGCGGTTTTTCGCGCCCATCAAAGCCGTCGTCATCGCTGAAGTGAAATGGCGCACGGCTCCGTCGAGATAAGTCAGCGACGTGCCATCAACACGCCGCAGCAACAGTCCGCGCGCCGAAGCCATTTCAAAGGTCATCCCCAACGCGCCTTGCGCCGAAGGCCACGACACGCCGTAACCGGGATAAAACGCATCGAAAACTTCGCGGTTGAAATAAGCGAAGCCGCGTTCGTCAAAGCGCGCAGCGTTGGCCTTGCCGAACGATTCATACCAGTCCAATTGCGCTTTGGTCAGATAAGGGTTGTATGGCTGCGACGCGGGCGGAAAGTAATAAGTCGAATCGCCGCCCATCTCGTGCAAGTCAATCGCCACTTGCGCAGGCCATTCGCGCAAGAGTTTGGTGCGGCCTTGCGATTCGGGTTGGGTTTGCACAAACCAATCGCGGTTGAGATCAAACAGATAATGATTGCTGCGTCCGCCCGGCCAGGGTTCGTCATGTTCGGCAGCGGCGGGTTCGGCATCGGGCGAAGCGGCGCGTCCCAACAGGTTTTGATAAACGAAGCGCGCGCGTCCGTCAGGGTTTTGCATCGGATCAATCAGGACTACGCAATTCGCCAAAATCGTTTTGACGTTGTCGTCATTGGTCGCGGCGAGCAAGTGATAGGCTTCGGCCAGCGCCGCCTCGCCGCTCGAAATTTCATTGCCGTGAACGCCGTGCATCAGGGCTACGATCAAGGGCAATTCGCGGACGAGCTTTTCGGCTTCAGTGGCTGAGAGCTTTTGCGGATGCGCGAGTTGCTGCATTCCGCTTTGAATCGCATCGAAGCGCGCGGCGTTTTCCGGGCTGGCGATTATCAAGGCGTACAACGGACGGCCTTCCCACGTGCGTGCATACTCAATCAACCGCGTGCGTTCGGGCGCGGCGGCTTGCAGTGCTTTCAGATACTGCGTGATTTCTTCGGGCGGCGTGACGTGTTCGCCCAACGCAAAGCCCGTGACTTGCTTCAACGTGGGAAGACGTTGGTCGTAAGTCGCACCGGGCGCGAATTCGAGCCGTTGGGCAGAAACCGTCAACGTGAAGACAAACATCAGCAACAGTGAAAAACGAATCATCGGGAACCTCCATCAAGTTATGCCGTAACCGTTTCGTCAGCGGCTACACGATGCAAGACGCGAAAGGCATTCAGCGCGCCTAACAAAATCAACAATGCGCCTGCGAGAAAAGCCGCGCCGGGCAACTGCCACGCGGCTTGCGACGAAGTGAAATAGCCGAACAAGCCGGTCGCCACCAGCGGCCCGATAATCGCCGCGAGGCTGTGAATGCTGGTGAGCGCACCTTGCACCGTGCCCTGTTGGTCAGCCGGCGTATGTTTCGTGATGATCGTTTGCAAGGCCGGCATGGCTACGCTGCCGAGACTGCCCAGCACGATCAGCGCCAGCAACATCCAGCCATGCGTCGCCAAACCGTAGCCGACAAAGGTCAGCGCGCCCAAACACAGCCCATAAACCGCCGCGCGTTTTTCGCCGAGCGCGGCGACGATCTTGCCGGTGAAACCGCCTGAGATGATTGCGTACATCACCCCGACCAGCGCGAGTGAAAGGCCGTTGTCGCGTTCCGACCAGTTGAAACGCCAGGTCGTATACAACACCCAGGTCGCGGGCAGCACGTCGTGCGCAATGCGTTCGCACAAAAACGTAGCCACCAGTCCGAACACCAGCGGAAACTTGCGCAAGCCGTGAAAGGCTGAAAACGGATTCGTATTGGCCCAAGTAAACGCGCGGCGATTTTCTGGCGCGAGCGATTCGGGCAGGACGAGCAAGCCATACAACCAGTTCAACAACGAAAGCGCCGCCGTCACGAGAAAGGGCAAGCGTTGATTGTATTGTCCGAGCAAGCCGCCCAACACCGGGCCGAGAATGAAGCCGATGCCGAAACACGCGCCGATGAGTCCGAAGTTTTTCGCGCGGTTCTCAGGCGTGCTGATGTCGGCGATGTAAGCATTCGCCGTCGTGATGTTCGCGCCCGTGATGCCCGCAATCACGCGCCCCACAAACAACCACTCCCACGTAGGCGCAAACGCCATAAACACGTAATCCAACCCCGCGCCCAAAAGCGAGATCAGCAACACAGGGCGGCGTCCGTATGCGTCGCTCAACTTGCCGATGATGGGTGAACAAACAAATTGCATCAGCGCATAAACGGCGATGAACCAGCCGAAGACATGCGAGCCTTCGCTCAGGTTGCCGCCATAAAGTTGCGTGACGAGTTTGGGCAAGACGGGAATGATCAGCCCGATACCGACCATGTCAATCAGCACGGTGATGAGAATAAAAGAAATCGCAGCGTTACGTTTTTGCATACAAGAAAATAGCCCTCGCTTACGGTCGGGCTTCAGACACGAGCTTCACCAATTTGAAGCGTTCGTTTTCATAAAGCGTTGTGAAAGGCAGCTTGGCGTTTTTCGGTACGATGGCGAAAGCGGCGCGGTATTTGTTTGCCAGTGCGATGAACTGTTCTGCGTCAAGCGCCGCGTAAGCCTTATTCAACGGTTCGCGGTTATCGAGTCCGCGTTCGCGCGGCAACCTGTTGCCAGTCACATCGCTCAACCGTTCGTACCATTCGCTCAAATGCAGCGCGCCGTCAGGATTGATTTTGAACTCGACTACGTTAGAGCGATCGGTCAGCGAAGTGAAGCCGTCATAAGCGGGCGGCGTCAAATAAACCGTATCGCGTGCGCCATGCGCGCGAATCCAGTTGCACACGTCAATCCATTGCTTGCGCGCTCCGCGCTTGTCGCTCACGTCACGATAACGCGTCACGCCGAAATGAAAGCGCGCGTCGGGATGTTGCGTTCCGCGATAGCCCCAGAAGAAAGCGGTTGCGATCATCAGGGCATGTAGTACCGGCTTCAGCCGGAATCGCTCGCGCTTCAACCATGTTATTTGCCACCGAGACATTCCGGCTGAAGCCGGTACTACATGCTCTAACCAAATGAGCAAGGCCGTCGTTCCGAACACGGTAATCAATGGGCTGACGCGAATGCTTTGCAGGTTGGCAAATTTGCCCTGACGCATCAGGTAATAGTCGGCAAAATGCAGCAAAGACAATGCGATGAGCGACAGGCTCATCATCGTCATCACTGACACAGCGTGCGTCATTGCGTCTTTGCGTTTGCGCAACCACAGCCACAGCGAAGACAAGATGATGAGATGCGCTACGACCCAGAGCGCGTGCGTCGGCGATATCAAGGCGAAATGATGCGGATGCCGAAAGTCTATGTAATCAGCCAACGTCACTGCGCTCGCCGCTGGTTTGAACAAACCGCGTTGCAGCATGCCAAACAAGTGAAAGAGCGCTGGCAGCGCTGGTAACAAATAGCACCCCGCCAGTTTGAAGAAATTCCTCAATCGGTAGGGCAGGTTAAGAACCTGCCCTACGAAAAGCGGTGCCATCATCAACGTCACGATCACACCGATTTGCAGGTGGAAAAAAACCACACAGCCCGCGCAAAACGCTGCGAGTTGATAGCGCCGTTGCATCAACAACGCTGCGGCAAACAACGCGAACGAATGCGCGAAAATCGGCGGCTGGATTTCAGGGTTGCCGATGAAATCGTTTTCTTCCAATCCCCAGCCCGTCCACAAAAAGCCCGTAGCCAACGCTGCGCCCAACGCTAGATAGCTCAATGACGAAAGCCGCAACGTCGCGCACAAATACCAAAGCGCCGTCGCCATCAACAACGCTCCGATGCCGTGCAGCGTGATGACGGCAAAATCTTCCCCAAACAATGACGACAAGCCCGCCAGCAAATAGGCAAACGTCCGATGGTGATAAAGCCGCAAGCCGATGTTGAAATCGTTCGGCAAATAGTTGGGATCGAGAATGCGGCGCACGACGGGCAGCAAGCCTGCGTGGTTGGATGCGCCGATGCTGATGCCGCCGTTGAAGGTCGTGCAGGTCACCGCAACGATGACGATGGCGAGCGCCCTTTGGAGTGCTGCGGCTTGACGCAGCTTTGTTATGCCCATTGATGGTTTAGCCCGATGGTGAAACTTGCCGATGCTGAAATCTGAAAGCTTTGGCGATGGTCAATCAGTTTGTCTCGCAAGGTGAATAACAAAGCTGCGTCAAGCCGCAGCACTCCAAAAGCTGCGCCGCGCCAATAGCAGCAACAATCCGATGGCCGTCCAAAACAATACGCGCAGCTTGCGATAAACGGCGAGCGTGACGCCGGTCAACGAACTGAAACCTAACACCTGCGCGAGCAACGCCGTACCCGCTTCGTCTACGCCGAGCTTGATCGGTACGAAAGCAAACGCGACGTTGATGAGGCGATTCACCGATTCAAAGATGAAGGCGGCGAACCAACCCGTCGCCGTACCCATCAGCCAGAGCGTCAGCGCGATTTCGATCACGCCCAACAGGTGAAAGCCCGCTTCGCACCAACACACCGTCGCGAAATCGCGCGGATAGTGGCGCGCGAAATCAAAGGTGTGTTGTTCGATCTTATGCAGCTTGCCGAATTGGTGATGCAGCCGGGTTTGAAATTCGTCGCTGAAACCTTGCCACACGCTGAGGCGTTCGGCGACGAGTTGCAAGCCGCTGACGAACGACCAGCGCCGCCAGACGATGAACAGGATGAATACGATGACAGCCGCCAGCAGCAACAACGACACGGCGCTCGCCAGCCGCAACGAAGCGTTCAAGGCGAATTGCGTCAACAGCGCCAGCAATCCGGCGAACATCACCAGACACGCTGAAAGGAAGTAACTCAAAAACTCTAACGACAACGAAGCCGTCGCCGTCGTCATTGGCAGCTTTCCGCTCAAAGCCAGCAAGCGCGCGGGTTCGGCCAACAACGGCCCGGCGGTAGTCACGTTACCTACGGCGTCGCCGATCAATCGTGCGCGCCACAGCGGGATAAAGGCTCCGTGCCGTTCAGACTGCGGCAGGCAGTGCCACCACGCCGCCGCGCGCAATAACGGACGCAGCCCCGAAACCAATAACAACCAGAGAAAGCGTGCATCAAGCTGAGAGAGCCGCAGCCACAATTCGCGCGTACCCGTTTGGCGAATGACGAAATAGAAAAGCGCGCCGCCTGCGACCAACGAAATCAGTGTGAGCCAGGGCGAGCGCGTTTTCATCAAATCAGTTGACCGAATCAGAAAGTGAAAGCAAACCAAGTGTGATTGCGTTGGGCGTTATTCGCCGCAAGATGAAGCGGCGAATGAGACAGCGGCAGTCTACGCAGCCTTCTCTTTTTTTCAAAGGATGCTGGCAATCCCACCAGCGGTAACTGGGGGATCGTTAAAATACGAACTACGCCGCGAAGCCTGGACTTTAACCATCCACCAGCTTCCGCTGGTGGGATTTACACGCTTTGTTTTCGCTGCTTTGCAGCGCAATGGAATGCGCTTCAACTTTTTACTCTGCTTACGTGCGGGCTACTGACACCTTATGAGAGCGGTGCTATGCTCTGCGCCGTGCCAGATTCAACTTCGCCAGC